>CAYOZI010000006.1:0-43569 GCA_964408425.1 Microcaldota archaeon
CAATGAACGAAATGATTATAAAGGGCTTGAAGGTCTAATATTTACCTTTCCGAATTTTGCAAAGAGTGGTTGCGAGAAGACCTGGCGACAATTCGTCTTCTGGGATTGCCTCCTTGGGGTTGCCTGCGTCTCTCGAACCACAGTCTCTAACCTTAGCCTATTCTATTCGATACGCTTCAAGCTAGGGGTTTTGTTCGCACTCAGAAAAGTTCGCGTGCAAATGCGGGTCAGCGGTTTTTTCCGTTTCGGAAAAAAGTTTTTTTCGCTTTCATTCCCTCAAGAGCTTTCCTTGAAGCGCTTGACCTTCATGTTGAAAGGCATCAAGTTTGCTCTAGAGTAGCCCAGACAATAGGCAATAACAGTCCAGATTCTTCCGAATCCTTTTTGAAAGTCGAATTCGTCCGAGCTCATTTGATGGGTTTACCCTTTATTCTCGAAAAAGACGTTACGCGACGGCGGTTAAAAAAACTATTGTTTTACCGGTGAATAGAAGGAAAAGCGGCTTTTCACGAATCCTTTCCTCTTCGCATCCTCAAGCCTAGCGTGCAAATACTCCAGTTTCTTTTTCTCTTCGTCGACGACGATCGCCTGCTTCAAAAACTCTTTGCTCAACGAATTCACTTCAACCTTTTTTCCCTTCAAAAAACCGTCCAAACGGCTTCGCAATTTACCCCTCAGCTTCTCCAGTTTTTTCTTATCCAGATCCAGCTTCTTCTCCTTCTTTTCCTTCTCGTGGACGATGAAATGCAAAACGTGGGAAGCGTGGGACAACGAAGACACTAGAACACCTTACGCATTATAACCAAAAGAAGGTTTTTAGGCTTTCTTACTTCCCACCAGCATTATCTGGGCTAACAACGCTTCCAGCTGGATTCTCTCGTCCGCCCCTTCGCTCAACCGGAAATCGTACTCCCCGACCCTATCCACCAGCTGCACTTTCACTTCATCCGAAACGCCCAAAGCTATAACCTCTCGGTAAACCTGCTGCAAAACATCTTCCCCGCTCATCGCGTACTTCACCATCACCGTATTCAGTTTATTTCTGGCTTCAATGAACTTTCCCTTCAACGCCAGTTCAACCATTTCCGCAATTTCCTTCGGCCTCGCACGGCTTGAAACTTCGAACACTTTTTCCTCGGTGATTTTTCCTTTCTCTGCAGAACCCTGCAAACAATTTATAGCCTTTCTCGCGTCCCCTTCCGAAATGTAGGCGATCGCGTCCAGCGCCTTGTCATCCACATCCAGCCCTTCCTTCTTCGCTATATCCTGGACTATTTTCTTCAAATCCCCATCTTCAAGGCTCCTGAACCTGAAAACCGCGCAACGCGATTGGATGGGCTCGATTATCCTCGAAGAGTAATTGCAGCTCAAGATGAAACGGCAGTTTCGAGCGTAAGCTTCCATGGTCCTTCTCAACGCCTGTTGCGCGTCTGAGGTTAGCGAATCGGCTTCGTCCAAAAGAATAAGCTTGAAATCCACTCCCGACAAGGGCAGGGTTCTCGCGAAATCCTTTATCTTTCCCCTGACGACGTCTATCCCCCTTTCATCGCTGGCGTTCAATTCGATGAAACTCTGTTGGCGGTCTTCCCCGTACAGCTCGTCTGCCAAAGCCAACGCTGCGGTAGTCTTGCCAACTCCGGCTCTCCCGGCGAAAAGAAGGTTGGGAAGGTTTTTTGTTTTAGCGAAATTCTCGAGCCTTTCGAAAACGTGCTTGTTGCCCGCTATGTCCTTTATCTTCCTGGGACGGTATTTTTCAACCCAAGGCTCGAAAACGCCTTTAACCAAAACAACCCACTTCCCGAGTCTTACAAGCTTTTGAACTTCCTGCGCTTGTGCAAGTCGCCCCAGCAATCCCTGCAGATTATAGTGTGCAGGAGTTTAGAGTGGGTCGCAGCGCTCTTTTCGCACGCCCTGCAGATTTTGCGAGAGCAGTAATCGCACGGTTCCAAGAACGGAGTTTCCTTCTTGCAACGGTCGCAAATGTAAGGCTTAGCCGCTTTAACCATATTTCATCAGTCCACCATCAACGTTAAACTTCCCATCCTCGCGAAAAACAAGGTTTCCCGGCGAAAACGAGGGATAACCTTTTGAGAAAAAGAGTTTTTAATCGTTTTCTTGCCGAGTTAATAGAGCGTGCGGGAAAAATGAAGGTTTACATAAAGACTTACGGGTGCACTTTCAACCAAGCGGACTCCGACAGGATGGAAATGGAGTTGAAAGAGCATAAGCACGAGATAACGGAGAGCGAAAGCCAGGCGGACGTCATTCTATTGAATACGTGCAGCGTCAAGGACGCCACACAGCAGAAAATCCTTTGGAAAGTTACGCACACGCCCAAGCCGCTCGTCGTAGCCGGTTGCCTGGCCCAAACCACGCCTTCGCTCGTGCAAAAAGCCAACTCCAAAGCTTCGCTCGTAGGCACGTTCAGCCAGGATAGCGTTGTTGAAGCGGTGGAAAACGCTTTCGCGGGAAAAAAAACCGTTTTCACTAAAAACAACGGCTTCCCGAAACTAAATCCGGTTACGGACGGGGTTATAGCCCGAATCCAGATCAACTCCGGCTGCGCTTCCTCCTGCACTTTCTGCTCCACGAAACTAGCCAGGGGAGGAGTGAAAAGCTACCGCCCGAGGGAAATCCTGGACGCGATAGAAAAAACGGTTTTGCAGGGTGGGGCTAAGGAAATACAGTTGACTTCCCAAGACACTGGAGCCTACGGATTGGATTGCGGCGTTACCCTCCCCGGGCTTTTGGGGAGGATAAGCGAAATCAACGGCGATTTCAAGGTGAGGGTGGGAATGCTCAACCCCCAGCATTTTTTGCGTTTGGAGGAAAAACTCCTGAAAGCTTTTGAAAACGAAAAAATCTACAAGTTCTTCCACATTCCCGTCCAAAGCGGCAGCGACAGCGTATTGAAGGACATGAAAAGAGGCTATACGATTCAAGAAGCGGCGTCGTGCTTTGAAAAAATAAACGGGAAGTTTCCGAACGCGGTTTTGGCTACGGATATAATCGTAGGCTATCCGACTGAATCGAAAGAAGATTTTGAAGAGACGCTCGGGTTTTTGAGGAAAGCGGAATGCGACATGGTCAATATTTCGAAATTCTCCTCCCGCCCCAAAACGCCTGCTTTCAAGTTAAAACAGCTGGAAAACGACGAAGTGAAAAAAAGAAGCGAAATGGCAAGCGCCCTGGCGAGAAGTGTAAGCCTGGGCAAAAACAAGAAGTTCGTCGGGCAAAACGCCAGAATCCTGATAACCGAGAAAGCCAAAACCGGTTTTTCCGGAAGAACGCAGGAGTACAGGCAGGTGGTCGTGAGCAAAGCGAGGATAGGCGGGGTTTTGGACGTGAAAATGCACAAAGCCCGAATAGGCTGCCTGCTCGGAAGAAAAGCGTCGGGAAAAGCATTTTAATAAAGTTAGAAGGTTTAATGACAAGCGAGGGAAAAAACATGGGGGGTTTCGGGGTATTGCTGAATCACGCTATAGACGCATACCAACGCAATTTGAAGCTCATCTCCGCATTCAGCATCCCGTTTTTGATTGCATTCCCGCTATCCCTGCTTTTGCCGAATTTCGTCGCCTTGAGCGCGACATTCCTGAGAATCGGAAGCATCAAGACGGACCTGAGCACTCTCGACTCCATGCTCATAATCGCAGCCATAGTGTTCGCAATAGTCTTCTTTTCGTTCGCCATAGCCGCGATCAACGTAGTAGTGAAAAGCCAGCGGACGCTCAACCGGCTCACGTCGAGGGACATTGGGCTGATCGAAAGCTCGACGCTCAACCTGTTTTTCATCTACATAACCGCTTTTGCCGTCATCGTCGCGTTCAACCTCCTGGCATTCGAATACGCGTGGAACCCGGCGCTCGGAATGCTCTTCGGGCTGGTAGTATCGCTGTTGGTTTTGTTCGCGCCCCAAGCCGTCGTGATAGAAGAACAGGGCCTGAGCCACGCGATTTCAAGAAGCATTACTTTGATAGAAAAGAAGTTTTCGTACGTAATCCTCTTCCTCATTACAGCCGCGATACTGCTTTTGGTAAACACGTGGTTTTTCCTGGAACTCGGGAAGGCATTGTGGTTCTCGCGCTTCATCGCGCTCATAATCCAGTCGATGTTCATACTCCCGTTCCTGGAAGTCTTGAAAACCCAGATTTACCTCAGCAAATACGCGTTGCTTTGAATTCTCTTTCGTTTCAACCGCGTTAAACGGCACACGGGTTTTATATACAAGTAATGGCGAAACTTGACTTTATGCGATTGATCATTGCGGAAAAGCCGACGGTAGCCGAGAAAATAGCCGCGGCTTTGGGAAAAAACACCAGGAAAGCCGTCGGTGGAGTGGCATACTACGAGGTTCCCGGGAAAAACGCGGTTGTCGCGCCAGCGGTCGGCCACTTGTTTTCCCTCCACCAAAAAACGCCAGGCAGCGGCTACCCCGTTTTCGAAATAGAGTGGGTTCCGGGCTTCGAAGCGGACAAGAAAAGCGATTACTCCAAAAAATATTATACTCTGTTGAAAAAACTCGCGAAAGAAGCCGACGAAGTGGTCAACGCCTGCGACTGGGACGTCGAAGGGTCCACCATTGGCGGGAATATAATCGAATTCCTGGCGAAAGGAAAGAAAGCCGAGAGAATGTTTTTCTCCACGCTTACGAAGGAAGATTTGACTGAAGCCTACGAAAATTTGAAGCCGCTTGATATACCGTTCCTCCGTTCCGGCCAGACCAGGCATACTCTCGACTGGCTTTGGGGAATCAACGTTTCGAGGGCGTTAATGGGCGCCATCCGCAAGGCAGGCGTATTCCGGATAATGAGCATGGGAAGGGTGCAAGGGCCGGCGCTCGCTTTGTTGAGCGAAAAGGAATTGAAGATAAAGAGTTTCGTTTCCACGCCTTACTGGCAGGTTTTCGCTTACGCCCAAGGGGTCGAATTCCTGCACAAGCAAAACCGGTTTTTGGACGAGAAGCAAGCGGAAAAAGCGCTGGAAAACAGCGACAAGAACGCTTCGGTAAAAAGCGTTGAAAAGCAAAAGTTCAAGCAACTGCCGCCTTTTCCCTTCGATTTAACAAGCCTGCAGATAGAAGCTTACGCCGCCATAGGATTCACGCCCACTAAAACCCTCGAATTGGCGCAAGAATTGTACGAAGCGGCGGCAATAAGCTACCCCCGCACCTCGTCGCAAAAACTCCCCGCCAAATTAAACCACGAGAAAATAATCAAGCAGCTTGAAGAACAAAAAGAACTGGCAGTTTTTTCCAAAAAACTCCAGGAGCAAAAGCGCTTTGTCCCTCACGAAGGGCCGAAAGACGATCCCGCACACCCGGCCATTTACCCGACGGGCGTATACCCGAAAGCAAGCAAAGACGCTTCGAGATTATACCAGTTGATCGCAAGGCGCTATTTGTCTACTTTCGCCAAGCCCGCACTCAGGGAAAAACAAAAAGTGATTTTGCAAAGCGGGAGCGAAGAGTACGCGACCGACGGCGTCACTACAAGCGAGAAAGGCTGGTTCGAGTTTTACGAGCCCTTTCTCCGCTTGAAGGAAAAACAACTGCCGGAATTCAACGAAGGCGGGAAAATCAAGGTCGACAAGATCGAGATCGTTGAAAAGCAAACCCAGCCTCCGCAGCGTTATACTGAAGCTTCGATAATCAAAGCTCTCGAGGAAGAAAACCTCGGAACCAAGGCGACTCGCGCGGAAATAATTAAAACCCTTTACGACCGGGAATACGTTTCCGGAAAGTCGATCGAAGTGACGCCTTTGGGGCTGAGCGTTTTCCAGGCGATGGAAAAGCACGTTCCGGAAATCATTTCCCCGGACTTGACTCGCCAGTTCGAAGGCGAAATGGAGGAAATCCAGGCGGAAAAGAAGACGAGCGAACAGGTTTTGGAAAAAGGAAAGGCGATTTTGAAAAAGCTCCTGACCAGCTTCAAGAAAGACGAGGGCGAGATAGGGGGAGAGCTGTTGGAAGCCGTCAACCAAACGCAAAAGCAATCGAGCGAACTCGGCGAGTGCACCAAGTGCGGAAAAGGAAAAATCGTCATCAAGAGAAGCCGCTTCGGGGTTTTCGCCGCGTGCGACCAATACCCCGACTGCAAAACCACGTTTCCCCTCCCCAAAAACTCCCTGCCCAAGCCTACGGGCAAAGCCTGCGAGTTCTGCAAAGCACCGGTCATCACGGTAATCAGGCGCGGGAGAAGGCCGTTCAACATGTGCCTCACGCCCAACTGCGAAAGCAAGAAAGACTGGGGGCAAAAATGGGTCAAGAAAGCCCCGGAAAAAAAGGCTGAAGAAAAATGAAAATCGCATTGGATGTAAGGAAAAGCGCGTTGGAAAACGCACGGGCGTTATTCGAAGAAGCCAAGAAATTCAGGCGGAAAAAAGAGGGGGCGGAAAAGGCGATTGAAGAAACGAAAAGGAAAATCGCCACCAAAGCCGGGGAAGAAAGGCAGGAGAAAGGGAAAGCTTCTTTCAAAATAAAGAGAAAGTGGTTTCACGAATTCCGGTTTTTCCATACCACGAACGGGTTTTTGTGCGTCGGAGGCAAGAACGCCAAGCAAAACGACCTGCTCGTCGCCAACAACCTGAAGGAAAACGACTTGTTCTTCCACGCCGACGTGCATGGTGCAAGCGCCGTAATACTCAAGGAAGGAACCAAGGCAAAAGAGAAGGATTTGAAGGAAGCCGCCCAGTTTGCCGCCTGTTACTCGAACGCCTGGAAGCTGCAAAGCGGGGTTGCCGACGTTTACAGCGTTTCCAAAAGCCAGGTTTCCAAATACTCGAGCGGAGAATTCGTAGGGAAAGGCGCGTTCCTGATTTCCGGCGAAAGAAAGTGGTTCAAGAACGTGGAATTAATGATGACTTTTACGGGTATGGGAGATGAAATAAACTTGGAGCCGGCTGAAAAGATTACGGGAAACAAAATTGGCGGAGGATGGGGGCCGATTATCAAGCCGGGAAGGAAAACCAAGGAAGAATTGTTCAAGGAATTGAAGGGAACGCTGAAGATAAAGAAAACCGACTTGTTTTTTTCGCTTATCCCAGGCAACAGCGAGTTGGTTTAAATTAAGGCGTAGGATAAAAGAATAAGGCGAGGAAAAATGGCTGAAGCGAAAAGGCTTTTGGTATTGTGCGTTGACGTGGACAACGACCTTGGCGAAAAGGCGAAAGTCAAAGGACCCATCGTCGGAAGAAAGGAAAACCTCGAGGCGGCTGCGGCGCTGGGGATAGCAGACCCCGAAGACGCGGATGCAAACACGGTTTATGCGGCGGTAAAGCTTTACGACGAGTTGAGCAGGGAATTCAGGCACGTGCAAATCGCAACCGTCACCGGCGACCAGAGGCACGGCTATCACGCCCACTCCCAGGTAGTCAAGCAACTCGAAAAAATCATGGACGAGTTTTCGCCAGACGCGTGCGTTTTCGTCAGCGACGGGGCGAGCGACGAACAGGTTTTGCCTCTCGTAAATTCGAGAGTGAAGGTAAACAGCGTCCGCACCGTAACCGTAAAACAAACGAAAGAACTCGAATCCACTTACTTCGCGGTTTTGGAAAAATTGAAAGAACCGCAAATCGCCAGAATCGTCTTCGGAATCCCAGGGTTGGCGTTGCTGCTATTTGCAATGGCCGAATTCCTCGGAGTACGTCTTTTGCTCGGAATACTCGGCGCTTATTTCATCATAAAAGCGCTGGGAATAGAAGAACGGCTCTTCGCCGGATTGGCGGACTTGAAAATCTCTTTCAACAACGTCAGCTTCATCTTTTATTTCGCGTCCGTCCCGTTCTTCATAGCTTCCGCGTG
This sequence comes from Microcaldota archaeon, assembly GCA_964408425.1. Lineage (GTDB taxonomy): Archaea > Micrarchaeota > Micrarchaeia > Norongarragalinales > Norongarragalinaceae > UBA10210. The sequence continues at coordinate 7,802 of CAYOZI010000006.1, forward strand.
GATGGGCTTCGCCAAAGTCGCTTCGCTCCAAGGAACTTTCAACATAGCCAAAATCGCCGCTTGGTTCATAAAGGACTTTCTCCTGCTCCTGCCAGTGGCGGTTTTGCTGATAATCATAGGCGAGGTTCTGCAAGCGTTGCAGGAAAAGAAAAACCACTTGCTTCCCGAGTATTTGATACAAACGGCCGGAGTGCTGTTGTTCTGGCTTATTTTCACGAACGCGGCAGACTGGGTGATAGGAAGCATATCCTTCGCCGACTTCTTTTATTCTCTCATCCTCGGAACCGCAGCCATGTATCTAGTCGTGTATTTGGCGCGCGAGTTCAAGCACGACTTGTTCGCCAAAATGAGGTTGGAAGGCAAAAGCGTTTATACCGAGATAGGAAGCCCCATAGGCACGGTCGTCGGGATAAACAAGAAGAACGAAACGTTCATCGTCAAAACGTCTTCCGGGCAGAAACTCGATCTAAGCTTGAGCAACATAGCCAGCTTGGGAGAGAGGATAATCGTAAAATACTGAATACGCGAATCAGCGTTTTTTAGAAGCCAGCAACGAAAGCTTTTCGCTCGATTCGACCGCGTCGCTCATCTTTTCGTAAATCAAAGACGCCTTCTCCTCGTCAAACAAAAACGATATTTTCGTGAAGGACGAAAAAACTTCGATTACGCTCACCCCGCACTCGGTAAACTGCCTGGCGAGAAACTCCAGAATCCCGAAAACATCCAACCCTGCCGAAGGATAGGAAACGGTAAGCAAAGCCAGGTTGTCCTTCCTCGCCAAAAGCGCATTCCGTCCGACCAAACCCGCCAATTCCACGGCATACTTGCTCAAAACCACGACGGTCATTTCCTCGCTGCGCTGCAAAACGTACATCTTCTCCCCCGCAGCCCAATCAATCCTTTGCTGGAAATCCAGAATCTTCCTCGCCGACTCTTCACTCCGCTCGAAATGCAAAACGCTCAACCCCGTCCTCAACGTAAGCTTCGCGTTTTTCACTATTTCAAACGCCTGTGGCGGGCTGTACTTCAACTCGCCAGCAGCTTTCTTCAAGGCGATGGCTATGGCATCCAGCGAAACCGTTTCCCCCAACTTCTTCTCCACTGCCGGCTTCAAAAAACGGGCTAACGCTGAAAGGTTCACCAAATCCTCTTTCAAAGGATAGTGGATGAACTGCATTTCACTCAAAATTCCCCTGACCGCTTCCGAAACGCTACTCTCGTAATCCAATGCAAAAACGCCCTCCGGTGGAAAAACGCCTTCGCGCAAACCCCCATCTTCCTTTCCGAATATCCCTTTCCAATGCAAAGAATGGCTTTGAAAAAAGGTTATTGAAAAGAAAAAAATATAAACCCCTTACAAAAAGCGATAAGAAGTATAATTCTATACAGTTTATAGGTAAAAGCAAAAGTATTTATTTGGTTTGTGCGTAAGCATAGCGGGAGGTGGAAAGAAAAACCAGAAGACGAGGAGAACGGCAAGGAGGGCTGGCATTAATTCACGTAACCCCAAGGAGGTCCTCCTTCCCAACTCCCGAAGGCGACAAACATGGCTTACGCGCAGTTGACAACGGTTCAAAGCCTGGAAGTTTACGGGTTGCTAGTAGTCTTGCTTTACTCCCTTTTCACTGCAAACCCGCTTTTGATAGCCATCATCGTAATAGTCATAGCGTTATTCTACCCTTACACCACGCCCAAAAGAGCGGCTCACGAAAGCGACTTCATCATCTGAAAAAGGCATTCAGGCGATTTTGAACCTCAGCAGGGCGGCTATTTTGAACGCTTCAAACTCCCTCCCCGCATCGTCGTTGGAATCGAATATCACCAGTTCCGCCCCCTTTTCCCGAGCCTTTTCTACGAGAGAGTAAGCAGTCCGGTTTTTCCTCACGAGCTCGTCCAAAACCGCCAGTTTTTCCACGGCGTTGTACTCAACCGCCTTTGCCACTTCTTCCAAACCATACGCCACCAGCCCGTCTTGTTTAGCCAAATGCATTTTGAATTCCTCGAACAGCGCGAATTCCATTGCAATCCGCTGGTTTTTCATTACCTTTTCCAGCACCTTGTTTTTCAAAAGCTCGTAAACCCCGCTTTGCTCTGCGTTCGAACAATGCTCGAAATACGCTTTTTCCAGCAAATCCGGCTTTTTCTGCCCCAAAAACTTTTTGAAATTCTCCCTCGCAAAACCCGGGCCTGCAATAACGAGAATCTCCTCTCCTTCCAGCGTTTTCGCCAGCTCTTGGAAAAACGCGCCTTGCAGGGAATCGAAACCCTTCGGATCACGCTTGTTCGCCCTGTTTTCTATCTCGCCTACAAACTTCACGCCTTTAATATCCACTTTAGCCAACAGCGCCTGGTGCTCGTCCATTACAACCATCGTGATTTTCGTGCGCGCGGTTTTCTTCAACGCCTCCTGCAGATAGCTTTCCTCCAGCGAACTCAGCCTTTTTTTCAAAACGAAAGAATCGTTCAATTCTACATCTAGCGTATGGTGTTCCCCGAAAGAAACGTACTCCTCCGGACTGCCTGAAAGGATTATTCCGGTCAACCGCAGTTTGTTGACGCTTTCCGCGAACTCGACGTTTTCCACCTTTATTTCCAGCTTGACCTTCTTTTTTTCCGGAGCAACAGGCCGATTCAACCCTTCGGTCTTGAAACTTCGGAAGGAATAGCCTTCAACGACGTCGTTCACACTAACTATCTTGGTCAGGTACCACAAATCCTCGAGGAATTGCGGCGATAGTTTCAGCTTCTCGTCGTTCCGGTGGATGAGTTTCATGAAGAAAAAAGGGGAGGCGGGGTTAAAAGAACTTATTGAACGCTTAGAGAACATTCCCCCCGTCGACCACGATCTGCTGTCCGGTGACGAAATCGCTTTCATCAGAACCGAGGTAAACGCACGCCCACGCTATATCCTCTGGCTTTCCCGCCCTCTTCCAGGGAATCGACTGCGCAATGCCCTGAATGGTTTTCTGGTCCACGCCCGTCCTCACCCCGGGCGTGTCAATCAAGCCGGGGCATACCGCATTCACGTTTATCTTCAACGGCGCCAATTCCAAAGCCAACGCCCTCGTGAAACCCAAGACTCCCGCTTTCGCAGTGCAGTAGTGGGTCAAACCCACGTATCCTTTAACCGCCGCGATGCTGGAGATGGTTATTACCTTCCCGCCGTTCCCCTGCTTTTTCATCCGATGGACCGAAGCTAGCGTGCAGTTCTTAACGCCTTCAATATCAATGGCAATCGTCTTGTGCCAACTATCCTCTTCACCCGGATCGACGAAATTGTGGAACGGATAAACGCCCGCGTTATTCACTAGAATATCAAGCTTCCCGAATTTCTTCACCGCCAACGCTACGGCTTCCTTCGCATCCGAAGCTTTCGAAACGTCGCATTTCACTGCAAAAGCGCTTTTTCCTATTGAAGAAGCGGTTTTCTTTGCCGAATCGAAATCCCAATCAGCTATGACGACTTTCGCCCCTTCCTTGGCGAATATTTTCGCTATCCCGGCGCCTATCCCCTTGCCGGCGCCCGTTACTATCGCAACTTTCCCGCTCAACCTTCCAGCCATCAACACCACCCAGTAAACCAAAAACGCAAGCGTGGTTTTAAAGCGTTTCAACCGCGCGGGTTAATCGTCCAACAACCGCACAACATCCTTTTTGCTCATTCCCTTCTCGCACTTTTCACAAACAGGGCTTACGCCGCAACAGTCGTAAAACACTTTCCCGCATTTCTTGCAAATCATTTTACTCTCCTCACATGAAGCCGCCGTACAAAATCAACAGCCCGAAAGCAACCATCAAAACGCCCAAAACCGTTTTGTAGGTTTTCTTGTGCTTGTGCTGGAAACGCTCTATTCCGTCGATCACCTTAGGGTTGGAGGCGAACAGCAAAACAAAAGCCAGGGGCAAAACGAACATCAAATTGTAAAGCACGAGCAAAGCCAAACCTTGCATTGCGGTGGTTTGCGCGTTCAACAAGCCCAACACCGCCACGTAAATCCCGCCAGCGCACGGAAACGCGCACAACCCCACCAACAGCCCGGCGACTAGCGCCGCGGGAAGTGTGGCTTTTTCAATGGTTTTGCTGATGTGCGGGGAAGCGAACTTCGGGATTTTAAGCGTGCTCGTCCCGGCGAAAGCGTCCTTCAAGTCAATCAAGCCCACGAGAATGACGAGGTAAGCGCCGAGCTTGGAAATAAAGTGGGGGGTGAAGAAAGTGAACACCGTCAAAATTCCCAGTCCGATGAGCAAATACGTGGCGAAAACTCCGAAAATGAACGCCGCGCCCATCAACAAGATTGCCTTCCGCTGGTGCTCTAACGAAAGCAGGAATGCTATGAAGAAAAGCAAAACCGCAAAACCGCAAGGGTGCAAGCCGTCGATTACTCCAGAAACGGCCACCAGCGGAATCAGGGTTTCGAAACTCATTTTATCACGCCCGAATAAAGCAAAACCAAAACCACTAGCGCAACGCCCAGCAGAGCTAGGACTAGCGCGTTCGAATCAAACTTCACTTTCAACACGTCCAGCCCGGCAACGCTTTTCCCCGCGTGCGAATCGCATTCGGAAATGGGCTGGCTTATCGGGCATTCCTGAATCACCCCGTCCTTCAGGTGGAAGTACGAATCTACGTCTCCCATCGAATCCTGCGTCACGACCAGGGAATCGAAATCCTGCGCTTCATCAACCAAAAACTTTTTCATTAGTTCAAGCGGAAAATGCCCTTCGAACAAATACTTCCCGTCCACGACAGTTAGCAAGTGCCCCTGCAGTTCAACCGGAACCTTGAATTTATCCTGGATTGACGCCACGTCCCCCCTTGCCTCTTGGTCGCTCAAAAAATCCTTGATTTCAATCTGCTTAACTCCGATCGAATCGAGCGTTTGGTAAAGGCTGGAAATGTAGGAAGTGCAGTGGCCGCAAGCCTCGTTCTTGTAAACTATCGCGCTTTGAGGCGCGTAGGCGAAAACGAGGCCGCTCAAAACCAACAATGCGAATAACAGCATCTTCACTGGCAAAACCAACCTTTTTTCTGAAAAAAATAGGGGGCAGGCAGACGGCATTGCGTCAACAGCCGCCTACCATGTCGGGCGCGCTCAAAAGTCCGGCCGGAAGTTGCTGCCCGCTTACCTGGCTTTGCTGTCCGGACGGGACCGAGTAAGACTGAGCGCCGTATGAGTTCATTCCCTGCACCCTGCCGCTCAACTCCACAAGCTGGAATGCCTGGAAGACGCTCACTAAAACTAAAATCCCTATCAACGCGGCCAAAATCGTCTGTTGTTCCATGTTTCTCCACCTCAGTTTTATATTTTATTTCAAATTCAGCATCCGCCGACCATGTCCGGCGCGTTCGCAAGCACGCCACCAGCGCTTCCTGAACTGGTGCTTTGCTGGACTCTTGCGGGGATGATTCCATGCATTTCGTAATTCATTTTCTCGTCCTCCGACCAACCGCTCGTATCGATTGAGCCTGATGATGCAGGGCTTCCGGAAGACGTCGAAATTGCGGATGCCTTGAAATCACGGAATTTTTCCGAAGTCAAGTCTATCGTGTTGATGTTGGAATCCAACCCGGCTGAAGCGAAGGAAATCGCCTTGCTCAAAACCTGTTTCGGGAAGAACAGCGTCTTCCATTTCCCCATTTCCGCTAGAATCTGGACGTCGGTCATGTCTGGATGGTTTATCAAAAGGTACATAGCCAACCCCCTCATAGCAGCCGAATGCTGGCAGCCGCAAGCAGGCTGGCCGTTCGGAAACACCAGGGCATTTGCACCGCAGCAGTATTCGCACGCGATCATCTGGCCCATAGCCACATAGCGCTGTTGCGCCTGGGCATTCAACTGCGAAAATTTCAGTTTCCCGCCGGGATTCAAGTCGCCGTCGAGCAGTCCGAGAACGGTCAGGCTTCCTACCGGATCATCGTAACTCACTCCAAGCTCGGTTCCGTAAACAGCCGGAACGCCGGTCGGAATTACCCGGTCGGCCAGGGCTTGAAGGTTTATGTTTGAAGCCTGCGAGGCAACCCCGCTTCCCTGGGGTGAGGAAAGGCGGGGTGCCGAATAAAGGGAAATCTGGCTGCTCACGGTCGCGAGTTGATACTGGTTGAAAGCAAGGATCATGACAAGAACCGCAATAGCAACGTAAACCAAACTCTGCACGTTCTCGTCCTTTTCGTGTTCAGCCATCCAAAACCACCATCCGCTTTTTTTACACTTACAGTTTTTGTAAAACTTACGAGATTCTCGTGTTTGAAGTGGTTAATAAACCTTTGCAGATGTTGTAAAGCTTTAAATATTCCGGGGGGGCAGTCTTGTTTATGGTAGACGTAACTGGCTTCCGCTTCGAGAAGAAGGGTTCCAAAACCAAGGGGCTGAAATCGGTTTTGAGCCCGCTTGAAAGCGAAGTTCTGGATGTATTGTGCAATTGCCACGAGGCCAAGGTTAGGGAAGTCCACAAGAAGCTGCGCGGAAAATGCGCGCTTACCAGCGTAGCGGTCATACTCGACAGGCTGCACGACAAAAAACTGGTTTCACGCAAGGCCCACTACGGCAGGGGCGGGCAGCACTACGTTTACAGCGCAAAAGCATCGAAAAAAGATTTGGAATACTCGGTTTTGGAAAACACGGTGAACAAGCTCATGGAAAGTTTTGGGTCGACTGCAGTAAGCTATTTCAACGAGCGTTTCAAGAAGTAATAGGGAATAATCATGTTTGAAGAGCTAATGCTTCCGCACCTTTCTAACGCCATAGGAATATTCTTGTCCAACCCGTTCAACGTAAGCATTTCCGTCGCAGCCATGGCTTTGGCATTGCTTCTGCTGACCAAGCTTACCGACAAGAGCCTTTCGCAAAAAACCAGAATTACACTGATATACGTGCACCTGGCTTTCCTATTCACTCCGCTGGTTTTGTTTGCAGTATCCCTTTCCTGCCAGTCCGTATCGCTAACCTGCGCAGTAACCCTTACCCAGCTCTTGATCTACTCGATTCCGATAGTGGTAATGGCAGCCCTGACTGCAGGGCTAGTCCTCGTGCCTTGGTACTACGAGAAGGCCAGCTCCAAGTCGGCCAAAAGCATACAATCATTCGTCAACAATGAATCCAGGCGCATGGGTCTCGCGAAAACGCCCCAGGCATTCTCCTTCGATTCCGGAAAGCCCTTTGCGTTCTCCACTTCGTTCTTCAAACCCCGCATTTTCATCAGCGTAGGAATGCAGGAGGTCCTGACGAAAAAAGAAATGCAAGCCGTACTCCTGCACGAGCTGGCGCACGTTAAAAACTCCTCAGCATGGTTCAAGTTCTCATCTTCAATGCTCAAGATTTTCTCGCCTTTTGCCGCGGTACGGGGTTTCGGCTTCAGCATCGATGCCGAAGAGCAAAACGCCGACGCTTACGCAATAATGCGGCAAAAAACGCTCAGGCACATAAACTCCGCAAAGAAAAAAGTCTCTATAAAGTGACCGCGGCTCCACACAAAACTATTTAAATCAGGACCGGCAATTACTTTTACAAAAGTTGTAAAGGTAAAAGCATGGCGCGCGCGTTTTTGGCATTCTTTTGGAAACGGCCTTTGCTGGCCGGAATAGCCGGAGGGCTTTTCCTGCTGGCCGTATTCTTCGGGCTCATGCTTGCAACAAACCCGTGGAGCGTGGCGTTGTCGGAATTCAACCGCCTGTTTCCGTGGATCGCCGCGCTTGTAACCGGTTTTTCAATCCAAGCCTACCTTTACGCGGTGCTCAAAAAATCCATTGCCAAAAAAGCGGCTCTGGCAAAGGCAAAGGGCGGGGTTGCAGCCGCGGGAGGCATGTCAACAACCGCAATGGTCGCCTGCTGCGCGCACCATTTTACGGATTTCCTGCCCTTCATCGGGCTTGCTGCGTTCGCAACCGTCCTGGCGCAATACCAGGAATTCTTTTTGCTCATAGGCGTGCTTTCGAACACGGTTGGAATAGTGATGATGCTAGGGGTTTTCAAGAAAATGGGAATAGACGGGAAGTGCCCGATAGTCCGGCATCTCTCCGCTTCGCAATGGGATGTCGCGTTCAAAGCAAGCGCGGTTGCTAGTCTTGCGATAATCGCCGCTTACGCGGCCATATTCCTGTAAAAAAAGAGGTGTGGAACATGACCGGAAAAAAAAGAAGGGGCGGATGCTGCTGATGAAAAACGAGTATTTGGTTTACGCAATGCTTTTCGTCGGAGTGCTCCTCTTGGCTTGGAGCGCGTTCTCGACTTTCGCTAAACCGCAGCTTGACAGGGATGCGAGAGGACTGCTGTTGGAAACGCAGGCGAACGAACAGTATTTCCAACAACAAGCCCTGCAGGTAGGCAACGAGTGCGGCAACCTGAACGACGAGGCAAACGTCCAGCACCTATCCCACCATCCAAGCCAGTTTGCGGATTGCTTGAAGCAGGTTGACCCAGCGTTTTTGCAGAAAGCCACCGGAAAAACGCTCGGGCAGATAATCGGATAAAAAGCAAGGGGTAAAGCGCATGGCGACATTCAGGGAACACTGGACAAAACTAAAGGAAAACCATTTCGCAATGATGGCGTTGTGCTGCATCTTGCCCGTAATCATAATCGTGGCCCTTCAGATTGCGGGGTTTGGAGGCGCTTGGCTGTACACGATCGTGATTGGCGCATGCATAGGGGGACACCTGTTCATGATGCATTCCGCCTTAAAAGGAGGGAAAAAAACATGCCACTAGACTGGAGAAAGCTGACCGAAAACGCGTTCTGGATGGCGGTTTTCACTGTCGCGTTTGTCGCCATGCAGAAAGTAATGCATCCCGGATGGACTTTATTCGGATGGTAATGAAGAGGCAGAAGCTGCCCCCGTTAAAAGCGTTACAGTTGCAGTAAAACTTTAAATATCGGCTTCGGTGAAAAAGACTATGAACAAAAAAGGAGGGGTTGAAAGAATGGATTCAACAAAAACAGGGCTTGCGGCAGGCTCCACTTGGGGAATATTGTACGCGGTTTGCGCGGTTGCATTCACTCTCGCGCCGGACTTTACTCTCGCCTTCGGAAACTACATTTTCCACGGGATTCTGCTGAACGCCAAACCCTTGGACGCGGCAAATGCTGCGATCGGGCTTGTTTTGAGCGTGATCGCCGGGTTCGCAATCGGCGCGCTTTACGCCAAGGTTCACAATTATTTCGAAAAAGGCTGAAACCTGAAATGCCGGATTGGGGTAAATATAACTGCTAAAAAGCGGTGGGTAAAAATGGATAAAGGCGGTTTGGTTCTCGCGGGATTGATATTGCTCGGAATGGCGGGAGTGGGGGCGTTGTTTTTCTTCACTCCCTCGGCAAGCGCGTCAATCGCAGGAGAGGCTACGCTGGCGGTCCCCCAAGGCGGGGTGCAGATTGTCGAAGTGACCGCAATGAATTACGGCTACAACCCGGATACCGTAAGGGTGAAGAAAGGCATTCCGGTCGAATTCCGCTTCAAGGCGGACAGGAGCGCGGGGTGCAGCAGGATAATGGTCATTCCGGACTTCGGGCTTGAATTCTTTTCCAAAAGCGGGGAGACGATAACCAAAACATTCACGCCCACCCAAGCGGGGGAAATCGGCTTCCGCTGCGGAATGAACATGTTCCAAGGAAAAATAATCGTGGAAAACTGAGGTTGGAAAAAAATGAAGAAAACGTTCAAGACCAAGGGAATGCACTGCAAAAGCTGCGAAATTCTTTTGAGCGACGCGATTTCTGAATTGAAAGGCGTCAAGAGCGTGAAAGCTAATTACTCTAAAAACGAGGTTGCCGTGGAATTCGAGCCTCCGGCAAACGAAGCTCAAATCAAGAAATCGATTGAAAAGGAAGGATACGAGGTAGCTTGAAAATGAAGTTCGAATACTACGTGAAGAGCGTCGAATGCGATTCTTGCGAGAAAATAATCGCCAGGGCGGTTTCAAGGTTTCCCGGCGCCAGCCTAGTCGAATCCGACAGGAAGGCGGGAAAAATAACCATCGAATGCGAACCGGGAGACGAGGTGGAAATAACCAAGGCGGTCAGGGAAAAAGGCTACGGGTTATCCACAACCCCCTTGGAAAGCAAAGCCGGGAGCGAAGGAAAAAGCTCGCTTGAAACCGCGAAAAACTTTTTTTCCAGCGTGATCAACGGAAAAAACGGCTTTGAAATAGAAAGAACGCTTTTGGAAAACACGCTCTTGTCGTTCTTTTTGATTATCGGCGCGGAAATCCTTTTCGCAGTAATTCTGACATCGTTCGGCAAAACGGTTTTGGAAACGTACAAGTGGCTTTTCCTGCTTTTGGCTGTAGGCGTAAGCGCAAACGCTTTTGCAGTATGGCATTCCATCGCATACCGCAAGGAATTCACTTGCGGAAGCGGAATGATGGTCGGCATGACGCTCGGAATGATGAGCGGATTCATGATCGGCGCGCTCGTGGCTGCATCAAACGGAATGTTCGTAGGCAGCGTCGTCGGAATTGCAGTCGGCATGCTCGTCGGAGGGTATTGCGGGTATTGCTGCGGAATAATGGGCTTGCTGGAAGGGCTCATGGCTGGAATAATGGCGGGAATAATGGGGGCTATGACCGCGATAATGCTTTTGAACGACCACATGCTGGAATTCCTCTTCATCCTGTTCGGCGCCTGCACCATAGTCCTCGCCGGGCTCAGCTACATGATTTACAAGGAAGCGGGAGGCGAGGGAAGCAAAACAAGCCTGCCTTCAGGCCTTACGCTCGTACTGATAAATGTCGGAATGGCGCTGTTGATAGTCTTGATAATGGTTTTAGGACCCAAAGGGCCGCTGGCTTGGGTTGGATTCGGCGGTTGAAGGAAAAATGAAAAAAAGCGTTTTCGACGTTGTAGGAATGCACTGCGCTTCGTGCAGCATTTTGATAAAACGCAGGCTAGAGAAAACGCCGGGAGTGAAAAGCGCCAACGTGAATTACGGCAGCGAAAAGGCTACCGTCGAGTTCGACGAAAAGATTTGCAACGAAGGCAAGATTGTTAAAACCGTCGAGCAAACGGGCTACAAAGCATTCCCGCGGGCGGAACCGGCAATGCGAATGAACCACGTGCAAATGCAACACGGCACGCGCATGAACCCGTCGATGGGAATGCCCGGGCACGACCACGCCGCGATGCTGAAAGAACAGGAAATGAAGGAATTGAAGCTGAAAGTGATCGTTTCAGCCGCATTATCCCTACCAGCACTGGCGCTCGTCATGCTGACGCCCGAATTTCAATTCAAAACGCTCATTCTCTTCATTCTCGCCACACCCGTTCAGTTCTGGGCAGGAAAACAATTCTACCAAGGAACCATCTCAGGGTTTCGGGTTTACAGCGCCAACATGGACACGCTAATTGCAATGGGCACCAGCGCCGCTTACATCTACTCCGTAGCGTCGCTTTTCGGTTTGGTGATGGAGAATTACTTTGAAATCGGAGCAATACTCATCACGTTCGTTTTGCTCGGAAAATACCTGGAAGCGTTGGCTAAAGGCAGGGCATCGGAAGCCATCAAAAAACTCATGGGCTTAAACCCCAAAACCGCGATCGTAATCAGAAACGGGAGGGAAAATGAAATTCCCATCGAACAAGTCGCTGTCGGGGATAAGATCAGGGTCAGACCGGGAGAAAAGATTCCGGTCGACGGAATCGTGGTTGAAGGGGATTCGAGCGTCGACGAGAGCATGTTGACGGGCGAATCCTTGCCTGTGGAAAAAACCAAAGGCTCGAAAATATACGGCGCGACCATCAATAAGCACGGTTCGCTCACGCTCAAAGCCACAAAGGTAGGCAAAGACACCGTCCTCTCGCAAATAATCAAGCTCGTAGAGGAAGCCCAAGGCTCGCAAGCGCCAATTCAAAGGTTTGCCGACGAAGTTTCAGCAGTATTCGTGCCGATAGTCATAGTAATCGCAGTGATAACGCTCGCGGCTTGGCTTTTGCTTTCGCAACCGTTTTCCTTCGCCCTGGTCGCTGCAGTTTCAGTGTTGGTGATAGCCTGCCCCTGCGCCCTCGGACTGGCTACGCCCACGGCAATAATGGTCGGGACCGGAATGGGCGCTGAAAAAGGCATTCTGATAAAAAACGCCGTTGCATTGGAAAGGACCGGGAAAATAAACGCCATCGTCTGGGACAAGACCGGAACCATTACGGAAGGAAAGCCGAAAGTGACGGACGTCACGGCGTTGGACAAAAACTACTCCGAAAGGAAGATAGTCGAAATAGCCGCTTCCCTCGAAAAGCCCAGCGAACACCCGCTCGCGGAAGCCATCGTAAACCACGCTCTTGCAAAGAAAATCAGGATAGTAAAGATTTCTTCGTTCAAAGCCGTTGCCGGAAAAGGCGTTTTCGGAAAGCTCGGAACGAGGCATTACTTCATCGGCTCCCCGAAAAACCACTCGCAAAACCTCAAGCAGGTCGAAACCCTTGAAAACGAGGGAAAGACGGCGATGCTGCTGTTCGAAAGCGACGCTCGCAACAAAAAACTCAAGCCCGTAGGGGTCATAGCCGTAGCAGACACGATAAAACCGAACGCGCGGGCTGCCGTGGAAAAGCTGAGGGAAATGGGAATCGAATCGATTCTGCTTACGGGCGACAACGAACGAACCGCTAAAGCGATTGCAAAGCAAGCGGGAATCGCAATGGTTTTGGCGAACGTCCTTCCCGCGGACAAGGCAGGCGAAATAAAGATATTGCAGAAAACGGGCAAAATAGTAGCCATGGTTGGAGACGGGATTAACGACGCGCCTGCACTGGCGCAGGCGGACGTGGGAATGGCAATGGCTTCTGGCACTGACATCGCGATGGAATCAGGAAGCATAGTTTTGATGAAGAACGACGTCGAGGACGCGCCCCGCGCCCTAAACCTCGGAAGGAAAACCCTCAGGAAAATAAAGCTCGGGTTATTTTGGGCAATGGTTTACAACATCGTGGGAATCCCGATTGCAGCCGGCGTTTTCTATTACCAAACGGGATGGCTCCTGTCTCCAGCGATAGCAGGCGGGGCGATGGCGTTGAGCAGCGTCAGCGTAGTCGCCAACGCATTATCCCTTCGCCTGTCGAAAATCTGAGAAAAAGCATTAAAACGATTGCAGAACTGAAGATAACTCATGGTATTGTGTTTCATAGCGTTAGTCGTCTTCGGCATTCTCGGCATATTCTCGGCAAAATACCGCTCTCTGGCAAAAGAAGCGTTCCACTGCGTATTCCAGATGGTAACGCTTCGTCCATGCGAATCCAGTTTCGACGAAAAACTCAAAGCATCCATCCTAGCGAAAACCCTTTCATTCTCTCCCCGCCTCGCGATCTTCATCAACGACAATTTCAAAGCCCTGTCGTGGGTATTCACCGTATTGTTCTTCGCATCCTTAGCATATTCTGCGCTGGGGGTTTACAACTACTGGGCGTACGGGAATTGCAACGGACCAGAATCCAGCGCCTTTTGCGCCCTGGACGCGTTATTCCGCCCGGGCGCCGAACACTCGTTCGGAACTGTTGAAACGGGAATAGGGCCGGTTTTGGGCGCGGGAAACGAAACGATAGTGGAATTCGGCTGTTTCTCCTGCCCGTTCACCAAGCAAGCGGAACCAGCGCTGAAAGAATTCCTGTTGCGCAACCCAAACGTCAAACTGGAATTCAGGGTTTTCCCCATTCCTTCCCACGCGTTCAGCCGCGAGGCGGCCGAAACGGCGTTCTGTGCGAACGAGCAAAACAAGTTCTGGGAGTACCACGACTTGCTTTTCGAAAGGCAGAAGGAATTCAACCAAGACAACTTCAAAAAGTGGACTGGAGAATTGGGGTTGAACCAAGCGCAGTTTGACGCTTGCGCCTACTCCGAGAAATACGCGTCTAAAGTGGATAGTGATTTCGAAGAGGGAAAGAAACTGGGCGTATTCGGCACTCCGACGTTCTTCTTTCCGAGCACAGGCAGCGTGCTCGTCGGGCCTAGGCAGGCTTGGGAGTTCGAAAACGCTTTGAAACAAAAGATAATCGACAAGGGCGACAGCGGCGTATGCCCTCCGCCGGTATGAAAAAATCAGGCTATCTTCGCTATTTTCTCAAGCGTTTCGAAAAACAATTCCGTTTCCCCTACAGTGTTGTAAGCGTGCAACGAAGCCCTTACCGAACCGTCTATTTTCAACAGCTCCCTGTGCAACGGCATCGTGCAGTGATGCCCCGAACGCAGGCAGATTTTCGAGAGCTTGTCGAACATTATCGCAACTTCGTGGTGCTTGAGCTTTCCGACGTTGAAGGCGAAAACCCCAGCCTTATCCTCCGCTTTCCTCGGGCCGTAATAATCCACTTTCGGGTATTCCGCGATCCTCATCATTTTTCCCACAAGAAGCTTTTCCTGAGATTCGATGAAAGAAAAGTTGTTCGAAATAAAATTCAAAGCCTCTCCCAATCCGATCCACCCGCCTATATCGGGAGTTCCGGCTTCGAAACGCTCGCGGTTGTTTATGAACTTGAACGAATGCAGCTTGACTTCACTAATCGTACCCCCGCCTACGAAAGCTGGCTTTAGCTCAACGCCCTCCCGGTGATACAACGCCCCGACTCCGGTAGGCGCGAAACTCTTGTGCCCGGAAAACGCCATGAAATCGCAACCCCAGTTTTTCAAATCCACGTTCCTGTGCCCGACCGCCTGCGCCGCGTCCACCAGCGAATGCGCCCCCGCATCCCGCGCTATACGGCATATTTCCCGTACAGGCGTCTTGTTGCCCAAAACGTTCGACGTCGCCGTAAAAGCCACCAAGGCAGTGTTTTTGGAAACCGAATCCCGGAAATCCTGCAAGTCGAAAGCGCCGTCCCTCGAACCCTCGACAATCTTTAGCTTTATTTTGCCTTCCTCCTCCAGCCTTACCCACGGCAGCAAGCAAGAATGGTGTTCTATGCTGGTAGTAACGACTTCCTTTCTCTTGGAAAAGTCGAAGCCCGACGCTACTGCATTTATGGCTTCGGTCGTGTTACGGACGTTGATGAATTCAGAAGGTTTGGCGTTGAAGAATTTTCCCGCAATATCGTAAACCCGCTCGTACTCCTCGCTCGCCCTCTCCGTCAAACGGTGCTCGCCCCGGTGGATGTTGGCGCGGTATTCGCGATAGTACTCGAGCATTTTCTCCAAAACCGGCTCGGGAGTAAGCGAAGTCGCCGCATTGTCGAAGTAAACCACTTTTTCGGTTAACGGAAAGCTCTTGCGAAATTTCCTTACGTCCATACGCTCCAACCCTCTTTTTGCTCTAAAACTGAAGAAAAGCGACGGTTTAAAAAAACCCAGATTGAAATAATTTGGCTTAGCTCGTTCTTAAAAGCATTTTTCGGAAGCTAGAATAATCGAGGTGGGGTTGCGTGGCGAAAATAAGCGAAAAACACTTGCAGTACGCCCTTTACGCGTTGATAGCCGTCGGCGTTCTCGCTACGGCTTACATAGTCCTGAGTTCGGGCAGGGTTGGTTCTTTGACAGCAACCCCCTCGCCTACCATTG
Source organism: Microcaldota archaeon (assembly GCA_964408425.1). Lineage (GTDB taxonomy): Archaea > Micrarchaeota > Micrarchaeia > Norongarragalinales > Norongarragalinaceae > UBA10210. The sequence goes on from CAYOZI010000006.1 coordinate 23,262, forward strand.
CTCCAAACACGCCCAAAATCGAGGTCATAGCCTTGACGTTCAAAGACTGCAGGCAGTGCTTCGACGTCCAGCCGATGGCGGACGGAATCGTGAAATCGCTGGTGGGCGCGGAAGTGGAAAATAAAACTCTCGATTACAGGAACGCATCGGACTTGATAGCCAAGTACGGGGTGAAGAAAGTCCCGGCGGTCATAGTCACAGGAGAGATAGGCAAAGTTCCTTCTTTGAAGCAGGCGCTCGCTCCTTTGGCTGTAGAAAATCCTGACGGAAGCCTGGTTTTATCACGACCGTTGTACTTCGACTTGGAAAAACAAAAGTTTGTCGGGCTCCTGAAAATAACCAGGATCGTCAATTCAACCTGTTTCGAATGCACGAAAGCATTCGACTTCCAGAAGAACATTGAACAAGGCGTTGGCATAACGTTTTCCGACGAAACAGAATTGGAGTTAAACGACTCCCGCGCCATTTCCTTGATTCGGCAGTACAACATCACCAAAATCCCTTCGATAATCATCACTGGAGAAATAGACGAGTACAAGGGCTTGAAGGAAGAATGGCTTACGATCGGAAACGTCGAGGCGGACGGTGCATTGGTTTGGAGGACCATCCCCCCCGTTTACATTTCCCTCCCCTCGAAACAAGTCAAGGGAAGAGTGACCATGCTGGGCTTAATCAACTCGTCCTGCAAGCAATGCTACAACGTGCAGATTCACGAAAAGGAATTGACGGCGATGGGCATCCAGTTCGCCAACGTCACATACATCGAATCCAACCACACGTGGGCGAAAAGCCTCATCCAGAAATACGGCATAGATTTCGTTCCGACCGTGCTGTTGGACAAAGAGCTTGAAGAGTACTACGACTACACGCAAATCAGGGACGTGTGGAGCGAAGTGGGAAGTTTCGAGGAGGACGGGTGGAAAGTATTCAGGAACCCCGAAAAGATTTCCGGCAACGTCACCATACTGAACCTCACTACAGGCAAAAACCAGAACGTGACAACTCAAAGCGGTTAAACCAAAAAGTTTAAAGGAACGCGGTTGAAACAGGTTAAAAACACGAAAACAAGTTGAAGAAAAATGAAGACGAAAACACTCTTGTTGGCTTTAGTCGCGGTAATCGCGATCGGCATAGCAGCGTATTTCCTCACCACAACCCCGTCCCAAACCCAAAACTACGCCGACGATGCTTCGCCCGTAATGTACTTCTACAGCGAATCGTGCAAATTCTGCCAGCAGCAAAAACCGATTTTGCGGGAACTGGCCGAAGAAGGGTATCGGGTTAAAATGATGAACGTCGACGGGAACCCAGAATACTGGGCTCAGTACGAGATAAGCGGAACGCCCACGTTCCTTGCGGGCAACGGTGACAGGCAAGTGGGTTTGACGCAGAAAGACGCGTTGAGGGCATGGCTCCAGGCCCACGGCGCGAAGATAGTTTCAGGCTCTTGAAAATTTTTTTAAGGTGGTTTGAAAAATGACTGAAGGAAATGCGGATTACACTATTGCGATCACGATAATCGCCTCGGCATTGATCTTGTCCGGCGTAATATGGGTTGCTTCCTCAAACGTAAGCTCCAGCATTTCCGACTTGAAAAGCTCGCTTCAAACGCTAGGTTCTGGAACCGGAAGCGTTGTTGCGCCAACCGCCGTTCCCATTCAAGCGCCCGAAGGAAGGCAGACGATAAGCACCCAAGGAACCGCGGTTAAAGGAAACGCCGACGCTCCGGTCGAAATAATCGAATTCTCCGATTTCCAATGCCCGTTCTGCAGGAGTTTTTACGTTGACACTTACAAGCAGGTCCTGAGGGATTACGTCGACACTGGAAAAGCCGTCATTTACTTCAAGCACTTTCCGCTAGACCAGATTCACCCCGGCGCAACTCCGGCTGCTGAAGCCGCAGAGTGTGCTCGAGACCAGGGCAAGTTCTGGGAATTGCACGACAAGATTTTCGACGAACAGCAAAAGCAAGGCAGCGGAACAGTAGCTTTCACGAAAGACGACCTGAAAAACTGGGCTAAAACCGTCACTGGATTGAACGCGCAAACGTTCAACGCCTGCCTCGACTCGGGAGAAAAGCTTTCAATAGTGCAGCAGCAACAAACGCAAGGTTTGCAGGCCGGGGTGGACGGAACGCCGACGTTCTTCGTAAACGGCTTGAAGCTTGTCGGAGCGCAGCCTTACTCCGCATTCAAACAGCTGATAGACGCTGAATTGGCGGGTTGATACTCCGTTGGCTCAAGTCCGCGGTTTTCTGCAAGCGCAAAAAACCATCCTCACGCGGAAGAAATACGCCGCCCTCTTCGTTTTTTCCACGCTGTTTTTCGCGTGGCTCTTCTTTTTCTTGACATCCATCCGGGGCCAGAGCCTCGAAAGCTGGCTTTACAGCATAAGGGACACGACCAAAATATTCACTCTAATCGCCTCGCCGCTGCTCAGCCTGATTCTCACGACGCAGGTTTTCGTGCTGAAAAACTACAAGTTCAGCTTTCACGAGGCTAAAGCCGGCGGAAGCGCCGTCGGGGCGTTCCTCACCGGCGCAATAGCGACCGCCTGCTGCTCGCCGTTCGTAGCCGGCGCACTGGCGCTCCTCGGTTTTGCAGGAGCCAACGCATTTATCCTCCAATACGAAGTCGAAGTTTCGATTGCGGCAATAGCGGTTTTGCTTGTCGCATTATACTATTCCTCCACAATCGTTTTTTGCGAAGACTGCCGCGTCAAAACCAGCGCGAAACCCAAACACTGAAAGTTTACAATCCCAACGGGTTCAAGCCCAGCGCAAAAAGCACTGCGGCAAGCAAAGGCTGGTGCAGCAGATAAACCGCCAGCGAATGCCTCCCCAAAAACGACAACGGCCCTGCTAACGGAGGAATTGCTTCAAAACGAAAAGCCCTTTTTCCGTTCGGATAAAAATTTTTTCCCGCGCAAACGCCCAAAACAAAAACTCCGAACCAAGGCAAAAGAGGAAAATAGTCGAGCGAAAGAAAACCGTTAGGAACAAAACCAAGCCACAGCAGCCAAGGAAAATCGAAACGCAAGCCAGACAGCAAAACGCCCGAACCAATCAACGCAAACGCGAGAACCGAAAGCCTTTCAACACCAAGCCGCAACAGAGGCAAGGCGAGAATCAAGGAAAAGCCGATGGAGTGCAATATTCCGAAAACCACGAAACCGCTTTTCAGGAAAAAGGCGGTTGCAATTGTAACCAGCATTCCGCAAGCGAAAATCTTCACTCCGTGCCTCAAAAGCTGTTCCTTGTCTTTTCTGGAAAACGCCAGCCAAACGGCCACACCCGCTATGAAAACGAAGGCGAATGCGGTTGTCCTCGCGAAAAGCCACCAGAAGCCCTGCGACGCGTCGAAATTTTCCAAAAGCCCGAAGTAATGCAGCGCGAAAAGCCAGTTGAACAAAACCATTGCTATTACGGCCAACCCCCTGGCAAAATCAACCTCCCAAAAACGCGTTTGCATGTACTCCATACCAAAACCAACGCCATTACGGTTTAAATCAAAAGCCTTTTAAGTTTATAACCCGGTTATATTTTCTTTCTGGTGTTTGGTATTGATTGCGGAATTCACCATCGGATTCAGGGAGGCTCTTGAAGCCGCGCTGATAATCGGCATAATATTAGGGTATTTGAAGAAAACCAACCAAACCGAGCACAATAATCGGGTTTACGTAGGAATAGCCGCGGGGGCGATTGCAAGCATTTTCACGGCCATCGCATTCAACTTTCTTTCAATCCAGTTCGAAGGCGCTGCAGAAGCCATGTTCGAAGGGGCGGTAATGGTCGTCGCAGCCGTGGTTTTGACTTGGATGATATTCTGGATGGGCAAGCAAAAACAAATCGCCCAAAACATCCAGAAAGCAGTGGACAAAAGCCTCGCAGGAGGGCTGACAGCTCTGGCATTCATAGCAGTATACCGCGAGGGTTTCGAAACCGTCCTTTTCCTGAACGCACTCGCCTTCTCCTCGAACGCAAACCCGCTGGTCGGAGCGTTTCTGGGAATGGCAGCCGCAGTCGTGCTGGGGTTCTTCCTGTACGAAATCGGCATCCGCCTCGACATCAAAGTCTTCTTCAGGATAACCAGCGTCATGCTCATTCTCTTCGCTGCTGGTTTGGTTGCGCACGGCTTTCACGAATTCCAAGAGGCTGGCGCCATTACCTTTTTCACGGACGAAGCTTGGAACACCAAATGGGTTTTGGACGACAAGAGCGCAGTCGGCGCTGTTGCAAGAAGCCTGCTGGGCTACAACGACAACCCGTCCTGGCTGGAAGTCTTCGCTTACGCGTTTTACCTGACGGTAATGCTTTATTTCATAGAAAAACTAGCCGAAACCAGGCTTTCAAGAAGAATGGTTTGACAAAAAACTCTTCAAACGCCAAGCGCGTGCTTCAAAGTCGGCTTGTCGAAACCCACGATTATTTTCCCGTCCACGTCTATCACAGGCACTCCCATCTGCCCGCTTTTTTCGATCATTTCCGCAGCCGCATCCCTATTGCGCGCCACATCGACTTCTTCGTACTCAACGCCGTTTTCCTTGAAAAAGCGTTTTGCCAACCCGCAGTAAACGCACGTCGGCGTGGTGTAAATCTTCACGTTATGCTTAGCCATTTTCCAAACCACCGTTTTTTCACAGAGAACGCAAAAAGAGAAAAACGGTTCAGCAACAGCCGTCGCCGCAACCGCAACCAGGACCTTGCATTAAAAATCACCCAGAATAACGTAATTCTGCTTGCAAGTATTTTAAAGTGATCTTTAACGCTGCAACGCAATACGGATAATGTTTTAAAACCGCGCGTCGTTAAAGCAATTGTTCTGTTGAAAAAGAAGGTGGTGTCAGAATGGAAATAAACAAATACGGCATTATCAGCCTTGTTGTTGGATTGATTTTGTTTTTCGGAACTTACTTCGCAGTTTATTCCGGCGGAAGCGTTGCCCTCGGAAGCGGCATAATCGCGGTTTTGCTCACCCTATTGTACGGAGGGCTGCTCTGGCTGGGAATATTCTTCTTCCTGATAGGGCTGTTAATGCTAGTGCTTTAAACAACGGCTCAGCTAATCAGGTTTCCGTTTACGTCGAGAGCGTAAAGCTTGCTCACTCCGCCCTTATCCCACAGCACTATCCACGAGTCCGCAGGCAAGCCGACCGCAAACGCCGCCGCTTCGGAAGGAGACAAGGAAGGGCAGTAAGCCGTTTCCTCAAACCAATTTGCGCTAGCGGGGAATGCACACCCGTAACCGTCGTCTTTTATTCCCAACAAATTCGCGGAATTGATCAACGCCTCTTCGCGATAGAAAAGCTTAGCTCTCGGATAGCAAGCGTCGATGAAAGTTGCCGGCCTGAAACTCACTGGAGGAAGAGTGTAAAGCCGCCTTTCCGCCGTCGGGCAAGACGAATGGGCGTTGGTGGTAACTAAAACCTCGAAACCCCATTGTTTCCCGTCGAAAGATGATGCCCCGATAAAACGCGATTCAGCGTTCAAAGAAGAAACGTCTTGCAGAACGAAAGCCCTGGCCTGCTCTTCAGTCAAAGGCTTGTAAAGCTGTTGCGACAGGGAGTAAAGGAAAAGAATGACGAACATCAAAGCGATTAACGCAAAGTAATTGCGCATTTCTTACACCACTCCACCATTCAAAAAACGATTAAGGAACGTGAGATTAAAGAACTTGCGGTTTTGCTTTCAAAACCAGCCTAGCAGGATAAGGAAAAGTCCGGAGTCTCGCCGTCGATTCTCATGGAAAAGCCGGTGACAACCCCGCCTCCGGATGTTTGGGTTATTACTACGTTCTTGGAGAAAATCCAAGACTCGTTTTTAGAAAAGAAGTTCGCACCCCCAAGAGAAAAAGACGCAAGAGACGCGGTTCCGGAAACGGCGTCTGCCGCACACTCAAGAGGCAACGGGGATAAAATCCAATAAACCCGCACTATGGAATCGTTCAGCACGACGCCCGCAGGCCTATATGAGGCAAAACGCGAGTCGAAACCGGCGGTGCCGCAAAAGTCTGGCGAAAGGTTGCAACCTACGGTTGAAGCCGAATCCAAAATCGCGTCGTTCAGCGTGGCGTTCAGGAAATCCTTGGAATCGGCCGCCTTTTCAGCCACCAGCCTCGAGTGGAGTGCCGCGTTTTCGAAGCCGCTTTGCCTCACTTGCAAAGACGATGCTAGGAAAACCAACGCCAAAACCACCAGCCCCGCGAAAGCCGCTGAAGCGAACCCCTTTTTCATGGTCAAGGCGTCACCGTAACGTTGAAAACCCCGAAATCATCCTGCTGCGAAAAACAGTCCGGGGGGGCAGGATTAACGCAAAAACGATAGGCGGTCACGGAAGAAGAAACGTTCGCCAAAGGCGTTTTCGAGGAATTGAAGCCCGTAAGCGAAGCGAAATCTGGAGAAAGCCCCTGCTGGTACGTCAAAACCAAAAAATCCCTTCCCAACTGGTGCATTTCCAACAACCCCGCTGTCGAAGGCGTCGAAGAAACTACGACCGCGTAAGACAAGAGCATCACTAAAGTCAACGCCAGCAGCGCGTCAATAGTAAGGAAAAACGCCTTCAAGGACAAACACCCACCCTCAACAACTTCGCGCCCTGGTATGAAACCAGCCGCCTGGTGAAAACCTTTTCACTCCCGCCAACGCAAGCGTCGCAAACGATTTCGCTTCCCGATACGGAGCACCCCAAAGAAACGGGGTCGGTTCCGGAATAAATCTGGTTGAAGTAATCCGACGCGATTGCAAAGGAAGAAGCGTTTCCCACGGTTTCAAACGAATTCCGCTGGATTGCCGAAAAAGAATTGAGCCACAACCCCAACACCAGAGTCAACACTCCCACCGCGATCAGGAAATCCACGCTGAAAAGCTGCCCGCGCTTTAGCAAATCAAGCACCCTTCAAAACCAAAACCTTGCTTTCGCTTCCAACGAACTTTATCGAACCCGCGTTTTCACCCGAACAATCGAACCTGAACACCCTATCCGAACCCCCGAGCCCTAACTCAAAAGGAACGGTTACGCTCTTGTCTTCCGACGGGACGAGAGTCCGCACCGTAATCGTCCTGTCGTCGGGAATGTCAACCCAAAACGGAATTCGCTCCCCCTTCAGGCTAAAGCAAGGCAAGGCGAAAACGACCGTTTCCTGGGAAGCGAACGACTCGCCGGCCAAAAACGCCAGTTGATGCGCCAGCGAATTCTGCTGGGCGTAAAGCAAGTCGGATGAACTGAATTGCTGGTAGTAATTGTTCAGCCAAAACAAGGTTATGGCGAACAACCCCAAAACCAAGAACAATTCCAGCGAAAGCTGCCCGCGCAATTTCATGAAAACCATTACCGCGCCATAGTTTTAAAACGCAATCCGAACGGCTTATTCAAAACAGCGCTATTCCGAAGAAAAAACACAACGACGGGATAATCAAACAGCCCATCAGGCTGCTTTTGTTCACTCCGATAATCCCGCAAGCCAAACCCAAAGCCGACGCAGTAGCCAGAACCGCCAGCCCCGCGCCCCCGCCCAAAACGAAAGACGCTATTGAAACGAAGGCGGCGATTGAAACGAAGAAAAGTTTTCCTGGCCTTATTCCCGAAAGCAGCCTGGAAAAAACCGAAACCACCGCCAAAGCCGCGAACAAGGCGATCGAAGCGGCTATCAACGCAGCCAACAGGTTTGGAAAAACGGATAATTCTTCCGAAGCGAACGCCACGGCTCCGGACCTGGCCTTCCCGATGAGGAAAAACGAGGCGAAATCGAAAAAGTTTTTCGAGACCACTACAGCCGCGCTCGCCTCCAGGAAAGTTTTTTCCTTCTCAGTGGAATCGAAAACCAAAAACAACATGGAAATGAGGAAAGCCGGAGTCAGCGCAGGAAGAACGCCTGAAAACGCGCCGAGCAAAACCCCGGCGAAAACCGTTTTCAAGCCTATTTTTACCGCTCCCGCTTCGGCTTGGGCTTTCGGAAGGGAAGCGTTGAAGGCGAAAAACAACGCTGGAATGCCGAACAAGCCCGACAGCAATGGAAACAACGGTTCCGCAACCAACGGTTTAGTCAAAACCACCAGCCCCACAAGCCCGCTCGCGGAAAAAACCAGGACGGTTTCAAACAACCGTTCTTTCGAAGCCAACGACAACAAGACTATCAAAGCCAGCGCGAAGCCCGCTACGGGCTTGACCAGGCTGAATGCAAACGGAAGGGAAAGGAAAACCAGCGGAAGGGAAAGAATGGAGAAAACCATTGCGAAAAACATCGAGTGGATCAAGATTTTCAAGGCGAAAAACCCTTTTCCCTCGAGAAAAAGCTTTTGGGAAGGCAGCAGCGCCGCCCCGAAGGAAGCGGACGGGACGATGAAAAAAACCGTGGGGATTGTTTCGAAAACGGTTTTGGAAAACGTCAACGCCGAGGCGAAAACCGCCTTGGAAAAACCCGCGGGGAAAAAAGGCTGGAATACCTGCAAAAGAAAATTGACGTGCAGGAAAGCGAACAAGCCTGTGAACCCCGCAGCGAAGCCCGCCAGCAATTCCTCAAACAACCGAACACCAGTTTTACGAAGACAGCACTTCAACCGAACCAGCGATTATTTCCAACTCGCCGTTATACTCCTTCACGCTACCCTCGACCGCAACCCGCCACCCTTGCCTGACCGAAAAGGCTTTTTTGAAATCCATTATTTTCACGCAGTTGGAATAACAAAGGTCGAAAGAATTGAACGAAGAGCCCTGGAAAACGCTTGAAACCATCCCTTTAACCAAAACGATTTTCCCCACGTCTTCGCCGGACAATCCGTTCAAGCTTTTTTCAACCGGCTTTAGGGATAAGGAGAGGAAGAACAGCGCCATTACTCCCAAAACGGCGAAGAAAAGGCAGAACGCCAGAAGTTGAGAGTCTTCCAAAAACAACTACCCGCATTACGATTGGAAAGAAAAACAGTATTCCTTCGAAGCCCGGAAACAATTATCCCGGATTTCGGAATTAGGGGAAGTGACGTTTTTCGCCCCTTCCACGATCTTCTCACGCCAATCTACAGGAACGGACGGGACGGAAGGGAAAAAAACAGGGTTTACGGAAACGGAATTGCCGTTCACGGAATAATCCAGCTTCTGCAAAACCACGCCGTTCTCCAAAGCGATTTTCTCCCCCGCGGTCCTGGCGGCGGTCAAAACCACGTTCAACTCCATCTCGCGAAAGGCGGTTGCGATTGCAAAAACGGCTAGGGCCATCACCATGGAAAGAATGAAAACGAATTCCACTCCAGCCTGGGCTTTCAAAAATCATGCACCTTCAAGGTTGAACGCACGAAACCGAAATTCCGGCGCCAGTGTTTTCGATTGAAACAACAGCCCACCCAGCCGGAACGGGCGAACAGCCGGACAAAACGATTCTGGAAGGCGGGGTGACGAGCGTCAGACCCAAAACCCGTTCTTTGCCGCCAGTAATTTCTTGCAAAAACTCCGAAGAAACAGTGCAGTAGAATTTGCGTTCAACACCATCAAGGTAAAAACAGTTCGAATTGGGAGAAACGAAGATTTCCCTGCTCAAAACGCTTCCCTCTCCGCTCAAGAAAACGAAATCCACAGCCTGGGAAAGCGCGTCCACGCCCGATTTCGAAACAACCGCGTCGTTCAACACGCGCGTCTTCCCTATTTCCCCGGAAGCGGAGCCGTACAAGATTACGATGAAAGCCACGACTACGCTTAAAACCAGGAAAAACTCCACGCCGATTTGCGATTTTTTCCACTTCAAACGAAAAACACCGTTATTGCGAATCCAACGCCCAAAAACGGCGCGAAAACCCACGGTTCGCGCGTCAACAACCATTTCACTCCCAGCTTTTTTAAGCGTATTATTTCCCTTGCATCCAAACCCCTCGCCAAGCGCGCGTCAGCAACGACGTTTTTTCCCTTCAACGAAAAATAATGAGGAAACCCTATTTTCACGGACTTACCTTCCACAACTACTACCGACTCCGCAGGAATCAAACCCTCCCTCAATTTTGAAACAAGCGTGTTCCTAACGCCGCTCCCCCAAGCCAAGTAAAACAACGCCAACAAAGCAACTGACGAAACAAACCACGCACCCAAGGCAAGCGGGCTGGTTTTCCCGAGCAACGGGAAGAACGCGGATAAAGAGGCGAAAAACTTGGCGTCCCCTCCCGCCCAAACGCCGAGCTTGAACAAAACCACTGCGAAGGCGAACGAAACCAAGGCTAAAACCAGCGATTGGGAGAAAACGCCTTGAAGCCACGCCAAGACAAGAGCTAAAAGAAAGAAAAATGCGTTAAGCCAATCCGGAATCCGTTTTTCTTTCAAGTCGAAAAAACCGGAGGAAAGAATGAAGGCTAAAACTGAAATCCAAACGAAAACCGGAGAAGGCACTGGAAACCCGTTTTTCAGCTTATGAGCATTGCAATAGCCTGGTTTCTCGTCTGCTCGACTCCCGCGAGAATGCTGGATGCGAAACTATTAACGTAAAAAGCGAGGGTGAAGCCTACGACGATTATAAAAAGACCCAAGGCCACCAGGAGGATGTACTCCACGGCGGCCTGAGCTTTCTTCACGAAAAATCACTCGACATTATATATATAGTTCAAGCCGGCTTGTCGCCGCACAAGGCAGTGCCATCAGGTTCTGACGCACCGCCGTTGTCGTGGTTTCCTCCACCCGCAGTCAGAGCGACATCACAGTCAGCGCTAACGCTTACTGATCCGCTGGACAACCAACTTCCGTCAGTATCGTAGCAAGCCCCACTTCTCGTCAAGACCGCCAAGCAACCTTGATAAGCCGTCTCGGTGGAAGCGCTTTGGAAAATTCCTCCCCTGAGCAGAACTATGGCCAAAACCACGATCAGCAGTATTCCCGCCAAAAGCAGGATGTACTCAAACATTCCCTGTCCTTTCTTCTCCACTACAACCACCCCTTAAATCAAAACGACGTTTTCCATTACTCGTGAAGAGTATAAAAACTATTAACCTTCAACCGCCTCGAATGGTGGCGGTCAGGTTTTTGAGCGTGTCTGCAGACTGGCCTATGTCCTGTTGAGCCGGGTTGAAAATCCCGCCGCGAATCAAGACTGTTATCAACACGACTAGCACTAGAATCCCTGCTATCAAAAACAGGTACTCGGTCGTAGTCTGCCCCTTGCGTTTCACGCCAAAACCCTCGTCTTGATGAAATAGCCTATAGCCGTTATCAAAGCGACGACGAAAGCTATCAACAACGCGTACTCTATGGTGGTCTGCCCCCTCTCCCTATTTCCGCCCTTTCTCTTCAGCATACCAAACCAACTCCTCCGACGATCGCGTTGCTCGCCCACTTTGCCGCTTCGAAAATCAACAGCGTCACCAGTACAACAACCGGCACATACAATATATACTTTCCAGCCCTCCCGTTCCGGACAATTCCGATTGCGGCAGCCGCAATCAGCGCCTGGACAATCAGGAAAACCGTGAAAGTATTGTTCAAAGAGCAAGAGTCGATCGGCTTGGCGTTTGGCAAGGCGCGAATCATGTTCTCGGCAATGAACTGGATGACGCTCAACGCAAAACCGAAAATGAACGGGGCGATCACCATGCTTGCTGCAACAAGGAAAATCACGTGCATAGTCGTCCTTGAAATCCTCTCGCGCTGGATGTGCAGAATGTCCTTGGCATCGTCTGCAATAGCGAACATCACATCGGCCAAACCAGCGCCCGCCCTCTTGGCATCGGCAATTATGGACACCGTCCGCTTAAACAAAATCGAACCGCTCTCTTCGGCAGTATCAAGGAAAACGACGTCGAAAGTCTGCCCCCGGCGAAGCCTCGATAACGCCCCCTTCAAATCCGCCCCCAAAGGCCCGTAACCCTCGCTGTCCGCCACTTCATCCAGCGCGTTCTCCACCGTCCCCCCCGCCTTCAAAACCAGCGCCATGTGCTTTAATGCGTCCGGCAAGTGCATTTCCACCGAAGCAATGCGGTTTTGCCTCATCGTCAAAGGAATGCTCACGGCAAAACTTAAAATCGCCAAAAACGAAATCGACGATTCCAGCAAACTCAGCTTCAACGCCGACAGCAAAAGGAAAACGCCCAACCCCAACGCCGCAAACCCGATTACGAAAGTTTCAAACGAAAACCCGAATCCCGTAGCCGCATAGTACACCCTCAAATTATCGTAATTCTCCCCGAACCACTCTTGAATTGCATTGAAGTTGAAATCCATTTTTACCACTGCTACCAAGCTGCCGGCTCCATTTTCTTCGTCACGTACAAAATCACGAGCATTAACGTCACGCTCAACCCGAAACCCGCGAAAACGAACCACGAGGGAATCGTGCCGGCAAACAACGGAATTTGAAGGATGGCTGCGAGAATCGCTATTGCAACGGGCATCACCACGCCCACCATGATGTAGAGAATGTTCACGAAATTCAGTTTTTCAGTGAAATCGCGGATTTGCTGGCGCGTTTCGAAAGAAACATCGTCCGCGATTTCCGAAATGATTACGGACAAGTTGCCGCCAGAACGCATTGCACGGATTATCTGCAAAATGGCTTTCCTTAAACCAACCGATTTGTTCCTCCTCTCCAAAGCCCTCAACGCCTCTTCCGTGCTCAAACCCGAATCCAAATCCCTGGCCACTTTCCCCAATTCTGTGCTGAGCAACCCGTACTCCGCCTTTTCCAAAGAACCGAGCGACTTGTAAAAACTCAAGCCCGCCTTCAACTGCGTGGACAACTGCCTCAACGCGAACGGAAGGGAGCGGTCTATCTGCGCTGCCCTGTCGTTCGCCTTCATCACGGGATAAAGCAAAACCAAAACCGCCGAAAGAATGAACACTATAACGGCGATTACCGGGCTTACCAAAAGCGAAAGCGCGTTGTTCAGGGAAACTGAAGAAACGGCCAGGATGATGAAAGTAAAAACGCCCAGAAACAACGACAACGCGGAAGCGAAAATCAAGTAGGTTTCAGCGCTGAATTTCAAACCACCCGCTTCCAAATTCTTTTCCAACTCCTTAACCAACGGAAAGTTCGACAGGAACTTCGCAATGCTTTCAACCGGGCCCGTAAAAGAAGAGTAAAAACGCCCCACAGCGGCAAACAAGCCCGTTTCCTCCCCGAACTCGACGTTCTTGAAATCGAGCTTCATCTTCGCTCCTTCAGGAACCTCGTCTTTCGGCTTGAACTTGGAAATGATTTTCTCCAAAAGCTTGCCCTGCTTTTCCTCGTTGCGCACTATGTCGCTCAAACGCTTTATTTTCTCCTTGCCGAAAGCCATAATCCGTTTTACCTTTTGTCCTTTTTAACCAAAACAAATCAGATCGACAGTTTCTTGCGCATTATGTAGCTTTGAGTCACGCTGCAGATTTCCTTCGTCCCGCGTATTCCATTCTGGCTCAACTGCCTCAACAAATTCTCCCGCTCCTTCAACTCCGCCAGAATACCGTCGTTGCTCAACCCGGTATACTTCCTCAACAGCTGGAAGAAAATCGAATCCACTCCCGTAGTCGACATCTTGTCCTTCACCGGATCCCAAGAGTGCGTCACTTGAATCTCCGGCTTGCCAACATCCAACGTCACGACTTCAGCAATCTCCGTAACCCGCCTCAGCGTTCCCAGCCTCCTGTCGTGAATGCGGTTTTGCATGACTATCAAATTCAAAGCGGAAATCATTACGGAAGGGACGTTGATGGGCGGAGAGGCGATGCGAACGAGCGTTTCCTGCGCCGAATTCGCGTGCACAGTCCCCATCACACCCCTGTGCCCCGTGTTCATCGCCGCAAACATCGTGTAACCCTCTTCACCGCGAATTTCACCGACGATTATCCGGTCAGGACGCATGCGAATGCTGTTTTTCACCAGGTCGTTCATCGTTATTTCCCCCGTTCCTTCCAGCGAAGGCGGGCGCACTTCCATACGCAGCCAGTGCTCGAGCGGCAAGCTTAATTCAGCCGTGTCTTCAATCGTAACAATCCTCTCGCTGTTCGGAACGAACGAGCATAAAACGTTCAGCGTCGTCGTCTTTCCCGAAGCCGTTCCTCCGGCAATCAAAACGTTCGCCGGATACGCGCCCAAGCCGTCAGTCGCAACCCACAACAACGCCGCCGTCTCGAAATCCAGAGTCCCGTAGTTTATGAGGTCAATAACGCTCAACGGGTCTTTCCTGAATTTCCTGAGGGTAAGCGTAGACCCGTCGATGCTGGCAGGAGGGAAAGTCGCATTTACACGAGTTCCGTCCGGCAGACGCGCATCAAGCATCGGAACCTGCACGTCAATCCTTCGCCCAACAGCCCGCCCTATCCTTTCCACGAGATTCCGGATGTCCGAATCCTCGTAAAAAATTATGTTCGTCTTCATCATTTCGTACTTTCGGTGGAAAACGTAAACCGGCTTTCCCGGCCCTACAATCATGATTTCCTCAAGCTGGTCGTCACCAACCAAAGCGTCTATCAAACTGTAACCCACCATTTCCCGCACTACGGCTTCAGCGTAAAAATTGCGGGAATGGATTGGAACGCTCAGCTCGGGGCTTTTCTCGATTATTTCCATTATCTTGTCGAAATACCTTTTCCGTTTTTCCTCTTGAGTCAACGCCCCGGAATCCGCAGGCAAGACGCTTATCGCAATTTGCAGCAAAGCGTCTATCAACTGCTTCTCCCCACCCTTGTAATGGGGGACGGGCACTTCGTAAACCAAAACCGCCTCGCGTGAATCCTTATAGATCTTAACGTCCCCGTAAGAATCAACCAAAACCTTTCCTTCATCCGCTCCAGCCGGCTTTTCCTGCAGATCCATGGGCCTTTCCAGCGGTGCTACGGACTTGGCTTTTTTCGCGAGATTTTCGAAGTAAGACATACCAAACAAGAAACGCAACCGCGTTTAAAAAAACGATTGAAAGCGAAAAGAAAATCAGCGCTTCAACCTTTTCTGCAATTCCGCAGGGTCCACTCGCAAACGATGCTCTTTCATCAATTCCCCGAAGCCCTTCCCGCTTTTCACCAATGCATCCAGTTCCCTTTCCGAAAGCTTGCGCAAGCCCTTCCCTCCGGTTATTTTCTCGGCGCCATTTCCCGAAGGCAATTCCCTCAAAATTTCCGGAATCGCCGCTTTCACGATTACGCCTTTTGCGTATAGGGAAAACAATTCCTTCAACTGCAGTTCTGTTATCTTATCCGTTTTCACTCCTTCTCGCCTCAAGCTTACAATCGTCTCCAACAGCGTAGACGCGACCGCAGTTGCATCTGCCTTGGTTTCCCTCACGATGCGCTCGAACAAGCCGGAATCTTTCGAAGACGCCATCCTCTGCGCCATCTGCTCGTTCAGCCCTATTTTCCTCAAACCCGCGGTTTGCTCTTCCGCGCTTTCCCCGACAACCGCTTCATCCAACATGCGTTTTTCTATACCCACGTGCGGAACGTCCGTCTCCGGGTAAATCCTCGCCGCTCCAGGCAAAGGACGCATGTACTCGCTCTCCAATCCGATTATCCTCCTAGTCTCCCCACCTTCCCTCACGCTTTCTCTCCTCTGGCGGGCTATTTCCACGTCAATGATTTTCGGCAACAGCTTCAAATCCTGAACTCCCTTCAACTCTGTCCTCTCCCCGCCGTCCACGCTGACGTTCAAATCCTGGCGAATGCTTCCCAACCCCCTCTGCACCCGTCCCGACGCTCTGAGAATTCCGCCCAATTTTTCGGCAGTCTCCTTAGCATGCTCGCCGTCCTTTACGTCCGGCGCGGTGGCGATCTCCACCAACGGAATCCCGAGCCTATCCAAACGATAAACGAATTTCCCTTCCGTTTTCTCCACGATTCCCGCGCTCTCCTCCTCCAACGCAACGGACTGGACGCCCACTTTTCCTTTCGAGGTTTCAACAAAACCCCCTGTTGCAATCAGCATCGTCCGTTGAAAGCCGGAAACGGCCGAACCGTCGGCAATAGTCTTCCTCATCACGTGCGCTTCATCCACTACCTTCGAATGCAACGCTTTCGCTATTCCCAACGCTATCATTAACGCGTCGTTGTTCAACGGGCAAGGAGGCTGTTCGTCGCTCTCGACCGAACATGAAAAACGGGAATCAATTAAGTATTCAAAAACGATTTTCTTTCCAGCTTCGTACGCTGCGGCGACGTCTATTTCCCCCAATTCCCCGCCAACCGCCTTCAGCCGCCGATGCAAAACCTCGTCAACATGAAACTCGCTTTTCTCGGCAGAAGGATAAGCGTAGCAAACGCAGTGCAATTTCCACGAGTCCAGCCGCTGGTGGATTTCCAAACCGATTTTAACGCCCAATCCAGCCACCCACTCAATCCAATTTTTTGAACTGCGCATCCCTCAACCGCGGGTTGAACTCGCCCCGAAAGTTTTCCAGCATTTTATCCTTCGCAACCCAGTTCTTGTGCCCCAGCACCCAGCCGAGCTTCACGAACATCGTTTCCGGCAAGCCATCCTCCAGAAAAACCGCTCCAGCATCGCTCAATTTTCTCAAGTTCGAGTAAACGAACGGGCTGACTTTTCCGAAGAGCGTTTGGGTAGTAATGCCCACAAAAACACCCGTATCCACCGCTTTCTTCACGTGAGGAATCCAGGACTTCGCTGAATTCGTTGGCACGTGCCCCAATCCCATCGCTTCGATTATGATGCCCCTGTTCTTTTCAGCCAGGAAATCCAAAATCGAAGGGTCCGAGTTCGGGTAGGCTTTCACCAGCGCCGTTTTCTCTTCAAAAACTGCGTCGAGCTTTTCCTCCACCGTTTTTTCGGAAAAGGTTTTGTCCTCTATCCGCCCGTCCGCGTAAATCTTCGCCAGCGGGGAATCGTTGATGGATTGGAATGCATCGCGCCTTGAAGAATGCATCTTCCTTACCTTCGTTCCCTTGTGGGCATAGCAAAAGTCGTCGCTGGAAGAGCCGTGCATTACGACGCTCACTCCCGGATAATGCGCCTTGCCGACAAAATGCGCGGCGCAAACCAGATTCAAAGCCCCGTCAAAACTCCCCCGGTCGGGGCTTCGTTGCGCGCCTACGAGAGCGACAGTTTTGTTAGTGGAAAGCATGAAACTCAACGCAGCCGCGCTGAAACCCAACGCGTCCGTACCATGGGTAATAATCACTCCGTCGCTGTCCTTCAACTGCCATTCCGTTTCCTTTGCCAGCGCAACCCATTCTTTCGCGGTAATGTCTTCGCTCATCAGGGTGAAAGGGGACGAAATGCGGTGCAGATCACACGCCTCCAGCAAATCCGGAAATTGCGAAACCAAATCCTTCGGTTTCGTCAATGCCACCACTCCGCCAGTGTTGTAATCAACTTTCGAAACGATTGTCCCCCCGGTTGCGACTAGGGTTATTTTCGGAAGACCTTTCCTTTTCTCCAAGGGCTCTTTCGCTTCATTCCTCAAAACTCCTTCATGCTGTTTTGCTGGCAGTTTTTCCAAAACCGTTTTGTCCGAAATTGAAAGACCGGCGTTGTAGCCGCTGTCCAGTTTTATTACCAGCAAATCCTCGTCTCCGGCGGCCCTGGGCATCAAAAGCCCTTCGTAAACCACGCCGCCCTTGTCTACGCGGATCCTATCCCCTTCGGCAATGCCTTTCGACTTCAAAAAATCAAGCATTTTCTTTGAGTAAGCCACTTCGAAACACCAGCCTACAAATTAACTGCGAGGACTTTAAAACGCCTTAACCATATAAGGCGAACGCAATTCATAGCCTTGCTTTTTGTAATACTCGCGCACTCCCACTCCGCTCGTCACCTTCAAGCTTTTTGCGTCAAACTCTTCCTTCGCTATTCTTTCCGCTTCTGCCAAAAGCGTTTTTCCGAAGCTCTTGTGCTGCAATGCATTCTCATTCTTCTCCCCGATAGCAACCTGTTCTCCGTACACGCGCAATTCCCTCACTCCGCAATTCAATCCCCCTTCCTTTTCTAAAGCCCTCAGCCGCAAAAACCCTATTAGGTAATCCTCGGCAGTATCGAAAGAAAGGAATATTTCCTTCCCTCCGCTCGCCTCGTAATCCAAACGATGCATTTCCACGCTATCGAAATCCACTTGCTTGAACCGCGACGCCAAACCTGCTTCCCTGCAGCGAATGCACTTGCAGTTGAAACCCATTTTCCGAACTTCCGCTTTCACGAGTTCCCTCAAATTCGTCTTCTTCACCCCATCGGCTATCTTGAAAGACGGAATGTCCCTATCCACACGCATAATTCTGCAATAGCGGGATACGAATTTCTTTCCTTGCGCGATCACGCTAGCCGCTATCTCCTCGCGGTACGGTTCGAACTCCCCCTTCTCCCACAAAGCGTGCAATTCCGTGCCTGGAATGACGAGCGTTGGATAGATTTTCAGCATGTCCGGCTTGAAATCCGGATTGGAAAACACTTCTTCAAACATCTTCACGTCTTTTTCCGGCGTAGAGTAAAGCCCCGGCATCAAGTGATAGCCCACTTTCAAAAAAGCGTTTTTCACGTTTTTCGTTGCTTCAACGCTTTCTTTTACTCCATGCCCCCTCTTCACTTTTTTCAAAGCCTCGTCGTCCAAACTCTGAACTCCCAATTCTATGCGCGTGGCTCCGAAATCCAAAAGCCTACACACTTCTCCCTCGCCCGCCCAGTCGGGGCGCGTTTCAAAAGTCAAGCCAATAATCCTATGTGGAGCCGTCTCGTTCGCTTCAATCGCCTTTTCAAGGGAATCGCTTGCAAAACCGTTGAACGCATCATACGCCCCTTTAACGAATTTTTCCTGATAATCCAACGGCTCGGCGTTGAACGTTCCTCCCATCACTATCAACTCGCACTTTTGAGGAACATGCCCGATGGCATAAAACTGTTTTAAGCGCGAATCCACTTGCTTGAAAGAATCGAAATTATTGCGTCTGGCCCTCAACGAGGCCGGCTCGAAGCCCGTATAGCTTTTCGCCGCCAATTCGCTAGTCGGGCAGTAAGCGCAACGGTAAGGACAAGAGATGGGCTTGAGCATTATCGCGATTACGCTCACCCCGCTCAAACTCCTGACCCCCCTCGTTTTCAGCAAAAACAAGTACTTGCTTTTCTCGATTTCAGGCAAAGCCGCTAACACATCCGCGTTTCGCACGAAATCCTTCAAACCGTATTTTTCCGAAACCCGTCTCTTCAAAGAATCCAGTTCCCTCTTGGAGTTGACGCTAGGCAATTGGACGGCAACTTCCCCAGCAGCAACGCTCACATTAGACAAGAAAAACCCACCTGGAAAACCAAGACGATAAATACTGAAAAAACGAGTTAAAAAACTCAACCGAAAAACGACTTTGCCTCTCCCTTGGCCGTTTCAACTTTCACTTCAACCGCTTTGCCTAATTCCTTTCCGGAAAAAGCGTGGGTTATTTTCAAAACCTCTCCTTTCTTGACGTTTTCAAAAACCCATTCCAACAAATCGCCCGTAACCGTCTGCTTGGTTTTTGGTTTTAAAGAAAATTCAGAAGCACTTCCTTCAGGAACCAATTCTAAAATTCGAACGCTCTTCAAGTCGCCAAGGCGATTTTTGATTGAAATCTCGATTTTGCTGTCTTTCAAAACTCGTTTTACCTTAATCGTTCGGTAGAAAAATTTGTGCCACACCAATACCGCTAGAATAAGCAATAAAATCAATGCCCCCAAAACAGGGTTGAGGTTGAGGGAAGCCAAGCCGGTTATTGAAGAAGGCTGGAAAACGGCTTTAGAGGGCAAGGGTTTTTGTAATTTCACCACGCGGATTTCTTTGGTTTTGTTGCCGAATGCCACTCTCCATCGGCCTTCCCGGTCGAAAACAAATTTAACCAACCCGCTTTGCAATTCCCTCGAGAAAACGTTGCCTTGAGGATCATAAACCTTCAACAAACCGCTTGCTGGAACTCCGTTTATGAAAACGCCGATAGTCTGTTCTCCCACTTCAACCTCGTCTGGCACCCGAATGTCCACTTCCCCGCCCAAATTGGTTTCATTCGCGTGGGCAGTGGCACTTGGAGATGGCGTTGAACTTACAGACGGGCTTGGCGAAGGAGAGGCTGTGGGCGTTGCAGCCCCGCCCGCATCTGGAGTAGGAGTCGGGGTTGAAGAACTTTCGGAAGCAGTTTCGTTTCTTTGCGCGTCTATCGTCTCGTTCTTTTCCTCGCCAGTATTAAGCGCCAGGTAGGAAAACGACGTTTGGTTGCAGGCAAAGTTCGGGTAGCACTCGTAATTGCCGCTTACGGAAGAATAATTTTCCAAACTCGGGTTTTTCACGCTTTGAATTGAAACCAAATGGAAATCCGTCAAGTTAACCCAACCGTAATTCGTGAAAACCACGGCCGGAGTAGTGTAGTTTATGGCGTAATCGTTTTCGAGGTTGCAATTCCAGGAGAC
>CAYOZI010000007.1:0-42519 GCA_964408425.1 Microcaldota archaeon
GTTTCATGAAAAGCGTTTTGTTCGACGAAAAGAAAGAACGGGAAAAGGCAATAGAATTCCGCAAGGGCTTTTCCCAAGTGAAATACACTTTTTAATGCAGAAGCGCCGCACTTCTGCAGCTATAGAAATCGGCTAAGTTGATTTCTATATTAACAGCATTTTTAAACGCCTAAACGCAGAGTATTAATCATGAAAAACGCAGTCGGATTGTTGTTTTTCCTATCAATGGTTTCGTTCGTTTTCGCTTCCTGCCCTTACTTGGACGTTTCGGCGGTTGAAAGCGCGGTTGTTGAAACTGGCGTGAACGGCGTTTTCCCAATCACCGTTTCCAACACGGGACCTTCCTCCCAACTGGTTTCGCTGAACGCGAATTGCGACGTTCCCCTTTCTTGTTCCTTCTCGGGGGCCCCTTACTCAACCCTCCAGCCGGGTCAGACGAAAACCTTCACGTTTTATGCGTCCAGCGAGTTTCCCGGCGGTTATTCCATTCCCCTTAGCATAAGCACGGGCACGAGCGCGAATTGCGATTCCAAGGTTTTGAGTTTGACCGTCAACTCTCCCTCCCCATCGACTCCCCCTTCAAGCGAGCCTTTCGACTTTTCGTTTTACCCTATTGCAAACCAGTCTGCAAGACCTGGAGACGAGCTCGTTTACACGCTTAACGTGAAAAGCAATTTGGATTCAAAGAGCTTCGTCCGGTTTTCCTCGGCAGGAGCGTTTTCCTCGACCGCTTTCTTTTCCGCCACGGACATAGACCTTCCGGCTTTGAGCGAGAAGAGCATAACCATTAAAGTGAGGATTCCTCCGGCCACGCCTTCGAACGCTTTCAGCCTGGTTTTCAACGCGCGGGCGACTACTACCGAAGGAGTGCAGTTTTACTATTCATTTCCCTCCAATGTTTTCGTTTACTCCGAGCAATTGCGGTTGGCTTTGCAAAGCGAGCCGACCAACTGCACGCTCGTAAGGCACGGTTCCGACTCGGCTTGGGGCTTGAGAGTAAAGAACGAAGGCGAGGTGAACGGACCGTATTCGGTTGAAATCAACGCGAACGAAGCTTCTTCCAAGTTCATTTCCGCTTCCCCCGAATTGTTCGAGTTGAAGCAAGGGGAAACGCAAAACGTTAATGTCCAGTTCAACCCTGCGCTCTCTACGGTTTTGGACACTTACTACTACCAATTCGTTTTGAATTACGGGCAGGTTCCGGTTTTCGTGAAGGATTATTGCGTTACCGTGTGGGGCGAAGCTGCTTTCACCGCCTCGCTGCAAAGCGAGTACACCGTTCAAAGAAGCCAGGTTGAAACCCTCCTTCCTTTCAGCGTAACCAACAACGGGACTCTAAAGCAGGATTTTGCTGTTGAAGCCTATCCTCCGTCAAAGCTGTTAGTCCAGCCGGACCCGAAATCCTTTTCATTATCCCCCGGCCAGACGAAGACGGTTAATCTCATCGTCACCCCTTCCCTCCAACAGCCCCTTGGGAAAGTCAACTTGCCTATCGTAATCCGCACTCCGTCGGTGAGCAAGGCTTTCACCGTGAAAATAAACGTCGTCGCGCCTCCTGAGGAAAGCGGTTTGGAAATAATTCAAGAGTCGATAAGAGCATACTCCGGAGTGGAAACGCGGGTGTTTTTGAGCGTGAGGAACAAGCAAAACGCGGTTTTGCACGATGCGGTAGTGACGCTGGAAGGAATTGCATCTTCTTGGTATTACTCTTTGAAAACGGACTTGCCTGCAGGAGGGGTTGTAGGAATTCCGGTCGTATTCACCATTCCAGCTTCCCAATCCCCCGCTGCTGAAAGAACGAGCGCAATAGTTTCCACCTCAGAAGGCAAGGTTGTGGAAAAGGAATTGGTTTTGTTCGTCGAAATTCCTGAGAGCAAAATCGATTTTCAAGTGCAAAGCGTAAAGGTTGTTGAAGGCGAGGGCGGAAAGCAAAACGTCGTCGTTAGCATAATCGTGAGGAACACGGGGCAAAAGCCCGTTTCTGGCGTACAGGCGGTTCTTCCAACTGGTTACGCCGTATCCTCAACGCCGTCCTTGGTTTCGCTCCAGCCTGGCGAAAGCCAGGAGATGAACGTTGAAATAGAAAATGCTTTGAACGACGTGCCGTTGACTCTCAAGGCTGCGGATGGGACTGAAAGCGAGCCTGTTGTTATACCCGTAACCGTTTCCAAACAGGGCATTCCCTGGCTGTGGGTTGCAATAGTCGTAATGGCGATCTTGGCGTTGATTTACGTGTTTTTCGTGAGAAAGCAAGAGCAGTACGCTTGATTTTAAAAAAAAACGGTTAAAGCCAAGTTTTTTATTGCACTCGCAAATTCTTTTTACTCATGAAACTCTTTTTGGCGTTGTTGGGCGTAACCTTGCTGCTGGCGGGTTGCGTTGCGCAACAGTCTTCCCCCCCAACTGCAACCCCTTCCGTGCAAGCTTCTCCCGAACCGACCGCGTTGACCACCCCAATGCCAGACCAGACTAACGAAGAGGCTGAAGCAACACAACCTTCGGCAACAGCCTCTGTCTCGGTACAAGCCCCTTCTTCCGCCCCGCAAGTGAAAGAATTTTCCATAACCGCCAGCCAATTCGAGTTCAACCCTTCCACCATCACCGTCAACAAGGGGGACGTGGTTAAACTAAAGCTGAAGAGCGTTGACGTGACGCACTCTTTCTCCTTGTTAGAGTTCGGCATCAACGAAGAACTCAACCCGGGCGAGGAAGTGGAAGTCGAGTTTAATGCAGATAAGGCCGGCGAATTCCGCTTCTTCTGCGCGATTTACTGCGGAAGCGGGCATACGGACATGGAAGGACAGCTTATAGTAATAGGATAACACTCCACCCCACAACCCCTACGACGCTTGACGAAGGGAATAATGCTTTTATACTGCTTTTCCCGTTCTCAATTTAATTTAGTTTGAGAAGCCCACCATTGCAGTGCGCTTTTCCCGAAAGGGGTTATAGCGTTATAGTGGTAAGGGTTAGCATGGGGTGAAGAGAAACATGGCAAAAGGAAGTGACCTGCCCACGATCGGTGTTTGGGCGTTTCTCGGCGGTCTCGTCATAGCGTTTTTGGCGGGATTGTTGGGAATGACCGACTCTACCGTGGCTATGGTGTTGGGAATCCTGGGTTTGATCGTGGGGTTCTTGAACATCGGCGACAAGGAAATACAGCATTTCCTGGTCGCGGGAATCGCGTGGCTGTTGAGCGCGTCGAGCTTGAGCTCACTGGGGGTAACCCTGTTTGGAGCTGTAATCGGCGTGTTGATAGCGGCGGTTTTCAACAACGTGTCGATATTCGTCGCGCCGGCAGTGGCAGTCGTTGCCCTGAAGGCAGTGTACGACATTTCGAAAGAGTAAGCACGTTATATGAAAGGGCGTTAAAAAACGCCCTTTCAATCCCTTTTTTTATTTTCTTCCTTTTCATTACAATTGATTCCGGTTTTTGAAATGGCAGCTGAATTAGTCTGGTTCAATTTGCTTTCGTTGGCAGCGGGTTTTTTCGTCACTTTATTGTTCGTCTGGAAAAAGCCGAAGCGAATCTGGCTTTTGGCGGCGTTGGCCGCGGTTCTTTTCCTGCTGTTTGGAATCTTTTCCATTCCGGGTTTTCTGCTTGCGTTGGGCGTGAAAGCCTTTTTTTCTGGCGTAAAACGCGAATCAAAAGGATTTAAAAAGGAGTTAAAGTAATGGTTGCAATCAATATGCCTGAATCGTATTTGTAAAAGGCGGAAGCAAAGGAGGGGTTAGTAATGAAATTGTCTGGAATGTTGTTGAGCGTAGTAGCTTTATTCGCGTTGAGCGGATTCGCTTTCGCAACGCTTGCTGGAAACGGGACTATTACTAATGTGTCTATTACTATTGCGGGCGCGAATCGTACCGTGGGCGTCAACTCCACTTATGTAATTCAACTCAACGCTTCAGACTGGTATGGAGGGCAAGCAGTTGACATACAAAACATTTCGGTTACATTCCCGACTGGGACAGACTTGAGTACTGCTTTCATAAGCCCACAACTGGAGGACTCTGAAACGAGTCCTCGTTCAGGTTTAGTTTCAATGTTCATCAACGCGTCTGCAAGCAACATCAACAACACAAATACGACAGTTACTGTCAGCAGCAACGTGATTAACATAGCTTTGGTTAATGCGACTAACGCCACTTTCGCAAACCATACCGATGCTTATTTCACGATTTACGTGGCAGGCGTTAACACTACAAACAGCTTTACCAACCAGACGGCGAATGGAGAGATCGGCTTGTTTTCTATTACTGCTATCAACAGCACTAGTACCGGACAATGGGGGTCGACAACGCAAGTAAATTATTCCCAGACCTCTACCGGCGGTAACGGCACTAACGGAACTAGCATAACTTTGGTTCCCAACTGGCCTTACAACCTTACGGCTTACTCTGGAAACACCCAGACCATGGGCGCAGGCAACCAATCCGGGGATACTCTTGGTTCCACCACTTACGCCAACATCACGGCTTTGGTTCAAGACTTGTATGGAAACTTTGTTGCGGGAGCGAACACTTCGTTCACTTACCTGAACGAGTCGACCATGACCTCCCCGAGCGGTGGAGTTCTGAATGCCACGCTGGTTAACACTACCATTGGCGAGGATGGTGCTGGTACTTTCTATACCAATGCTACGGGTCATGCATCAATCGGAATTCAAATGGCCAACAGCACTGCCAACGGCACTACCGTATACAGCTGGAATGCAAGCGTACAGAATAACGGAACCAACCCGAAGCTTCACTTTACCGCAACCGCGCAAGCCAACGTCATCGACTACTATCTCTTGACGCCTTCGTCAGCCACGCCTTCGTTGAACACCCAGTTCAGCGTCGTAATCTCGTCTTACGACCAGTTCAGCAACATCAACGGAACTAGCGCTTGGACGTCTCCGAGGTTGTCCGTGAGCGCTGCAAACTGGCAGAGTTTGCTGTACAACCTGGACGGAAGCACTACGTATACCGCTTACACCGGAACAGCATTTGACTTCGGAGGCTTGTCTAGCGGAAACGACACGGTTTACTTCAAACACTCTTACAACGACGGGCTTACCTTCACAATACTGAGCGACACTAACGGAGCCACCGGAACGGGTTATGCGACCATCGTCGGAATGCAGGCTTTGTCTGGAGGAGGCGGAGGGTCGTGGAGTGGAACTACGTCAACCGCAACTCCTATTCCGACCGGAACGCCTCAGCCTACCGCAGCTCCGACAGAACCGTCTGTCGCGCCTTCGGAACCTACCGAACCGGTTGTAGCGCCTACAGTAGCTCCGACCATCGCGCCTACCGCAACCCCCACTCCGGTTGAACAGCCGGTTGCAGGCGGAATCGACCCGATAGCGGGCGGTGCTGTCGTGATAATCGTGCTTGGGGGAGCGTACTGGTACTTCTTCATGCGCAAGCCGTAAGAAAGGACTTTGAAAAAAGCCCTTTCTCCTTTTCTTTTTTTATTTTTCTTCTTTTTTCTCTTTTCACCCTCTAGTTTCGGATTGAGTAAAGGCTTTTAATTTCAAGCAGGGTTATTTCTTCCCATGATCAGGGAGCGTGTTAGAAAGGCTAGGCAGAACGTCCTGCCTTTCGCAATCGGAATAATCGTCATCCTGGCGGTTTTGCTTTACTTTTCGGTAATACGCGCAAGCTTGTTCGGCGACGTGCCGGAAGAAAAGAGAATCTGGTTTGAAATCACGTTCCTGCTTTTAGCCGCCGTTTTGGCGGAGCTTTTGGTCGTAAGGCTTAAGCAACCCGTCGTCATGGTGTTGCTGCTTTTGGGAGTGGCGATCTCCCCTTCTTCAATTTCCATGGTTTGGCCGTTTCTCTCGGCTTTCCTCAACTCCATCATTCCCGTTTTTCCTTTGGAAGTGCCGCACTTGGTGCCTACTGAAGGAGTCGTCAGGGTTTTCGCGCAATTAGGCTCCATAATCCTCCTGTTCAAAATCGGGTTGCACTCGGAAATCCAAAGCATTTTCAACATCCGCAATTTCGCGGTTGCATTGCTGGGAGTGCTGATCCCGTTTTTGGGCGGGTATTACTACGCGGTTTTCACTGGCGGGAGTTTCATGTACGCGGTTTTCCTGGGCGCGGCGTTGACCGCCACGAGCGTTGGAGTGACCGTAGCTGTTCTCCAGGAGTTCAGGGTTTTGGACAAGGAGTTCGCCAAAACCATTTTGGGAGCAGCAGTGCTAGACGACATTCTGGCTTTGCTCGTGCTATCGCTCGTCCAGCATATTCCCGAGGGTTTGAGCGCGCAGGCGCTGGCTCCGTTCGCCAACGTTATTTTCATAGCGTTCGTTTTCATTGCCGGAGGCATTTTCGCGGGCCAGTGGGTGGTGAAAAAGCATTTCGACAGGCTTCGCGAGGAAAAGCTTTCCAGCAAAACGCTGGTGGAAATACTGGCGTTCATGCTTTTCTACGCTTATGCCGCTGAATTCATAGGGTTGAGCGCCATCGTAGGCGCTTTCATCGCGGGTGTTACGCTGAATTACTCGAAGTTTGTGGAAAAGATTTTCGAAGCTTTCTTTCCCCTCGAAGCGTTTTTCACGCCCCTGTTCTTCATTTCGCTGGGAATGTTCGTGGATTTGGCTGCAGTGGGTCCGAACTTCCTGCCGATAGTCGCCATTTCCATGATTGCAGTAGCAACCAAGGTTTTCGGCTGCGGGGCCGGAGCGATGGCTTTCGGCTCTTCAAGAAGGGAAGCGCTGACCGTCGGATTCGGAATGGTGCCGAGGGGGGAGATAGCCTTGATCATCGGGCTGTACGGGCTGACGGCGGGGGTATTGAACGCAGGTGAATATTCCATAATCGCCTCGATGGCTTTCTTAACCACGATAATCGTGCCTTGGGGCTTGCAAAAGCTCGTTTCTTCAAAAGGTTGAGAGGGGGCTGCTGGGCGTAATGGAAACGGCGTACCGGGTTTTCATATTGCTCGTTTTGCTCAGCGGGCTGCTGATCAGCGCCGGAATAGCTTTCAGGAACGGATCTCCCAACGGAACGGACTTTTACTATCATTTGAAATACGCCGAGAAATACGCGAACGGGCAAATGGCGTTGTTCGACCCGCAATTGATGGAGAACAACAAAGGGCCTTACCCTCCCTTGTTCCATCTTCTCTTGGCGATTCCAGTTTTCCTCGGCTTCGGAATCCAGTTCGGGGCGTTGCTCCAGGCCATTCTGTATCCGTTGGTTTTGCTTTCGACCGCATTCCTGGTTTTCAAGCTGGGGGGTTTGAAGCCGGCCGCGTTTACGGCGGTTGTTTTGCTTTCTGCAGTGGCGTTTTTCGACAGGGGAGGGCAGGTCACCCCGCAGTCGGTCGACGTGATATTCATGCCTATTGCGGCGTTCGCTTTCTTCAAACGCAAGGAACTTTTGTTTTTAGTTTCAACAGCCGTAATGGCTTACTCGCACGCTCCCTACAGTTTTCTTTTGCTAGCGCCGTTTCTTTTGTACGCTTTCTGGAAGAACTTCAACAAAAACGCGGTTTTCAAAGCCGTTGCGGTTTCCCTTCCGATTGCCTTGCTTGTACTCTGGTTTTTGCCTTCGATGCTTTCTGCTGCTGGGGGCGTTAACACTACTCAAGAGCAGCTGATCTATCATGATCCGTTTTACCTTCTGGCTTTCATCGGGCCTCCGCTGTTCGTGGTTTTCCTTATTTCGGTTTTCTACTTTTTCAAAAGGAAGGAGGCGGCTGTTCCGGATGAGGAAAACGGGTTGAAGCAATTCGGGCTGTTGTGGCTCGCCTGCCTGACGCCACTGCTGCTAGTTTTTCCCGACAGGTTCGCGTCTTACGCGGCGCAGCCCATCGCGGTTTTCTCGGGCTTGGTTTTGGGTAGGATAATAGCAAAGCCTTGGAAAATTCTTTTTGTCTTAAGCGTACTGCTGTTGCTGGGCTGGTTGTACAACACGATTCCATACTGGAATCTCTTGCTGGAAGGAAGGCTTGTTCCAGTTCCTTGAAAAGCTCACCAGAGTTTCTTTCCCTTCACTGCTTTGTAAAGCCTTTCCGCGAAATCAGGGCGTTTTTCCAAAGCACCCTGGAGTTTTTCAAGCCGTTCGGAATGGTTTTCGTAAGAAACCTCCCCGTACTCTCCACCCGGGGATTTCTTCAAGAAAGATTTTTTGTAATCCCCTTCCCTGTGCCCTTCCCGCGAGAGGACGAGGGCGGTTAAAACCGTTTCTGGAATGACGTCGTGTTCCCCGGCGAAATCTTCCAATTGCAACGCGAGTTTCGTGTTCTCAAGCAGTTTCCTGAGCTTTTGCGAGCGTCTCTCGCCTGCTTCGGCAGATTCGGCCATTGAAACCAAGTCGTGGATCGAATGGCGTTTTATTTCTTCGTAAGCGCCCTTGTGCCAAGGCTTTGCTCCCTTTAACTTCAGTGCGCCCACGTGCGTTTCCGTCTTGCGAATCATCGCGTCAAAAACTGACTGGTCTGCGTGAGCCCAGTTCAGCCTTCCGTTGACGAAATCCTCGTACTCTTTCCACCTGGTCGGATCGTGGTGGAGGACTATCGCAACTAGGGCTTGCGACAAGGGCGATTTCCTTTCCTGGGCGAAACCCCGGATTTTTCCGGCGTGCCCTGGCAGAACGTCGTCAAGAGGACGCGTTATTTTCACTTTCCGCATCGTTCATCCCCCCTAGAATTTTTTTCAATGTTTTTCGTTTTCAGAAGCTACCTCGGTCATCACAAGTCAGACTGGGACGGTATCATCACGAAAAGAATAAGCGGGCGCAGGACTAAAAAAGCCTTTGGTTTATGCAAAGGAAAAAACTAAGCGCGGAAAAAATAAAGCCGGTTTGAATGCCGGATGAGAATGTTTTTCAACGCCGGCGGGGCTATAAGATTCATGGTGTTGAAGCCTGCGGAAGTGGTAAAACGCCTTTCTCCCGAATTGCGGGGCTTAAGCCTGCTGAAGGAAGGCTGGTTTTCCCGACAGTTGCCTTGGGCGCACGACGTTTACGAAGGCATGTCGAGGCCCGACGGAGAACCACAGCTGCACCACTGCCTACGAGTTGCCAGTTACGCATGGCACCATTCGCAGGGAATGGGCGAGAGAGACCGTAGGACAATGTCTTCCGCAGCTTTGTTTCACGATATTCCTGCGACCAAATATTCCGTCTTGCAGAAGGTCGGCGTGAGGGCTGCGAGGCTTGTGCCGCAATTGCACGATTACGAACGGCAGGCCAAGAGCTTGAAAAACATCGGCGAGATTCTCAAGAGGAAAGACCTGGACCCGGCGGCGTTGTTCCTGCGCATGATGGTTTTGAAGGACGCTTTCAAGGCGGTCGAGTCAAGGCCTGAAGGCGACCAGCAACGGATTGCAGAGGAAGCGGCGCTGGTGGGGGCGAAACTGGCGCGAAGGTGGAATTACTTTTCCCTGGCCGAAGACCTGGAGGACAAGGCTGCGAAAGTTCTTTACCCGAAGGAATACTCGCTGGTTGCGCGGACTACCGAGAAAGAATTGACTCCGGAATCAGTTTCGCCGGAATCGAAAATCGTCGAGTCCAACATCAAGTTCATTCACGAAGAGATGTCCAAAACCTTGGATGATTTGAAAAAAGACGGGAAGCTGGATTCCAACGCAAAGCTGGAAGTGAGGCTGAAAAAACCGTACAGCATAATCACGAAAATGCTGAGGTACCAGGCGAAGGGAAAAAGCGTGAAACACCCGCTGGACTTGCCTGACATTTACGGCGCGAGGATAATCCTGCCCGGAGGAGGCCCGGAAAGCGTAAGGCAGGCTTTTTCCAACCTTGCCACGCATTCGAAACGGACTGCCCGCGGGGTGGGCAACGTCGAAAGTTTTTTGGGTAAAGACAGGAAAGAAAGCGGTTACGAGGCGCTGCACTTCCAACTCCACTTGGAACGAAAGGTTCCGTCCTTCTCGACGAAAAGCTTGACTAGCCCGAAGTTCGGGCTTTTGTCCACGCGCGTTCCTCTAAATGTGGACGTTCAGCTTTTGGACCGGCATATGCACGAGAACAATGAAACCGGCCGCACACACCCTTCGATTTACAAAGGAGAGAGAATGAGCGACAGGACGCTTCAAGCCGTTCGAGAGTTCGGGGAGCGGCTGAAAAGCGGTTTGCCAGAACCGGTAAGGGGAATAGACGTGATAGTCGAAGGCGCCTTGCTGCAAGACCTGCCGAAAACAACGAGCGCGGTGGACATCGCGCATTACCACTTGGGCTCGAAGTTCGGGGACAGGCGTTTCGAGGTTTTCGTGAACGGAAAGAAGGCGAAGCTCACTCAGCAGTTGGAAAGCGGCGACAGGGTTTACGTGAGCGTCAGCCAGAAAAGCAAGCCTTATTCCATAAAGGAACTGGAAAAATTCAGGAAATGGGCGCAGTGGGACACGACCACGGCGTTTTTGAATTACCTGCTCCGCTTGAAAAAGGAGAAACAAGGATGAACCCCTGCTTGGGTGAAACCGCAACGCTCAAGGTTTTAAACTTGAAGATGGTTAAGAAATAATCCGTTTTAAAAAACGCCGTTTGGGCTGAAGGTGGTTGTAATGGCTTTGGAACTGGTTTTGATTGCAATAATCGTCATCATAGCGTTGTTCCTGATTTTGGTTTACAACGGTTTGGTGAGGGTGAACAACCTCGTCAAAAACTCTTGGAGCCAGATTGACGTCCAATTGAAGAAAAGGGCGGACTTGATTCCCAACCTGGTTGAAACCGTGAAGGGATACGCGAAGCACGAGAGAAGCGTGTTCAAGGAAGTTACTGAAGCGAGGGCGATGATGCTCAAAGCGCAAACAATTCCTCAGAAAGCCAAGGCGAACAACATGCTTTCCGACGCGTTGAAAAGCATTTTCGCGGTTGCCGAAGCCTATCCCAAGCTCGAGGCGAGCAGCAACTTCAAGCACTTGCAGGAAGAATTGAGCGACATAGAAGGGAAAATAGCTTATTCGAGGCAGTTTTACAACGACTCGGTTTTGGAGTTGAACAATTCGATCCAAACGTTCCCTAACAACGTCATCGCAGGGTCGCTGGGATTCACGCAAAAAGACTTTTTCGAAGCAAGCGGCGAGGAAAGGAAGAACGTGAAAGTCAAATTCGACTGAGCGGTTCTTTCCCTTCCTTTTTATTTTTTTCTTTTTCCAGTTTTTTCGTTTTAACGGGTGAATAGAAATGCCGGAATTGAACAGGCAAATTGAAGGAAACAAGCGCAAATCCTGGCTTTTCGTCCTATTCCTATTTATTCTCGTAATGCTGACAGTCTTCTTTTTCGGGATTCTGACGGGTTTGGGGAACGCGGGTTTCATCATCGCCTTGTTTCTCGCGTTGCTGATGACCGTCGGGTCGTATTACTACAGCGACAAGATCGTGATCGCGTCTACGGGCGCCAAGCCCGCCGAAGGCCCCCAATTCAGAAAGTACCATTCGCTGGTGGAAGGGTTGTGCATCGCGTCTGGGTTGCCCAAACCCAGGCTGTATTACCTCGAGGATAACGCAATCAACGCCTTTGCTACTGGGCGGGACCCGAAGCACGCCGTGGTATGCGTTACTACGGGAGCGTTGGAAAAGCTGGACAAGAGCGAGTTGGAAGGGATTCTGGCTCACGAATTGAGCCACGTTAAAAACTATGACATCCGTTTTGTTACTTTTGCCGTAGTGATGGTCGGAATCGTCGGGATACTGGGTAATATGGCGTTCAGGATGATGTGGTTGGGAGGGGGAAACCGCAGGCAGGACGGGAGGGCGGGAGTGGCGATAATGGTAATAGGGCTTTTGTTCTTGATTCTCGCGCCTTTGTTCGCAAAACTAGTCCAATTAGCCGTTTCCAGGAAACGCGAGTACCTGGCTGATTCGACCGGCGCTTTCCTAACGCGTTACCCGGAAGGGTTGGCCAAGGCGTTGGAAAAAATCAAGGCTGAGGCTTTACCGGTGAAAACGGCGGATTCCACCACTGCATCGCTTTTCTTTTCCAACCCGTTGAAA
Source organism: Microcaldota archaeon (assembly GCA_964408425.1). Lineage (GTDB taxonomy): Archaea > Micrarchaeota > Micrarchaeia > Norongarragalinales > Norongarragalinaceae > UBA10210. The sequence goes on from CAYOZI010000007.1 coordinate 11,947, forward strand.
GCCTCGAGTTTTTCGAACTTGTTTTCCACCCACCCGCCTTTAGACGAGAGGATAAGAATACTCAGGTCCATCTAATTACACGCCTCTCAGGTGGTTCTTTTTGATTGTTTGCGCCGGCAGCATTGCTTTGGACACTACGCACACCCCCTTCAAAAGTGCGGTCGGGATAATGGGCGGCTCTGCATCCTACTTCGGCATTTCCTCCTCCTTTTTTACGAAAACCGCTTTGGTGAGCGCGGTTGGAAGGGATTACCCGCAAGAGTATTTGCAAGCGCTGGAAAAAAAGTGCAGTCTGGAAGGCGTCGAGAGGCTGGATCACGCCAGCCTTTTTTTCGAGTCGAAGTTCGACTTCGACTTGCAAAACCGGACTGCGCTGGTTTTGGAAAACTCGATTTTCTCGAAAGCATCGTGGAATGTTCCGGATGGTTTGAAAAAAACGGATTTTCTCTTTCTCAACACGCACACTCCGAGCGTTGATGAAAAACTGCGTTCCCAGGTGGATGCGAAAATGGTTTTCATGGATACGATCGAATATTTGACGTTGAAGCAAAAGCCCGCGCTGATGGGGTTTTTGAAGAAAACGCAGGGCTTCGTTTTGAACGATGCGGAAGCGAGGATTCTCGCGGGAGAGGCGAATCTCGTGAAAGCCGGGAAAAAAATCCAGTCTCACGGCCCGGAAATCGTCGTCATAAAAAAAGGGGAGCACGGCGGGCTGTTGTTTTACGGAAAGGACGTTTTTCCCTTCCCCGCTTTTCCGCTCGAGGAGGTCGTGGACCCGACCGGAGCTGGCGATTCTTTCGCAGGCGGGTTCGTCGGCTGGCTGGACAAGAAGAAAAACGTTGACGAAAAAACGTTGAGGGAAGCGTGTTTTTACGGCACGGTGATGGCAAGTTTTTGCGTGGAGGCTTTCGGGGTAAGCCGGTTGTTTGAATTGAATGAAGAGAAGATTGAAGGCAGGCTGAAGGAATACCAGCGGCTTGTAGGATTTTGAGGTGTTTGGAAAATGGGTTTGGAAAGCAAAATCAGGAGAAGAAGGACGAGGATCGCGTTCAAGATGAGGAAGATCAAGGCCAGGCTTACGAACAAGACGCAGAGAAGAAAGAAAACTTGAAACGCTTGTTCTTTCGGAAAAGCCTTTTCCCGCTTAAACGAAAGCTATTTTTTAAGCAGGGGGTAATCTTTCCATGCGCCGTTTGAGGTTGGCTAGGGCGTTGGGCTTTTGGGACGCGGTTTTCCTGGGCGTAGGATTCATAGTCGGCTCTGGAATATTCATAATGCCCGTCCTAGCGGCTCAAACGGCTGGCTCTTGGTCGTTGTTCGCCTGGATTGCTGCGGGTTTGTACACGATTTTGACGGGATTGTGTTTTGCGGAATTGGCGGTTAGGATTCCCCGGGCAGGGGGGTTGTACGCCTACGCGCACAAGGAGCTCGGCACTTTCCTCGGGTTTTTCACCGGCTATTCCTTCTGGCTGGGATACTGGATTACCATCGCAGTGGAAATACTCGCTTTGGCGTGGTACTTGAGCTTTTTCACGGGAATAAGCTTTGAATTGAGGATTTCGATCGCAGTTTTCATAGCGTTGCTGTTCACTTTCATCAATTACCGTGGCGTGAAGTGGGGAGGCGAGACCGAGGACTTCCTTACAATCGGAAAGCTGGTTCCCCTGGGAATTTTGATTCTCATAGGAATTCCCTTGTTCAACCCTTCCGCTTTCGCGGCCGGATTCCAGTTGAACGGCGTTGCACAGCCTTCGGCCCAGGATGTCCTTCCGGTTTTCTTTTCTTCCCTAATCCTAATCCTCTGGGCTTACCAAGGCGTCGAGATAATAACCGTTCCTGAAGAGGAAATCAAGCACGCGAAGAAAACGGTTCCGAAAGCCATCATGGTTTCGGTTGTCAGCGTCATCGTATTGTACTCGCTGATAGCGCTGGTAGTCTTGGGAAGCGTAAACTGGATGGATTTTTCGGCTTCTGAATCGGCTTTGGCCGACATCGGCACTGCGTTGGCTGGAAGCTGGATGGGCGTGCTGCTGGCGGTCGGAGGCTTGGTTTCCATTCTGGGCGCTTTGAACGCCGTGATTCTCGCCGCTGCGAGAATAGGCTTTGCAATGGCGCGCGACGGCTTGTTCCCACGGTTTTTCGTGCACATCCACGAAAAGCACTTTACGCCAGATTACGCGCTTGGCATACAGTTTGTTCTCGTGGGAGCGTTGATCTGGTTTTACCGCGATTTCGTCACTCTCGCTTCGCTCGCGGTTTTCTTTACGCTAATTCCATGGTTTTTCAGCTGCCTTTCGGCAGTGAGAATGCAGCGGGAACTGCATCCCCACAGTTTATTCAATCATGAAGCCGTTCCGGCTTTGGCTACGGTGCTGACGCTAGTGCTTGCGTTGTACTTGCTCCAGCGCCACTGGCTTTTCGCAGGAGCGGCTGCGTTGATCGGAATAGGATATTACCTATACAAAACAGGGCAGAACAAAAGCCGGGCGGTTCCGACCGGCGCGAAATAAAGCAAAAAGCAGAAATACTATAAAAAACTGGTAGTGGGATTATGGAAGAAAAACCGCCTTCTTACGAACAACGGCTGAAGCGATTGAAGGATTTGGCCGACAAAAGCTCGTTTGTCAAGGCTTTGAGAGACCATTTGGAGCAGTTGAAGAAAGAACCTAAAGCCAGTCCCTGGGAACACTTGGTTTACTTGCACTGGCTTGGAAACGAAGGGGAGTTTGGCAGTGAAGAATTGAGGGCCATAAACCGGGAAATAATGTTTTTGAAGGGAGTAAAAGCCTACAAGATTCCCAGAACGAAAAAATGAACTGCTTCCGTTTAAAGCAAGAGCAGGGAATTCGCTACAATCGCCCCTGCGAAAACCAGGGAAACCGTATTCACTACCTTAATCAACGCGTTTAACGACGGACCGGCAGTGTCCTTAAAGGGGTCTCCGACAGTATCCCCGACTACCGCAGCCTTGTGCGCGTCGCTTCCCTTTCCTCCAAAGTTTCCTTCCTCAATATACTTTTTCGCATTATCCCACGCTGCTCCGCCCGTAGCCATGAATACCGCCAGCAGGAAACCGGATGCGATTACTCCGGCTAACAATCCGCCCAGCGCCTGGGCTCCGAACAGGAACCCTACGAGCAAAGGCGTCAATACCGCCATTGCCCCGGGCACCATCAGTTCCTTCAGCGCCCCGCTTGTTGCTATATCCACGGCTTTAGCATAATCGGGCTTTCCTTTTCCGCTCATCAATCCCTTGATCTGGCGGAATTGCCTTCTTACCTCTTCAACAATCTGGAATGCCGTCCTTCCGACTGCCTTCATGAGGAAGGAAGAGAAGAGGAAGGGCATCAACGCTCCGATGAACAGCCCTATGACTACAGCGGGATCCAACAGGTTTATTCCCGTTAATCCCGTTGCTTGGGCGAAAGCCGCGAACAACGCTAATGCGCCAAGCGCCGCTCCTGCGATTGCAAAACCTTTCGTAGTCGCTTTAGTAGTGTTGCCCACCGCATCGAGAGGATCGGTTACGCGCCTTACGCTCGAAGGCATGCCGCTCATTTCCGCTATTCCGCCGGCATTGTCGGTAATCGGCCCGTAAGCGTCGAGAGTGATGATTATTCCCGTAAGAGAAAGCATGGCTGTCGCAGCCAAGGCGATGTTGTACACTCCGAGCGTGGTGTTTCCTCCTGCCAGGGAGTAAGAGAAAGCGATGGCGCCTACGATCACCAAAGCAGGCAAGGCGGTGCTTTCCAACCCGACCGCCAGCCCTTGAATCAAGTTAGTTCCGGCACCTGTTTTGGCTGCAGTTGCTATCTCCTTTACGGGCCCGTATTCCTTCGCAGTATAATATTCCGTAATCAGCCCGATGAGGATGGTCGCAACGACTCCGGTCAGCGCGGCGTAGAAAAGCATTGGGTTGGATTGGGTGAAAAACCAAAATCCGGCTATCGCGAGAATGGACGTGGCAATAACTCCCTTGTATAAAGCGTGCATGATGTTCTTGCTCTTGCCTACGGAGATGAACCAGACGCCTATTGCAGATGCTATCGCCCCAACGGCTCCGACGAGCAAGGGAAGCAGAACGTAAGGCTGGCCGAGCGTTACCCCGAGCAGCATGGATGCGATTATCGTAACCGCAAAAGATTCGAATAAATCCGCCGCCATTCCGGCGCAATCGCCGACATTATCCCCGACGTTGTCGGCAATTACCGCAGGATTCCTGGGGTCGTCTTCCGGAATTCCTTTTTCTATTTTTCCAACCAAATCCGCGCCCACGTCGGCGGCTTTAGTGTATATCCCTCCGCCTACCCTTGCGAACAAGGACATTAGCGAAGCTCCGAAACCGAATCCCACGAGAACAGCCAGGTCTTGGTACAACGTGTATATTCCCGCAACCCCCAACAGCCCTAATCCTACGAGAGTCAGTCCGGTTACGCTTCCTCCTTTCACGGCTACATTCAACGCTTCCCCGAGCCCTTTTTCGGCTGCTTGGGCGGTGCGCACGTTTGCCCTTACACTGACCATCATTCCCACGTATCCAGCCAGAGCTGAAGTTACCACTCCGGCGAGAAAAGCTATTGCCGTGCTCCAGCCGGCAAACCAGCCGATCAACGCGAATAGAACAACCACGAACAGAACCAGGGTTTTGTACTGCCTGAATAGATACGCTTGAGCCCCTTCCTGGATGGCTGCGGCGATTTCCTGCATTTTCCTATTTCCAGCCGGCTGCTTCAAAACCCACGTTATGAGATAAAACGCCACCAGCAAAACGATTATTCCAGCGCCAAAAGCGTATTCTAACACCATGCTTCACCACCCCAAGGACTGACAAAATCGGTTGTAAGAAAAGAATATTATAACCCAAAGTCTTTTTTAAAGTTGAGTGGAGAGGGTGGAAAATGAATTTTGCCGACCAGCTTGTTAAAGAAATAGAAACCAAGGACTCGAGAGTATGCGTGGGTTTGGACAGCGATTTCGCCAAACTTCCGAAAGAATATTCGGATTGGGCGGACAAGGCTGAAGCTGTTTTTGATTTCAACAAGAATATAATCGACTCGGTGAAGGAAGATTGCGTAATCGTAAAGCCGAACCTCGCGTTTTACCTGTCTCTGGGGGACGACGGGTGGAAAGCATTGAAGAAAACCATCGGGCACGCGAAAACCGAAGGGCTGTTGACCATCGTCGATTGCAAGGCAAATGACATAGGGAATACGGCTGAAGCTTATGCTCGTGCGTTTTTCGACGATTTGGAAGCCGACGCGATTACGGTCAACCCGTTGCTAGGGACGGATTCAGTAATGCCTTTCTTGAAATACTGCGCTAAGGATAAGGGAATATTCGTTTTGGCGAGGACTTCAAACGCTTCTGCCAACGAGCTTCAGGATTTGAAGGCAGGCGAGAGGGAAAACGTGAGCGCGGAAATAGCGAAGAAAATCGCAGGGTGGGGAGAGTACGGATTGGGGGAGAAGGGTTATTCGAGCGTTGGAGCCGTGGTAGGGGCGACGTTTCCGGAAGAAGCCAAGAAATTGAGGAGGATAATGCCCAAGCAATTCTTTCTGGTTCCCGGTTACGGAGCCCAGGGGGCTGACGCGAAGGCCATTTCCAGCTTCTTCAACAAAAACGGGCTGGGTGCAATAGTCAATTCTTCGCGGGGAATAATTTTCGCTTCGGGCGGAAAGGATTTCGCGGAAAAGGCGGGAAGCGAAGCGGCGAAGATGAAGAGGGAAATCAACAAAGCGATTGGAGTTTGACCTGCCCTTGAACTTTTTCAAGCGAAAGCCTATGGAAATCCGATTCCTTAGCGTGCGAAAGGCCGAATCTAGAAATCCAGTCTGGGATGTCAGGGAATCAGACTTGGTTCTCCGACAAGATTCAGTTCCACTCGACGATAAATTGGGAATAAAGCTTGAAAAGGCTGGAATCAAGCGTGGGAGCAAAATACTAGTTTTTGCAGGGTGTTACGGGGATTGGGCTGATGCCCTTGCCAAGCATCACGACGTGAGTTATACGGACCTTTCCAAATCGATGAGCGAATACGTCCGGCGTCGTTTTCCGCACCTAAGGCAGATTTCAGGCAGAAATGCCCTATTCACCCCCAGCCTTCCAAACCATTTCGACTACAGCTTTTCTTTTGAACCCATTCCGATGTACTCGGATTCCGCCCATCCAGGCTTGCAGTTTGCCTTAGCCGGATCTCTTTTGAACAGGAAGGGGGCTTTTTTGCTGGAATGGCACAGGTATCACGGGGCTAGGGACGCGTTCAAATTAGTTCGAGCACTGTATGGAGCAAAACTGAAAATGACCAGCATCGGGATAGATTCGCTGAGGCGCTCAGCAACAGAGAATTCCGGTCCTCGCATCAAACCGCTTTACCACAGCCTATACGTTCTCCACACCACTCCCTCTGCAAGGAAAAAAGCCGAAATAGACCGGCGGGTGATTATTGAACTGAATAGGGGGGCTGGAAAGGATTCCGAGGTTGCGCACTTTTCATTCAATGAACTGCATGAAAAACTAGCGAAGCACAATGTTTCAAAAGCTGGATTGCTACAGAGCCTGAAGCGGATAAACGCGCTCAGCACGATCAGCGGCAACTTCGGAAGCCGCATCACTTCAACGGCGATAATCGAGAGGTAAACGTTATGCCAAAGAAAACAGAGTTTTTGGAGGTTATCGACGAGAACGAGAGGGTAATCGGAATCGCCCCCAGGTCCGAAGTCCACAACAAATCGAGAAAGAAAAAGCTTTTCCACCGGGAAGCGCACGTCATCGTGATTGACGCAGCGACGGGAAAAATCTGGTGTCAAAAGCGGGCGGCCTGGAAAGACGTTTTTCCGAACAAGTGGGAAGTAGGAGCCGCTGGAAATTGTCTGCCGGGCGAAACGCCCGAGCAGACGGCGTTCAGGGAATTGAACGAGGAATTGCATTTGAAGCCGAAAAAACTGTTTTTCCTCGAGAAATACGTGCTGAAAAATCCGTACGAAAAGCTGCTGGCGTACTTGTACTGGTTTAAAACCACCGGCAAAGCAAGGAAAAGCAGCGAGGCGGCTGCGATAAAACTATTGATGCCGAAAGAATTTGGAATGTTAATCCGCCGGGGAATGGTAACTTCCGACGCGGCGAAAAACTTCAGGATCGGAAGAAAGAAAAAGTTGTTTTAAGAGGCGTTTTCCTCTTCTTCCCTTTTCTTGGAAAGCCGTTTTTTCGTCACTTTCAACCCGACGAATAATTCGTTCTCCAGCTGGCTCAAGTGCTGCGAAATGTCCTTGATGGTCTGCTTCATGTCAGGCTGGATGTTGAACTCCAAAGCATTTACCCGCCGGTTCGTCTTCTCGATTTCCTTCAACAGCCTTTTGAGAGCGGCTTCCGTCTCCGCAAGCGTTATCACGTATTCAACCGCCAGTTCGAAATCCGAAACCGCATCGTCAAACTTGGCGGTCGAGCCTACGATCGGATAGCCGCGCTCTTCAAGAGTCCGGTGTACGAAAACCCCTTCGATAGCGGGAATGTGCACTCCCATGATGTTCTTGGCGGAAACTTCGATTTGCGGAACTCTTTGTGAAGATAGCGCAGCCGTTTGAAGGAAAACCATGCCGTGAAACGCTTCGGCGACGGCCAGGCTTTTGTACGCCTTCAAAACCTGGTTGTCCAACTGCGTCCTCAAATCCTGGGCTTGGCGGATTATGGAGAAAAATTCCAGAACCAGCGCATCCCTCTTTTGCTTCAAGATCGTGTGGCCTTTCTGCGCCAGCGTAAGCTTTTGCTTCGTATTCAGCAATTCCATTCTCGTGGGCCGAATTCCTTCCTTCATGTGCTTATTTCCCTTCAAACCGGCTGAAGTCCAAGTCGTTCCCGCCGTAAACCGATTGCAGCGCTTCCTTCATCCTTCTTTTGATTATTTCCTGCACTTCGTCGTGCGAGAGAGTCCTGCCTTTCTCCCGTTGTTTTTCCTCGACGTGATGCGCGACCCACGACAGGGCCTGCCGCCTTTCCTTTACCGAAAGCACGCCTGCAAACCTGTTGCTTACCCCCAAGTCGATCTCGTCAATCAGCTTTTTGTGAGGCCCTAGAATGAATTTAACCGCGTCTTCCCGGTGTTTGAACTCACGCGGCTCGTTGTAAGAGCCCGTCAAATACTCCCCCAAGGGCGGTGCAGAGTTCAAGAGTTTTCCTTCACCTTTTTTACTTTCTGTACTTCCTCCCGTACTTCGCTATCTGTTCGGGCTTGACTCTCTTCAACTCCGTCTCCGGAATTCCCGAAAGCAAATCCCAACCCAGTTCGAGGGACTGTTCGATAGTGCGGTTTTCGTGCAAACCTTGTCTCACAAACCGCTTTTCAAACGCGTCCGCGAATGCCAGGAACTTTTTATCGCGTTCGGTCAAAGCCTCTTCGCCGACGACCGCCACGAGGTTTCGCAAATCCCTGCCTTCCGCATAACCTGCGTAAAGCTGGTTTGAAACCCCCGAATGGTCTTCTCTCGTATGCCCTTCGCCTATCCCGAGGTTCATCAATCTGGAAAGAGAAGGAAGAACGTCGACGTTCGGGTAGATATTCTTGCGATGCAAGTCCCTGCTCAACACGATCTGGCCTTCCGTAATATAACCCGTCAAATCGGGAATCGGATGCGTAATATCCTCTTCAGGCATCGTGAGAATGGGAATTTGCGTTACGGTTCCCTTCTTTCCGTGAACAGTTCCAGCCCTTTCGTAAATGGACGCCAAATCCGTATACATGTAACCCGGATAACCTCTCCTTCCGGGAACTTCCTGCCTTGCGGCGGAAATTTCCCTCAGAGCATCGGCATAGTTCGTCATGTCCGTCAGAATGACTAGCACTTGCATGTCCTTTTCGAACGCCAGATATTCAGCGGTCGTCAACGCCAACCTCGGGGTGATAATTCTTTCAATGCTCGGATCGTTCGCAAGATTCAAGAACAAAACCGCTCTTTCCAACGCACCCGTCTTCTCGAAATCTCGCATGAAGAACTGGGCTTCCGCATTCGTAATACCCATTGCCGCGAACACGACGACGAAAGCCTCTTCCTTGCCCAAAACCGTAGCCTGTCGGGCGATTTGAACAGCGATATCGTTGTGAGGCAGTCCTGCGGTTGAAAACAACGGAAGCTTCTGCCCCCTCACAAGCGTATTCAGGGCGTCGATCGTTGAAATTCCGGTTTGAATGAAATCGTGGGGCTCCTGGCGGGAGTAAGGATTGATGGCAGCGCCGGTAATGTCCACCTTTTCCTTTGAAAGAATCGGAGGGCCGTTGTCGATGGGGTCTCCGCTTCCGTCGAACACCCTTCCGAGCATTTCCCCGCTCACGGGAATTCTCAACGTCTCCCCGCTGAAGCGGATTCTCGTCATTTTCGTGTCCAAACCGCTCGTAACGCCGAATACCTGTACGGCTGCAAGGCCTTTTGAAGATTCGAGAACCTGCCCCCTTTTTCTCTCTCCGTTGGGAAGGATTATCTCGACCGTTTCGTTGTAAGCCGCATCCTCAACCCCTTCCACGAAAACGATTGGACCGAAAACCTCGCGAACGGTTTGGTATTCTTTTATCATTTTCCACACCACCAAAAAAATTTTTATTTAGCCAGGCTCCTTTCGAGCGAATGCATTATTTCCGAGCATTTTCTCTCGACTTCCGCGTCTGGCACCCTCTTCAACTGCGCTATGCTTTCCTTTTCCTTCACGGAAACGATCTTGTCGAAAGGAATTTCCGCGGCGAGCGCCGCGCTAGCCTTGTCGTAGTAGAACAAGATCGTTTTCAGCATGAGAAACTGTTTTTTCAGCGTATTGGAAGCGTCTACCTGGTCGAACGCGAATTGCTGGAGGAAATCTTCGCGAATCATTTTCGTCGCGTCGAGAACCAGCCTTTCCTTTTCAGGCAACGCGTCCGGCCCGATCAATTGAACAATATTCTGCAATTCCGCTTCCTTTTGCAGCAGTTCCATCGCCCTTCCCCTCAACACGGAGAATTCGGGCGAAACGTTTTTGGAATACCATTCTTCCAGGTAAGGTTGGTATAACGAATAGGATTTCAGCCAGTTGATTGCCGGGTAGTGCCTTCTCCTTGCGAGCGAAGAGTCCAAAGCCCAGAAGGCTTTCGTTATCCTCAGCGTTCCTTGCGATACGGGTTCGCTTATATCGCCGCCGGGCGGGGATACGGCACCCACGATGCTGACGCTCCCTTCCCTTGCTTTTGAGGAGATGCAGTCTACTCTTCCGGAGCGTTCGTAAAACTCGGCGAGTTTTCTGGACAAGTAAGCGGGATATCCTTCTTCTCCCGGCATTTCTTCCAGCCTTCCGGCGATTTCCCTCAGCGCTTCCGCCCAGCGGGATGTTGAATCTGCCATTAATGCGACGTTGAAACCCATGTCGCGGAAATACTCCGCAATGGTTATTCCCGTGTAAATGCTCGCCTCGCGAGCGGCGACGGGCATGTTTGACGTGTTGGCTATCAACACAGTCCGTTCCATCAACGGCTTTCCGGTGCGAGGGTCTTCGAGCTTGGGGAATTGAGTCAAAACTTCGGTCATCTCATTCCCTCTCTCTCCGCAGCCTATGTAAACGATTATGTCCGCATGGCAGAATTTGGCGAGTGACTGCTGGGTGATTGTTTTTCCCGTTCCGAATCCTCCGGGAATGGCCGCAGCGCCTCCTTTTGCAATGGGGAAGAAAACGTCGAGAATCCTTTGTCCCGTGACTAGCGGCTCGTCGAAAGGCTTTTTCACTTTGAACGGGCGCGGAACCCTCACAGGCCAGTTTTGGCGCATTCTGATTTTCTTTCCGCCCACTATTGCAACGGTCTCTTCGACGTTGTACTTTCCGCTCTTGATTTCCCCTATTTTTCCCTCTACTCCGTTCGGAACGAGGATTTTGTGAACGATGTTTTTTTCCCTTACTTCGCCCAAAACGTCTCCCGCTTTTACGGAATCCCCGGTTTTCACGATAGGGGCGAAATCCCACTTTGCGTTTTTATCCAACGCCGAAACGTTAACCCCGCGCGTGATGAATATGCCCGTTTGCTTTCTTATCTCGACGAGCGGGCGCTGGGTACCGTCGAAAATCCCGCTCAACAATCCGGGCCCCAATTCCACTTCTAGCGGAGCGCACGTTCCCTCGACCTTGTCGCCCGGCTTCAATCCCGACGTGTCTTCGTAAACCTGGATGGATGCAGTGTCGCCTTTCAGTGCGATTATTTCGCCCATGAGCTCTTGTTTTCCTACCTTTACCACTTCGTTGATCTGCCGGCCTCTCATTCCGCTGGCTATGATCAAAGGACCCGAAATTTTTGCTAATTCGCCCATTTTTCAAATCACCGTTTTAGCTATATGGTTTATTTTCCTTTTGAGCTCAAATCCACGCCTATGGCGCGTTTTACCATCATGCTTATGCTCTCGCCGCTTTCCAGCGCGCCGCTCTTGCCAGGAATGGTTATGACGACGGGCTTGGTGCTCGCTTCAACGCGGCGTTTTGTTTTAATTGAAAGAAAGGAAACCAAATCCCTATCGAGAACAATCAACCCTACGCTTTCAGCATCCATGAGTTCGTTGAGCTTCGAATCGGCGTTTTCGCCAGTGCACTCGGAAGTGACGGTTATGCCGGCCAGCTTGAACCCGACGAGCGTTTCCGCAAAACCCACCGCAGCAATCTCCATTTTTCTCCCTTTTTTTCAAGCGTTTATCGCGAAAATATACTCTCCCAATTCCTGTTTCAAGCCGAACGCATTCGCGTAAGCGATTTTCCTGAGGTTGGAAACTTCGACGTTCTTCAAAAACACGAATCCCACGGCCGTTGCGAAGCTCAGCACTCCCAGCCGGGTGAGCCTAAGCGTTTTTTCCACGGCTTTCCTTTCCAGCGCTATTTCCAAAACAGGCAGGGAGGTTCTTGCCTTGGCCAGCGTTTCCTGGCCCAAGCCGAATTCGGAAGCGGTCCTTTTCAAGCACTCTTCGAATTCCCCGGCTTCAAGCAGGGAGTTGACGAAGGGGCTTTTGTACAAAACGAATTTTTCTATTTCCTTTACCCCCTCTTTTTTCAAGCGCAATACTGCCATCGTGCTTTCAACCGCAAGCTGCTGCTCGACGATCTTCCTTGTCAAGGCGTCGGCGGACTGCGAAAGCAAAACCAATTCCTTAACCCGCTCTCGTTCTATCTCCTGGATTGCGATTCGGAAAATCCCGTCTTTCCCGCCTTGGGACGCCAACAGTTTTTTCAACCGCCTCTTGAATTCCCGCGAACCCCACTTGGAGGCTATAAAGCCCGCCGCCTCCTGAGGGCTTTTGGTTTTCAGCAGTTTTTCGTAAAAACTTCCTTTCATGGAATCGGGCATATCGCTCGCCTGGATTCCCTCCCCGAGCGATTTTTTCGAAAGGATGAATTTCAAATTCTGCGCGTCCCACTCGGCGTTGAGCATGGAGAACAATTTTCTTCCAGCCACGGGGAGAATTCTTCCTACGGTTGCTACCGTCCGCGCCAAGTTTTTATGCAACGCCACGTCGATCCTGTGGACTCCGCGATACTGCTTGGAAGCTTCAACCAAATCCTGTTTGTAAGGCGTTTGCTCCAGCAACGCCGTTATCTCGTCCATGGTCTTCACTTGCATTAACTCTCGGAAAACGTTTTCGCCGAGCAAATTGCTTTTCATTCCCTTGATGCGGGCGTTTGCATACGCGTAGCTCAAATCCATTTTTTTTTCACTTTCCCTTCTTTTTCGCTTTCTTTACCGCTTTAACCGGCTTGAAAACGCCGGAAGGCTTTGAGAGAGTTTTCCTTGCCGCGTCTTCCCTTCCGAACAATTCCCCGAACGCCTTTTGCTTCATCTTCTCCTCGTTTTCCTCGAGCAGCGCTTCAAAAGTGTTGTTGATTTGAATAGTCCCGTCAGCCTTGGCGGCAATCACGCCGCCGATCGCATCGATGGTTTCCCCAACCCGCCCGTACTTCGAAGCGAGCTTCTTGTCCCTGGAGTTGGTTTTCAGAACGAAGTCTTTTTCCCCGAGCGCCTTGATTGCTTCTTTAGCCAGCGAGTCGAAAACCTTTTCGTAACGCGATTGGTTTTTGGAAATGCGCTGCAGCTCTTCCTTAACTCCAGCCAAAACGCTTTGCACTAATTCCTCTTTCGCATCGCTCTCCGTGCGTTTCGCCTGCAACAACGCCGACGCCCTTAATTCCAATTCCAGTTCCCCGGCTTGCGCCCGCCCGAGTTCCTCTTGAGCGGCGATTATTTCCCCAGCCTTGGCTTTAGCTTCAGCCATGATCTTGGCCTCTTCCGAACGCGCGTTTTCAATAATAGCTTTTGCCTGCCGTTCGACTTGCGAAAGGATTTCTTGCTTCAGTCTGTCCAAACTCATGCTAACCGCTTCTCCCGCCGCCCCGTTTTCCGGAACGGTTCTTTAAAATCTCCACGGGCTTTGGAAAAAAAGCCCGAACTTTCCAAAAATCAAAATGCAGTTCAGGCTATTTTGCCGAGCAGGAAGAAAGCCACGACGAAACCGAGAATGACGATGGTTTCAGGCAAGGCGAGCAGGATCAGCACAGGCCCGATTTGCCCTTCTTTCTCCGCCATCAAGCCCATTCCCGCAGCCCCGATGTTGGACTGCGCCCAGCCGGTTCCCAACGCGCCCAAGCCTATTGCAATTCCGGCGCCCAAGCCTATCAAACCCGGACTCAAAGACCCCAAATCTACCATTTTCTCTTTACACCTCCTATAAAAATGCTTTTTCAATCTTCCCGCAATGGAATGAACGGAATGCCGCCTCCCTTGTAAAACTTGGAGTAAAACTCTACGTAATGCAGCCTTAAAGACTGTATTCCCGCTTCCAACACGCCCAACGCAATTGCAACCGCATGCCCCAACACGACTAGGAGGAGCATTAGGAGGAATGAAATCCAAGCGCCCGGATTCAGCGAAGCGATCGAAGAGAAGTCGATCTTGATCGAAGCCACGATTCCGCCTAGTGCGGCTGCGCTCAACCCCAACGCCATCAACCTTAGATACGAGAGAACGTTGACGAAGAGCGAAGGTAGTTCGACCAACTGGACTGCTCCTTCGAAATAAACCAAGCCGGCTACTCCCGCCATGAACGCCGCGAGGTCAAGCGGCGAGGGCAGGACGAATTTCAAAAACCCTAGAAGGTTGGTGAAAACCAAGCCCATCGAGTTGGTCAAAAACGCGGTGAAACCCCACAGTACGAGCACTCCCGAAATTTTAGCGAAGGCGTGCTTCGAATGCTTTTCCCTCAAGCCCTGCCACGCGCCCAGCAAAAATCCGAGGGTCAAGTGCAAAAAGCCTATGAGAATGCTTAACGCGAAGAGCGTTTCAATCCCCGTTTCGTGGACCCGCGAGAGAAGCGGGTGCAGTTCAAACCCGAGAATGCTTTCGGCGCCGAACGCTTCCGCGTAAATAAACCCGAAGATTACGGTGGATAAGGCGCTGAGCGTCATCATCCCGCCGATTTTGCTGAAAAACCCTTTTCTGGCTTTGAAGGAAAGGAAAAGCCCTATTGCCAGCAATATCGCCCCGTACCCCACGTCCCCCAGGATCATTCCGAAAAACAAGGGGAACGTTAATGCAGTGAAGAAAGTCGGGTCCAACTCTTCATAGCGGGGGAGTGAAAAGAATTCTATCAGGAACCCGAACGGGCTCAAAACCGGAAGGCGCTTGAGTTTCGACGGGGGCGTTTCTCCAGTATCGATTTTTTCCAAAAACACCTTTTCCCCGAGCTTCTCGCTCACCGAGTATTCGAGTTTGCCATAAAGCTTTTCCGGAATCCACCCTTCCGCACTGGCACTCAACTCGCTCAGCCCGAATTTGGACGGCAGCTCGCTTTTCTTGAATTCCGTTTCAAACGCGTTTCTCAGCAAAACGATTTTTCCGCCGTGCTTGAAAGCGTATAAGCCCAAAGCCCGTTCCACTTCCGCCAGCTGTTTTTGCGTTTCAAACAAGCCTTTTTCAGCAACATTATACTCTTGAGCAAAGCTTTGTTTCGCTTCCGGCAGCGGAATTTCCCTTGCAAAGGCGTTTAGGGACTGCCTGGCTTTTTCCGCATTGCGCTTTTCCAGCGCCACGAGAATTTTTTCCTGGTTTCCAAACCCGATAGATGCCGCTTGGCCGAATTCCCGCGCCGCATTCAGCGCCTTTTCCTTGCCGCCGGTTATTTCAAAAACCGCGAATTCTACCAGCGTCGTTTTCGACGACAGTTTCCCCAGATCCAAGTCCACGTTTTGGAACGCCTTCAATTCCTTCTTTCGGGAATAAAACTCGTTCAAGCGCGCTTCCAACTCCCGTTTTTTCCCTTCCAGCAAATCAAACTCCAGCAGGGGCAGTAAAGAGAATTCTTTTTGCAAATCATGCAGGGCCGAGCCTGAAAGCCCGGATGTGGAATAAGCGGTTTTTTTCTTGAAACCGGCGAGCGTGCTTTCAACAGCCCTCAGTTTGACCAGCATTCCCGATACGGACTCAAGTTTCGGCGAGGGGGAGCCTGGTGAAAAGGCTTTAGAGCGCGTGACGTGAATGGCTCCGAACGAATACAGCCGTTCCACTACCCCGTCCAAATCGTTCTTCGCGCACAAAACGCGCACTTTCGCCATGGGTTCGACTTCAAACATTTTGCTTTCCCCACAAAAAAATTATTCCAGCATTTCCGCGGCAAGCTTGGCCGCAAGCTGCTTGAACGGCTTTTTCTTCAGCTCGCCTGCTTTTGCTTTCGCCTTGCCACGGATTTCTTTCGACTCGCCTTCGACTTTCTCTCGGGTTTCACCCACCGCCTCTTCCCTCTTTTCCTCCCCTTCGGAAGAGGCGTTTTCCACGATTTCAGACGCCTTTTTCCTGGCTGAAGCTAGGATCTGGACGCGGTTTTCCTCAGCCTGCTCCACAATCCGCTTGGCTTTGGCTTCGGCCTCGCCTATCTCAGCCACGCTTTTGCTGAATTCGTCTTGGTCCGAAGCGGAAGAATGGGAATGGTGGCTTTCGCTAGTCATTTTTCACAACCTCCCTTTTTTGAAAACATGATGACGCCGGGCATAGAGCAGTCGAATCGAATGGCTTTGAAGCCGAAATGCTTTCGAGTGGGCATTTGACCCCCTGCAACCCCAATTTTCCTTCCTTCGCAAGAAGGAGAAAAAGCGTTTTGATGAAAAATAGCTTTTCAAGTATCATTTAAAGAGAAAACGTATTTAAACATTGTTGAGAAATGCGTTAGTCTTAATCTCTTTGAAAGGGCTTTAAAACCTTCAAAATCGGGTTTGGGAGCGTGGGGTTTCATGAACGCAAAATTCAAGGTGAAAAGCATGGCTCTGGCGGAAAAAGGCCTGGGCAAAATAAAGTGGGCTCGCCACCAAATGCCGGTTTTGGAAAGCGTTAAAAAAGATTTCGCCAAGAGAAAGCCGTTGAAGGGACAACGGATAGCCTGTTGCTTGCACGTTACGAAGGAAACCGCCGTTTTGATGGAAACGCTCAAGGCGGGAGGGGCGGAAGTTTCCTTATGCCAGAGCAATCCTCTCAGCACGCAAGACGACGTGGCTTCGGGTTTGGTGAAGGAAGGCATTCCCGTATTCGCGTGGAGGGGGCTCGGGAATAAGGATTACTACTGGTGTTTAAACCAGGTTTTGGACATACGGCCTACGATAACGATCGACGACGGGGCGGATTTGATTACGGCCATTCACAACGACCGAAAGGAATTGGTCGCCGGCATTCTCGGAGGGCAGGAGGAGACGACGACGGGCGTGATAAGGCTCAGGGCATTGGCTGACGAAGGAAAGCTCCTCTATCCGGTCATAGCCGTGAACGACACTCCTACGAAACACTTGTTCGACAACCGTTACGGAACGGGCCAGAGCACGCTGGACGGGATTATACGCGCTACGAACATTCTTCTGGCCGGAAAGAATTTCGTCATTGCCGGATACGGATGGTGCGGACGGGGTTTGGCAATGCGAGCGCGTGGAATGGGGGCGAACGTGATCATAACCGAAATCGATTCTGTAAAAGCAATAGAAGCCCACATGGACGGGTTCAGGGTAATGAAAATGGACGAGGCGGCAGGAATAGGCGATATCTTCATTACGGCAACCGGCTGCAAGGACGTGATAACGAAAAAACACTTTGCGAGAATGAAGGACGGGGCTGTTGTGGGAAATACGGGCCATTTCGACGTTGAAATCAACGTAAAGGAATTGGAAAAAGCTTCTTCCGGAAAGAAAGAGCTTTTGCCCAACCTTACGGAATATTCACTGCCCGGGAAAAAGGTGTTCCTGCTCGGGGAGGGAAGGCTGGTTAACCTCGCAGCTGCGGAAGGCCATCCGAGCGAAGTGATGGACCAAAGCTTTACAGACCAGGCGTTGTGCTCGGAATTCATCTCGCAAAGCAAAGGCAGGCTTTCCAAAAGCGTGCACGAGGTTCCGGCGGAAATAGACCTGCAGGTCGCAGTGTTAAAGCTCAAGTCATTGGGCATAGAGATTGACAAGCTCACGCCCGAACAGGCTAAATACCTGTCCTCCTGGAACGAGGGAACGTAAATTCCCCCAAAAGTTACAGCTTCAAGCCCGTTTGTTTTTCGAATTCCTTTTTCGAATAGAGCTTTTGCTTTCCGCTGCGGATTTCAGAGAGAACCCTTTTGGCTTCCCTCAAATCTTCTTTGTTCTCAATACGCTCAAGAAGGTCGTATTTGTTGTTCAGCTCGAGCAAGCCTATCATCAGCACATCAGTTTTGGTTTTTGCAATTCCGGAACGAACAGCGCTCTCGACAATCTGTTCAGCTATGCCTGAAAGCTTCACATTCATATTCACTTAAATCACCACTAAAATTATGCTGTTTTATAGCATAAAAATACGCGCAACTAACCAAGAGAAAAGTTTATATACAGGTAAAACGGTAGATTTGCAGGTGGATTTATAGGTTTTAAAGTTGAGGGTGGTGTGAATGGCGAGATTTGACTATGCGGTCTATGACTTGCAAACGGCAACTGAAATTGCAGGAATAGTTCATAATAGCGGGGGATCTGCCAAGATGAGTACTATTGCTACAGCACTAAAAATGACCGAAAGTGGAGGGGCGTTTAATTTGAAAATGAGTTCTGCAAAAGCATTCGGATTTATCGAAGGAAAAGAGACAATGCAGCTTACCACACTAGGCAGAAAATATCTTCAACCAATTAACGAAACCGAGAGACAAGAGGCGTTGAAAGAAGCCTTTACAACTCCCGCCATATTTTCCAAGTTGTACGAGAGGTATACTAGTAAAGGGTTATCTTTTCCAAACGCAGAGCTCTTAAAAAATATTATATCCCGCGAGTATGGTGTTCCTGCACTGACCGCAGATCGAGTGACTTCTGCATTTTTGCGTTCTGCCCAGTTTGCTGGAATCACGCCCGAGCAATCATCAGCAGAAAACGTTTCAAATGGCAGCCAGGACGAGGAGGAAGAAGAAAACGAAAGTGCTAGCTTGGCTCCAAATGCAGTGAAAATCTCTATGCGTGGTTACGATAAGGCAACTATCACAATTGAGTCTGACGCAGACTGGGAGGTCGTTAAAGCCATTATAGAATCACTAAGAAGAAAATGGAAACAAAAAGTTGAAAAACAATGACTTTTGAGCCTTTATTCACCGAAGAATTCACTAAAGAGTTGAATAAACTCGATAAAACAGCAAAGGAGACGGCAGTGAAGCAAATCAACAAAATAATCGAAAACCCGTTTAGGCAAAAGCCGCTTCACGGGGAAAGCAACTTGTTTCGAGCGCGTTTTTTGAAGTACCGTATAGTTTACAAAATAGAAAAGGATCAAATCCTTTTCTTGAGGCTTGGAAAAAGAGACGAGGTTTACGGCTAGGGTTTACTTTGCGAACTTGTCTATAACGATCCCTACTGACAAAAGCACTATCACGGCTATTCCCAGGTTCATCGTGTCCGGGCTTAGCGTGAACAAACCGGTGGTAGTCTGGGGTTGGATAGTCGGGGTAACCGCAGGCTCAACCGCTTGAATGGAAGGAACTGCCGTTGGAAGAACAGAAGGAACTTCCGAAGGTAAGGGCGTGGAAGTTGCAGAAGGAATTGCTTGGACGCCCGCGTTTGAAAGCTTGGCTTCAAGAACTATCGAATCGGAATAAGGAACGAGCGACTGGCCCGGAACTGAAACGCTGGCATAGAAAACCCTAGTCAAACGGGAAGAGTCTTTATCGCAAGAACCGTTTTTCACCACGCACTTTAACGAAAAGGAAAGGGTTTTGGAAGGCGTGTCGCCAATGGAAAAAAGCAGGGGGGAATCTGTTTTGGAAGATGAAACGTCAACTTGCACGAAAACCTCTTTCGCATTAATGCCTTTCAATGCCGAGTCCGGAACGTTCCACCCTACCACTATGTCGCGCGAATAATCGTAACCTGGCAAAAGGTTGGAGAAAACCAGGTCGCCGCCCACGGCGATAAGCTGGTTTTGCGTGGTTTCCGCATCCGCAATTACGCTGCTTAAAAAGAAAAGAAAAAGGAATGAAAGAAAAAGGGTTTTCATTTGCTCAATCCTTCAATCTCAATGGAACGGGCTTTGCCAAAGGCGCGTTGTAATCCACTTTCACGAAATTAGGCATTTTAACTCTCGAGAACAGCGCGTTCACGGCAATGAAGGAAACGGCGATTCCGCTTGCGAACAAAAAGCGTTCGTATACCACGATGGGAATCAAGCCCGCCCAAAACTCGGGGGTTGAAGGCAAGGCGTACAGCCACAAAACCCCTCCAACCGCGTGGGCGGTCATCGTGGCGCCCAAGCTTTTTGCGAACAGGTTTTCGGAGTAAAAGAATTTGGCCAGGATGGGAATGCTCCAGAACATCACTGCGTAATACCACGCCTGCATTCCGACCGGGTGGATGACGAAGAGTACGATGGCGGCAAAGGGGATTATTGCGGCGTACTTTTGCTTTGCGTTGGTTCCGAAATACCACGCTGCGACGACCAGCGTCGACAGCCTGGCTATATTCAGGAAACTCAGTTCCTTGCCGACGAGAATGAAATCGACAGCCTGGCTGGCCAAGACCACTACCGCGCCTGCGATGCTGCCCAAAAACCCTCCTGCGACGGGCGCGAAGAACTGGAACAGGGTGAAGAACTGGTTTTCAGCTCCGAACAGCTTGGCGACGTTGACACGCAGGGCTATCAGCCCTGCGATTACGAACACGCCGAGAAACAGGATCTTGACCGCGTTTTGCTTGAATTCAGAGTTCATGACCCAAACCACCCCTTTTCGCTCCCATAGGATTAAAGAAAAACGTATTATTCTTCCAAGGTTTATTTAAAGTTTGTTTGGATTAAGGTTTGGTTCAAAGGGTTTGGAAAATGAAGAGCGTTCTGGTGACGGGCGGCGGAAGGGGGATTGGAGAGGCGATAAGCAGGGCTTTTGCAGGAAAAGGGTATCTTGTTTTCGTCAATTTCAACAAATCCGAAGTCCAAGCGAAGGCGTTGGCCAAGGAACTCGGAGGGTATGCCGTCAAAGCCGACGTTTCCAACGCCTTGCAAGTGGAGAAAATGAGGAAACTCGTGTTGGGAAAAACCAGGGGAACGCTCGACGTGCTCGTGAATAATGCGGGGGATATAGACTGGGTTTCTTCTTGGAAAGGGATAAAGGAAAAAATGTGGGACCGCGTTGTTGATACTAATCTCAAAGGCACTTTTTTGGTTACCAGGGCGTTTGCGCCAGCCATGTTGAAGCAAAAGAAGGGGGCAATCGTCAATCTTTCTTCCACGGCTTTTTTCGAGGGAAAATTCCCGGCAGTGCATTACAACGCTTCAAAAGCCGGAGTAGTAGCATTGACGAAAAGCTTTGCGAGGCAGTTTGGGCCGTCCGTAAGGGTGAACAGCGTCGCGCCGGGTTTTATTCAAACTAATTTCCAGAGCAAATACCCGCCCAAACGCCTTAAGGAAATCCTTTCCGGAATTCCGCTCGGAAGGTTCGGAAAAACCGAGGATATAGCAAAGGCGGTTTTGTTCCTCGCTTCGCAAGAAGCTTCCTACGTAACGGGGCAAACGCTCGTGGTTGACGGCGGCAGGATAATGATACCCTGAAAGGGAAAGCGAAAGTTGAAAAAGCCGTTCGGCATTTCTTAGTAAGGTGGGGTTGCGACTTTGGATAAGATTAAAAGCGAATTTCTGAAGCTTTTGCTGAAAAAAGGCGGTTTCAAGCTCGCCCCGTCTATTGATGAGCTATTCACCCTCAAAAGCGGAAGGAAAAGCCCGTTTTTCATCAACATAGGCTCTTTGACCGACGGAGAGAGCATTCACGCTTTGAGAAAGGCTTACTCCGGGTTTACTGCGGAACTGTTGAGCAACAGCGAGCTGGAGCCGTTTGATTTCGTTTACGGGCCGGCGTACAAAGGAATTACGCTAGCCGCTCTTTTGGCCGAAGGCTTGTACGAAAAGGGTTACGACATCCGCACGCTATACGACCGGAAGGAAGCGAAGGATTACGGGGACCAAAAGGCGGACAAGGTGATAGTCGGGGGCGGCTGGTTCAAGGAAGGGCAGAAAATCCTAATCATAGACGATGTCATTACGGCAGGCGGAACGACTCTCGAATCTTTGGAGAAACTCAAGCTTTTGGGAAACCACGATGTGGTTGGAGTGGTTTTGGCGGTTGATAGGCAGGAGAGGATGGGGGACGCGGAGAACGTGGGGGAGTTAAGCTCGACCCAGATGATCCAGCAGGCGTACGGGCTGAAAGTCTATTCGATTCTGACGATGCAAGAGATTTTCGAGGAAATAAAACCCCACTTGCCCGGAGAGGTAAAGCAGGCTTGGCGCGAATACTACGAAAAGTACGGCGCCGTATCGCTCAAGTAATCAGCCTATTCTTTCGAATATTACTTCCGCCAGTTCGGGGTATTCCCCGCGAAAGCGGGTGGATTGCATGAATATTGAAAGGTATTTTTTAGCCCTTGCAAGCTCATCCTCGTTCAACTGGGTGAAGGCCTTGTAGCGGAAGGATTTAGTGGCTCCGCCGTAATTTTCCTCCATCACTTCGTGCAACGCTTGTTTTGCGGCAGGCACTCCGACCCGTTCCGCCTTCACCACTTTCCCTACCAGGTCTTCGTACTCTGTTTGTACGCTCATTTTTCCCACCGTTTTTTGATTAAACTTTTTGCGAAAAAGTTTATTTCATTTCAACCTTATTTTGCTTGCCTCAAAATGCACTGTAATCGCGTTTCCTTTAACTACCTTTCCTATTACAGCCGCTTTCACGCCGCGGCTTTTCAATATTTTCAAGGCGGAATTTTCGTCGGAGGGAGATACGATTGCCGCGAAACCCCAGCCCATGTTGAACGTCTCAAACATTTCCCTCAACTCGATTTTCCCAGCGTCCCGGATTTCGAAAAATATTGGCTGGGGATGAAAATAATCGAAATCGAAGCCGACGTCTTTAGAAAATCCTTGCAGCTTCCCGAACTTCAGGAAAGCGTCTCCAGTAATATTCACCGCACCCTTGACCTGAACGGTTTTCGCTAGTTCCAAAAACGGCTTTACGTATATCCTCGTCGGCTTCACGCATTCCTCCAAAAGCTCACTTCCTTTTCCGTTCAAAGCTTCGTAAACGCCGCCGTACTGCTTGAACAACGCTTTTCTTACGAGAGAAAAACCGTTGGAATGCAAGCCATTGCTCTCCATTCCTATTATGACGTCGCCCGCCTTCAGGTTGCGCGCGTCGATAACCTTCTTTTTTTCAACCGTGGCAAAGCAGGAGGCGTTGAGGTGGTACGGATTCAAAGAAGATCCTTTCACCAGTTCTTTCACGTCAGCCGTCTCGCCTCCGGCGACGTAGCATAAGCTTTCCCTGCACGCCTTTTCTATCCCTTGGAAAATCCCGTTCAATTCTTCTCCGGATGAATCGGCTATGTCGATCGCGTTGGTAATGCTTTTGGGCTCTGCCCCGCAGCGGATCGCGTCGTTGACGACCATCGCAACGGCATCCCAGCCGGCAACCCAGTGCTTTTCCGCCAGTTGGGTGAGCAAAACCTTGGTTCCAACCCCGTCTGTCGTATGAACGTAAAATTCTTTTTCATTCAACGGGAACAAGTCGTTGAAAGGCGTTCTCGCAAATCCCGCTGGCTTGGAAAAAACGGAAATGGCCTTTTTCGCCTTGCCCCGCGCTATCCTGTCCACGCCGCTTTGAGAATACGTCAAGCCCATTTTCATTCACTTTAAATGTCCAAAACTATTCTTGCAGTCCATTCTTTTTTCTTTTCGTCCTTCCACACTTTCGCCCTGTGCATCGTTACGGCTTTAACGTGCGTTCCGGCCGCTTCGGGAAAGTAAGGGCTGCCGAAAGCAATTCCTTCGGTTTTGAAGCCCGTCTTATCCTCTTCAATTTTTTTTACTTTGAATTCCTTCCAGAACACTTGCATCGCGTCGCTCTCCGTCACGAGCTTATCCAAAAGAAAAACCACCAGTTCCTCGAGGTTTTTCGCCTTTTGCCGTACCGTGACTTCGTGCGTTTTCTTCAGCAAACCCGGCTTTCCCATTACTGAAAACATTGCCGCTGAAGCGTTTTCCACGCATTCCTTGAGCGTTTTCCCGTGCGCTTCGAACAGCACGTCAGCCGTATGCTCGAAAAAAACGAATTTTTTCAATTGCCCTCTCCCTCCAACTACCTGGATTTTAATTTAACGCGAGGAGGCTGGTTTTCGTACTGTTCTTCCCAAGTTAAGCCCTGTTTTCCGGCAGTGCCCAGGGCTTTTGCAAAACTGCTTACCGCAAGAAGCTTCTCCAGCTTTTCAACAGCCTGATTCACGGCAAGAAGTTCCGACCGTCGCTGGTCCAACTCTCGAGCTTGCTCTACCGGCTTTCGGACCGTTTCAAGAAACTCTTTCACTTGGGCGGGCATGCGGCTTTTTTCGAAAGCCTTTATTTTCCCGTGGGCCCTGGAAAAGTATTCTCCTGAAGCTTGCGTGGGGCTTGACGCCAGGTTTAATAGGAAACGGAGTTCGTTGAATCCTGCAGGTTGCTCTCCCTTTGAAACGCGGGCTTCCGCTTTTGCAAGGGCGGCACCCAAGTCGTTCTTGCTGATTTTCGCAAGCCGCTGGTCTATTTCCTTGATTTCGCGCACGTGCTTTTGGCTCATGCCGTTGTACAAGCCGTAATTTCGGAATATGCTCGAAAAAACCGTGTCGCTAATGCCGTGGTCTCTCAGTATCGCCTTGAGTTCCCTAACGTTGGCGTTGGGAAACCGTTCTTTCAACACCCGCCAAACGGGTTTTCTGGAAGGCTGTTCCATGCACCAATCACCCCGCAAAACAATTTAAATCTGGCGCTGCAGAGGTTTTATTATGTTTCCGAAGATGGACCCGAAGCAAATGGCTTCGCTCATGAAGCAGATGGGCATAAAAAGCGAGGATATAGCCGCGGAGAGAGTCATAATCGAAAAGGCTGACGGGACGAGGATAATCGTGGAAAGCCCTTCGGTGCAGGCTGTTGAGATGCAGGGGCAGAAAACGTTCCAGGTTATGGGCAAAATCCGCGAGGAAGGAGCCGCTGAAATAGAGAAAGGCAAGTCTGACGCCGAGATTGTCGCGGAAGAGTGCGGCTGCACTCTTGAAGAGGCGGAAAAGGCGTTGGAGGAATCCAACGGGGATTTGGCGCAGGCGATTTTGAGCTTGAAGGAGAAAGGGTGAAACGCAAATGGTTTTGACTATGGACGCCTTGAAGAGAATGCATTCGTCTTCCATGAAAGCCGTGGAAGGGGTGGAGGAGATAGTCAAGAGGGCGCGAGTGTCGGGAAAACTTTCGCTCGGACAAAAGCTGGAGCTCTCGCAGCTGGTTACCCAGAGCAAAAACGTTCAGGAGAAAGCTTCGGCGGAATACCTGCGCCTGGTGGACAACGAGAAGGCGTGGATTGCGCTGGAAAAACAGCGCAAGCCCGGAACTCCCAGTCCGAGCACGATGCTGAAGGAAATAATCGAAAACCACGCGTGGATAGGAAAGCACTTGACTCACAGCGTCGGGGGAAAGCCCATTCTCAAGCACTTGCCTTACGGCAGTAACGCTTTTCAGGCCTCCAAGCGCAGGATTTCTTTCGGCAGGGCTTGAAAAAAAAGGAAAACGGCTTTCAGCCAAAAAACGGTTCCACTAGACTCCCTGCAGGATAATCGTTTTGCTTTTCGGCTATTTGCAGAGTGGCTTGCTCAACCAGACTGTCGAGAGAGTTGGCTTTGACGAATATTCCTGAAATCGTGTACAACATATCGCCGATGAAAGCGCTTCTCTTGACGTCTTCTTCACCATTCCAATAGTAACCGGATTTTGCAAACTCGGCCGGGTCGGTATGCGAAATCTTTCCCTTCAACTCGAACCCGTTCTCCAGGTTCACGTTGAGCACGTACGCTCCTTGAAAGACGTAATCCCCGTAAGTGCTATCATCAACGCCGCGCGGGTATTTCGCCGGGTCGATTTTCGCTTCCAAAACCGGAATTATGAGAAGCCCGTTCTTTTCCTTGGAGAAAAGGAAGGCCTTGTGGTCGTGCAACGCGAGCGATTCGCTTCCCCTGTCGCCTATCTCGAAAACCCCGATTTCCTTTATGGCGGAAACGTCGGTCACGTCGAACAGGGAGAGCTTGAGTCCCTGGTACCACGCGAAATCGCCTTCTTCCGCTTCAACCGCGCTTTTTCCAAAGCCTATCAAGTGGTTTTCATCGTAAGGGTGAAGATAGTCCGAATAACCGGGGATTTTCAACTGACCGAGAACCTGCGGGTTGGAAGGGTTGCTTAAATCTATAGCGAACAACGGGTCGGTTTTCTTGAACGTAACGAGGTAAAGCCTGTTTCCCATGAACCTGGTAGAATAAATCCTTTCCCCCTTCGCC
Organism: Microcaldota archaeon; assembly: GCA_964408425.1. Lineage (GTDB taxonomy): Archaea > Micrarchaeota > Micrarchaeia > Norongarragalinales > Norongarragalinaceae > UBA10210. The sequence goes on from CAYOZI010000007.1 coordinate 37,783, forward strand.
AAATCCTCGAGCTTTCCAACGACGTTCAAGCCGGAATCCAAAACGAAAACGTGGTTTTTAGAAGGGTTTTCCTGGACCGGCGTGGCTCTTATTCCCATTCCCCGCCACGGCGTTATTTCGCTGGTGGTAGTCGCTATCCTGAAATACCCTTTGTCCTCATCCATGGAAAACTGGTTCAACACCGTTCCTGGAACCGAACCTTGAGCCTGGGCATTAAACCCGTCTAGGGAAATCTTGTAAATCACCGTTCTCTCCGAGTAGGAAGGAACGGTTGACTGGGATTGGGATTCCAGTTCTTTCTGAAGCGCATCGTAAAGGGCCGTCCTCTTGTCTTCAGCCAAGGAATCCAAAAAAGCCGCCGCCAGCCCGATTTTCAATCTTTCCTTCCTCCAGTCCGACAAGTCCGAATCGTCGATTGCCTTTAATTTCTGCAATTCTTCCGCGCCCATTCTTGGAACGACTATTTTTTCGAACGCAATCCACGGAATCGCGCTCGAGTAGGAATCGTAAGAAGAGAAAGTGACGAAAATGTTTTCCTGCGAAACGAAAACGTTTTGGGAATAGCCCATGAGGATGATTTCCTTATCCTCGTTTTCCAGGTTGTTCAAGTCTATGCTAGTAAAGATGTTGAACGCGTAGGAATAATCGGGGTAGTCGAAGTACTTCACGTCCGACGGCATAATGATTTGCTCCGTGCCGTCCACGCGGTATAAGGGCATGGGATAGTCAGGGTAGGCGGGCTGGTTGAAGATCGCGTAAACCTTACCGTTGATAAGCCTCGAGGTGACGTAACTCCCGTCTACGGAAATCGTTTTCAGCAAAACGGGGTTGGTTTTGTCGGTAACGTCGTAAACCCTCAGGAACGCCTCGCTGTAATAATAAGGGCGCGGGGGGTAAATCAAGCCTTTAACCGCCGTTTCAAGCGGGTGGGGCTGCAATTGCTTCGTGCCGAAAACCGCGAGCTTGTTCCCTTCGATGAAAATGTTTTCTATAAACTCGCCCTCCCCGCTTATTTCCGAGAGTTTCTTCATTTGCTCCGCGGGATAGGCCTGGACGATTACCAGCTTGCCTTGAGTGACGATATACAAGTTGGTACCGTCGTTCTTGACGATATCCGCCTCATCCACGCCTTCAACTTGAATGTTGGTGGTGGAATAATCCCTAGAGCCGCTACTGTCGGCGCTTTCAGCCAAGGCAGGCATCGGCACTGAACCGGTTTTCATCATTCCCGTTCCGTAGTTTCCGTAAGACGATTGCGATTCCTTCAAAAACTCCGACACTTCATTCCAGGAGGAAAATGAAAGCATTCCTGCGGGCTGGAGACCGGTTGAGGGGGATGGGGTTGCAGAGGGGTTTTGGGCGTCAATGCAACCCGGCAAAAACAACGCTAATCCTGCGAAAGCTATGAGCAAAGCCACTGCAATCCTGTTTTCCATTTTACCACCGTAATCCACTAAGACTCCGGGGTTTAAATACGGAATTTTTAATTCAGGGAAAAGGTTGAAAGAAAAAAAGAAGGAAGAGAAAGGCGTTTTCAGCCTTTCTCAGGGTAGGTGAAATACCCTGCAAGCAGGAAGATTATCCCGAGCACGAAATCCAGCAGGATGCCTTGCAGCATGGAATTGCTAGTGGCGGTCAGCATTTGCTTGGTGGACTCCAGCTGGGTCGCGTCTATTCCTAGAGCTTCCGCTCCGGCAGCGCCCAAGGAGTTCAACTGCGCCAATGAAGGGCCCACCGCAGCCTGCACTTGCAGGTATTGGTTGGACTGGTATAACGCCAATGCGAAGCACAACGCCGCTATCATCACGAAAAACTTGCTCAAAATCTTTTTCATTCCCGTTCAACCTCCATATTCAAAAAAAACCTTTTCTTTCCTTTTTTCCGGCTGTCTTTCAAGCTCTTTTGCTTTCTCGCTTCAACAAGCAGCTCTTCGAACAAGTCCTGCAGCACGAAATTCAGTTTCCTTCCGCTCGCCTCCGCGTGAAGCGTAGTACGGGGAAGCGAAAGCAGCGAGTGCAGCTCGAATTTTTCCGTCTTTCCCCTTCCCGAGCTTTTCACGTGGATCGTTATGCCTTCAATGTCGCTCAACAGCTTTTCCGCTTTTTCCAGGAAAGCTTTGGCTTCGTCCTGGACGCTGGCCTGGAAAACCCGGTCCCCTCCCTTCAATCCCGAAACCACTATCTTAGTCCGGGCTTTAGGAGTCATTGAAAACAAGTTCGACAGTATTCTTCTCCAAACCATTTTCCCACCCTTCCATTCATTATTCAAACCCAGTTAAAAACCTGATGTCCCCTTCAAACAGCCACGCCGAGTTTCTTCAGATTTTCAACCAGCTTCCCGTTGTTTTCAAAGAGAATCGCCTTGAAGCCGAGCTTGCGAGCCGCTTCCACGTGCTCCCGCTTGTCGTCTATGAACGCGCATTCCGAAGCAGGAAGGCCGATTCGTTTTAAAGCAATTTCGAAAATTTTCTTTTCCGGCTTTGCAAAACCCACGTCCTGCGAGGCTATCACGATGTCGAAGTGCGAATCCAGCCCCCGTGCTTTAACGCGTGAAAAATGAAGCTGGTTGGTGTTGGTTATCAAACACAACCTATAGCGCTTTTTGAGTTTTTTCACCATTGCCAGCACTTTCGCATTAGTGGGCATTATTTCGTCGTAAGCTTCTTTCCAAACGTCCAGAATGCTTTTGGAAATCTTGAATTTGCGCTGGAATAGTGAGGCGAATTCTTCTGCCGACATTTTTCCGGTTGCAAGGGCGAACTTGTGCTTCAACCTGAAGGATATTACTTTTTCAGTATCAAGCCCAAGCTTTTCCGCAAGGCGCTCGAACACTCGGTGGGCCGTGTTTTTCACCATCACTCCGCCGATATCGAAGATTATGGCCTTAATCATTTTCACGTGAACCAAGGGAGCGCATTAAGGATTATGAGCAACAACCCCAACCCGCCCAATGCCAGCGTGGCTTTCGCCCCGTTCTTTTTCCCGAGAATGTCCTGCAATTCTATCAAAATCATCTTGTGCCCGTCGGTCAGGAACAGGGGAAGCAAATTGACCATTGCAAGGATGAAGTTCAGAGTATACGTAAACACGAGAACCACGAAAATGAAGTACAACAGCCCGAACAGCAACGCGTTGTAGGGGACGTTTTGGAATTCGACCGTTTGCTTAAGGGAAACGGTTATCCCCAGCTTTCCCTCGGAATTCAAAACCGCGTTTTTCGCGCCTTTGTCCGTAACTATGGAAACGGTTTCCCCCGCTTTCGCCCCGTCCAGCGCCTCCCTCAATCCTGCAGAAGTGTAAACGTCCATCCCGGTCGCTTTCAGAATGCGCTCTCCCTTTTTCAAGGCGGGGTTGGATGAAGCGATTATTTCCAATTCCGAAATCCTCACTTTTTCTTTCATATCCTGCGTTTCCAAAAGCAAAACGCCCTTGGACGCCTGCTGGTTCAGATTTTCAGCCATGCCCGGTTTTGCGCCGTCGGCAAAAAGCACGCTTTCCCCCACGGCAAGCAAAGCGAAGGCGGTTGAATTGGCTTCGACGCTTTTAACGGAAACGCTCTGGACGAAAAGCGGGAGCATTGCAGAAAAAGCCAGCGATATCGCCAAGAACAACACGAAAAACAAGGCGTTGCTCGTGCTTCCCGCTCCCAAAATCCTCCGCTGCTTGTGCAAATCCATTTTCGCCATTTTCTTTTCGTCAGGCTCTACGAACGCGCCGACCGGAAGGAAGCCGAACAGCAGCACGCCGGAAGACTTTACCTCAAGCTTTTCCACGACGCACAACACGCCGTGCGCCAGTTCGTGGACTACGGCGACGATTATCAAGGCAAAAACGACTTCCCAAGGCACCGTAACTCCTGGAACGATGGGAATCACACCAGGCGGCGTGCCGGCGACGGTCAAAACGCTGTATGCATGCGAAGCTAGGAAGTAAAACCCTATTCCGAATAACCCTAGCAAAAGCGAAATGGCGAAAGCGAGCGTGCTGTCTATGCCCGATGCGGCAGTCTGGTTGAGGAACAGCAGCCCGAAAAACCCGGCCATTCCTAACAAGTGAACCAGCAGTTTTTTGTTCAGCCCGAAAAGCCGCCATCCGTAGAAAACACCGAATCCCAAACTCAAGCCGAAGTCAGCCAGGCTTTTCGACAGGGAAGCGTAATTTTTTCCTATGAACTTCATTTGCTTGAATCCGGCCACTCCGCGGACGATTATGAACCCGTAATGCTGTTCCTGCCCGGAAAGTTTTCCGAGCAACACTCCGCTTACCCCCAAATCCAAAACCGCTATCAAAAGCTTTATCCAATCGTTCAACGTGGAAAGGGCGACGGCAAAAAAGACTATCGCCGATGCCAAGGCTATTGCAGCGATCGAAAGATTCTTGTGCTTGTGCAAAAAAGAGTTCAGCATGTTGGTAAGATCACGCGTAGTGGTTATTCTACCGCTTCAGTTAAGGTTATTCCCAAGGCAAATTCCAGTTTTTTCACGACGTTTTCGTTCGGCCTGAACTTCTGCTGCTCGAAACCCTCCAATTCCTTTTCCTGGATGAAAAGCTTTTGCGCCAGCTCTTTCCTGCTCAAGCCTTTCTTATCTCGCGCTTGCATTATTTTTTTTCCGAAATTCTCAGCCAATTCTCCCTCTATTTTCTTCTTCGGCGCTGGCGGAATGAAGCTTTTTTGGGGACCGGATGAGTAGGAAGGCGTTTTTTCGAACTTCTTTTTCTGCATTAACGCCTGGTATTC
>CAYOZI010000008.1:0-35688 GCA_964408425.1 Microcaldota archaeon
GACGCGCCGGCTTCAAGCGAGTTGAAAATCCTTTACAGGGTCGGAGGGTTCACCAACGCCGTTCCCTTCACCAGCCCGCAAGACGACAGCCTGATTAACGAATTGTTATCGCAAGCGTCTCAAAACCGCAACGTGTTTTGCAGCGCGAAGACGAACGCCGCTGCGATAAAAATTTCTTCGGACCCGCTCGTTTGCGGAAGCGTTTTATGCAGCAGGATAACCATGGAGAGGGACGACGGTTTCAAAACGCGCAACAACCTCGCCGCCGAATTGGGCCAGGAGTTCGATTTGAGGTTTGATATGTACGCGCCGGGAGAAAGCATTGAAAGCGTTTCGCTCGAGGAAGAACCGACTATCGAAATACTCGGCGGAAGCGCGGGAATAGCTTCGTTCGCCGACAAATCATTCACCGCTTCTGGAACCGAAAAGACTTCCGGCACGATCCAGTTGAAGGGAATAAAATTGTCAAGAAAAACGGTTTTGAGGCTCAAGGTTTATCTGCAGAATTTCGACGAGCCCATTGTTTTCGACAGGGGAGTGGAGATAACGGGTTCGAATCCGCTTACCGTTTACGTCACCCCCTCCGAATTGAGTTTGGGCGAAGCGAGGAAGGCTAGGGCGATAGTTTTGGATTCATTGCAAAAGCCGGTTACCGATGCTGAAGTTTCTTTCTTCGATTGCGACGACACGCCGGGAGTTTTGGACAACACTATTTCAATACCGGGAATAGATGAAACCGGCGAAGGGGCTGAAGGGAAATACGAGCACAGGCTACAGGCGTTAAAACCCGGCTTCATTTGCGTCGAGGCGAGAGGGGAAGGATACGAAACAAAGAGGGTAGAAAACGCGATTGGCGTTTTCTCGACCGATTTCCTGGTTTCAAGCGTCGGTGATGATGGAATAACGTTTTCCGGAAACGTCGGCGACGCGCAGCCGCAGTTCGTGGAATTGATTTCATCGCTCGAAGGGGTTAAAATAAAAGCAAAGGCAATCGTTTCATCGCAATGCGTTTCGATAGTGAAAGTCACTCCAGCCAACCAAATGGAGTTTTCCGAATCAATGCAGTTCAGCGTGGATCTGGTTTCCCACTCCCAAGCCTCGCAAGCCGAATGCACGGTAACGATTGCCGGAGAGGTTAACCAGAAAACCAAGCAAACGGTCGAATTTCCCGTGAGCGTGAACGTCGTCGTTCCCCCGCTGCCGCCGGGCGATACGCCCACGCCCATTCCGCCTGAAGAGCTTCCGGAATGCGGCGCTCCTTACGAATGCTTCACCCAAACCGAATTCCAAGAGTTGGGTTCGGCGCTGGATTGCGCGGACATCAGCAACAAATACGCGTGCGCCGATTCCAACAGGAAATGCTACACTTGCGCGAAAACGGGTTTGGACAACGTAGGAGTTGTCGTTCTCTCCGTAAACAACTTGAAATCCACCGACTTGAAGCCGTATCTGCTTCGTCTGGATTTCGAACCCGCTTCGACCGCGGAGATAGATTGGAGTTTGGGTCCGTTCGAAACCTCTCTTCCAATCCAAGACGTTCCGATTTTCGAACAACAGCAGCCTGCGCCCGTCCCTTCAACCCAAAACCCGTGGACCAACCCCCAGTCTAACTCTTGGTCCAACTGGGCTTACAACAATTACGGCAACCCTTACGCTTCCCAATACTATCCTTACGGAATAGGTTATGGATACGGAAGGCAGGGTTACGGACAACAGGGTTATTCGGGCAGTCCGTTTACCAGCGAATCAGGCGGGGTTGTAACCAGTTCCCAATACCCCGGCACTATTTCAGAGCAGTACGGGACGAATTATCCGTTCATGCAAACGCAGCAAGGCTATACGACCGGCTATTCCATCCCCCAGAATTATTACTACGGAAGCAGTGCGTATCCCGGATTGCAGCAGGGGCAGGCGGTATTTCCGCCGTATTGCTACCAGTATTTCCAGAACAACCAGGCGGGACTCGGAAATTATTACAGCAACAACTGGAACGACCAGTACTCGCAAGGCGTTCCTTACGGCTATTCCAACAACTGCCAGTATCCCATCATGTGCCAAAACCCTGGCGCTTGCAGCTATCTTGCAACCGGAAGTCAAGGGTTTTACGGGCAGTTCGGAAGCACGCCCGTAGAGTGCCAGTATCCTTACGTCTGCTCCAACCCCTCGGCTTGCAACCAACTGAATTTGCAGCAGACCGCCCAACCAACGCAACAACAGTCCAATCCTCCCGCCGCCCAGTACAAGATCGTTTCCCCGCCCGCGGAAGTGAGGGCTGAATTGACGAAAGAACAATTTACGGTAACCGCTACGTATACGGGCGACGAGTATTTCTTCAACGGCGGACTCCCGTCCCAAGCGAGAGGCGAGATAATAATCCGCGATTCGAAAGGCTTTGAAAAGAAAAGAATTCCGTTCGTTGTGACGATTGAATACAAGGGCAGGATTCCCACTCCGACTCCTTCAGCCACGGTAACGCCCACCTTAACTTCGACGCCCACGCCCATTCCATCCTACCAGCAATACAACAACTATCCGGTTGGATACCCTCAAGGCGGATTCGGGCAAGGTTATTCGCCGCAGATTCCGCCCGAATGCCTGACGCCTTATTATCCGCCTTATTCCCAACAGCCCCAGCAGCAAGCCACGCAGCAATTCTTGCAATTGACTGGATTGCCGGATTCCGTTTCTCTCAAAGTAAACGTTTTCACTGGCAAAGCGAAATTTGAAAAGGAAATCAAAACGCCGCCTCAAGGCGGCAGCATAGACTGCAAGACCGCGACTGGAATTCAAGGCGTCAGGGCGTCGTGCGTCGGCAACAAGCTTTCCATCGAGGCAAACCTCGGCACCAGGGGTTTTGACGAAAACTCTGGAAGCTTGAAAGTAGTTTGGAGTTTGCAGGCGGACAAGACTTACGAAATTCCGCTCGACGTTTTGAGGGACGATTTCGTGCCGCAGAAAATATTCCTGTTCAAAAACGCGAAGGATTCCGAAAAAGACGTTGCAGAGTTTTCCACTTCGATTGCGAAGGAAAACTGCAAGTACTCCGGTTCGAACGCGAGAATAACGTGCGACGGTTCGATCAAGGCGGAAATGCTGAGTTTGGGAACCGGCGTTCTGACGGTGAAAGGCTTGGACGACTACCTCACTCGCGAAATTCCTTCTGAAGTGATCAACGTTCAGGGGAACAACGAAATCAAGCTCGTGAAACAAGAAACTGAAACTAGCAAGGCGTGGAAGGGCGGAACGAAATTCACGCTCACCCCGGCTTTGAAGATTCCCGAAAGCCTGAGCGGGACGGTCAACTTCGCCCTTGTCTTCGAGAATGACATCAGTTCTCTCTGCAATTACGAGATAAACCAGGATCCGATCAACAAAGACTGGGAGTTTGACGGAAAAACCATTTTGGTTTCTTTCACGTGCGAAGAGCCTCCGGCGGAAGCTCCGATCGACGTTAAAGGCAGGTTGCACATAGACTTGAATCCCATTCAGGAGATAGCAAGGAGCGGCGAAGCTTACTACATTCCAATCACGATAAAAGGGGAGGCTGAAGGAAAACAAACGCCTCCGGCCGAAACAGGCGCGTTCACCCAACAACCGGACGGGACTGAAACTAGTCCCGGAAATCCGGCTCCAACGCCCGCAAAACCAAGCGGAAAAACTTGTTACGTCGGCTCCGGATCCCACACCATAACGTATTCGGATCCAGGATTGAATTACTTGTTCAGCAGAGTCAAGGGCGATAAGCCGATAACCAACGACGAAACGCTGCTCAAAAACTACAACGTCATGGACAAAACCAATTCGATTGCCAAATACGCTAGCATGGTGTCTTTTGTGAAGACCGAAGCTCCGGCCCAACTGGCCGATTGGGTCAAGCAAAAAGAATTCATGAGCGGAACTTGCGAAACCTTGGAAACGTGCAACGACGCCGGAGGGTATGCCTTCCCGTCGGAAACCAACAAGAACGCGATAGGATGTTACACGCAACCTAAAGACGTCAGGTGCTGCGTTCTACCGCCAGAAAAGAAGGAAGAAGCGGCGCCTGCCGGAACTGAAACGCCTGCGAGCACAACGCAGAATGCAGTTACCAAAAACATGAAGGTAGGCGACGAGGTAACCCTGGCGAACGGGTACAAAGTCAAGCTTACGTACATCCACACGCCGGGCGGGCTTTTGGAAAGAAAAGCGTTCTTCGCCGTATATTATCCAACGAAAACGCAAATCGACGGCACTAAGAGCAAGACCGGAATAGAAGTTGACTGTTACGTCGACAGCTTAAGAAACATCCCTGGATTTTTGTCGTCCGGTCGAACGAACGGACGAACGGATCCGTTCAACGCTTTCGATGCTTCGATGGGAGAAGGCGAAAGCTCTACTTGCGCAGACAGCGTTAAAATCAGGCTGGTTTCGTTCACTGCGCGCGACGAGGAGGGAATCCGCATTCCCGATACGATCAAGGTTTCGCTTGAAAACTTGTTTTACAACAATGCAAACTGGCTCAAAACAAGCGGTCCGGCTTACGGAATCAACTTGAAGGCCACCGCCACCAAGTACAAGGAGTATGAATTCAAAGTCGGGGACATGGTCCTGTTGAGCAACGGCTGGAGCTTGCAGCTGGTCGCGAAAGACCCCAAGAGATTGTTTGCGGTCAGGGAAGCGATCTTTAGCGTGAGAAACAAGTACGGCGAAAAGGTAGATTGCAACTGGGGCTTCGGAGAGGCGATAGACGTTACCGCGGGGCACTCGGAAGTCTGCCAGCACGTCAAAGTGACGCTCAACGAGTTTGACAACGAACGGAATTCAGTTTACCTCGACGTCCAGGAATGGTGAAAAAATGGCAGATTCTACGGTATTGGTTCTGGCGCTGTTCTTCGTGTTCGCAGCCGACGTTTTCCTGTACTACAGGTGGAAAGGAGTAAGGGAAGAGTACGAGGAAAGGCAGAGGGCGAAGAAAGTGGATTTCGCCAAGGAACACTTGTCCAGGTGGGACAAGAACGCCGACGGACTGGAAATTCAAACGGCTTACTCCAAAAACATCCCTCCCTACGGGGATACGGCTATGGTTGACGAGGCTAAAAACGCCCGGGAAGAACTGCAAAGCATTCTCGACGGGGACGTTGCCTCCCTTCACGGGCGCGTTTCAGGCGTGAACGACAAACTCTCACCCTCTTAAATTTTTGCGTTCCAAATTCTTTTTTGAAAACAAAAAGGTGGTTCAGCTCATGGTGGAAAAAACGTTCGTCATGTTCAAGCCCGACTGCATGAAGAAAAAGATTTTGGGCAAGGTAATGCAGCGTCTGGACGACGCTGGACTCAGTCTCGTAGCCCTGAAAATGGTCAGGATGGACGACGAGATGCTTGATACGCACTATGCGCATCACAAGGACAAGCCTTTCTTCGAGGGATTCAAAAGCTTCATGAAAAGCGCGCCCGTGGTGATGAGCGTCTGGGAAGGGGAGAATGCGGTTGCGAAAGTCAGGGAGTTGTGCGGGCCTACCGACTCGGCGAAAGCCGCTAAGGGAAGCGTACGCGGGGATTTCGGGAAGGACATTCAGGAGAACATAATCCACGCTTCCGACTCGGTTGAAACGGCGGAAAAGGAAGTCAAGAGGTTTTTCAGGGAAACAGAGCTGGTAGAGTGGCAGTGAAAATAGTTCCAGTTGCAAAACGGCATTTGCCTGATTTGAGGAAAAGGGTTTTGGAGTTTTTTTCCGAGAAAATTCCTAATCCAGAGAAAGACGTTTTCGTTCAAGACCTTTTGCATGATGCGGAGGAAGCGGCGGCGGGAAAGCGCGCAAGAGTCGTAGTTGTTGCGGTTGACGAAAAAGGGGGTATAGCCGGCGTGAGCAATGCCGTGCACTTGGACGGCGGGCTGGCGAGAGACCGCTGGACGTACTCTTTCAAAAAACCAGCGGCGGAAGGAAAGGGAACCGGCGTAGGGGGTTTGTTGTTCAGAAAGAAAATCGAGCTATTGAGAAACCAGGGAGCAAGGATTATAGGCGGAACTGCGACTAACGACGCGGCTAGGAAAATGGTTGAAAACACCGCGAGAAACCTGGGAATGACGCTCGAATGGAAGCTGAAGGGAAAAACGCACGATTTCGTTTTGAAGGGATGAAAAAATGGTTTTGTCAAAGCAGGAGATTTTGGAATTGATAGAAAGCGAAAAGCTAGTGGACGGGTTTATAGATTTGAAAACCCAGTTGCAGCCGGCTTCCTTCGACTTGACGCTCGCCGAGGTAAGCATTATCGAAGGCGAGGGGGTTTTGGATTTCGACAATTCCAAGCGCGTTTTGAGCACGACCCGCGCCATAGCTTTTGAAAACGGGTTTGCGAGCCTGGAAAAAGGGGTGTATAAGGTAAGGTTCAACGAGGCGGTGCGCCTCCCGGCCGGAATTGCTGCTTTTTCCACGGTCCGATCTTCCCTGGCTAGATGCGGGTGCACCATGCACGTGGGCTGGTGGGACCCCGGTTATCAGGGGAAAGGCGAGGGATTGCTTTACGTCGGGAATAAAATCAGGCTGGAGAAGAACGCGAGGATCGCGCAAATCGTTTTCTTGCGGTTGGGAAAGGAAGCGGACGAGCTGTATGCGGGAATTCACCACGGGGAAAACCTGTGAAAAAGCTTTAACGTAATGCTTTTTATTCGCAAAAATCTTTAATTAAAAAAGCAAGTTTCCTGGTTCTTTGCTTTTTGGGTGGTTGAGATGAAGGCTTACCGAAAGGCGTATAGTTTCGATGACATGCTGCTTGTGCCTAAATACTCGGAGATTTTGCCTTCCGAGATAGGCGTCACCACGCGGCTTACGAAGAAAATCTCTTTGAAACTCCCCATTCTCAGCGCTGCCATGGATACGGTTTCCGAAAAGCAAATGGCCATAGCCCTGGCTGAAGAAGGGGGGCTCGGCGTAATACACAAGAACCTTTCGATCGAAGAGCAGTCTGCGCAAGTCGCCGAAGTGAAAAGAAGGGGCTTGATGGTAGGGGCGGCTGTGGGAGTGAACGACGACAAGAGGATTGAAGCCCTCCTGAATGCCAAGTGCGATCTGGTTGTGGTCGATTCCGCCCACGGCGACAGCAAGAACGTCCTCCGGGCGATTAAGAGGGCCAAGAACATGGGAGCTCAGGTTTGCGGGGGAAATGTTGTAACAAAGGAAGGGGCGAGGGCTTTGGTGAAAGCCGGCGCGGATTGCGTCAAGATCGGGGTCGGCCCGGGTTCGATTTGTACCACCAGAATCGTCACGGGCGTAGGATATCCGCAGTTGAGCGCGGTTTTCGAAACAGTCGGATGTGGGGTGCCGGTGATATGCGACGGGGGAATACGTTATTCCGGAGATTTTGCGAAAGCGCTGGCAGCCGGGGCTAGCGCAATAATGGTGGGCGGGTTGTTGGCCGGAACGGACGAAGCGCCTGGAAACGTGATTGAAATGAGCGGAAAGAAATACAAAGCTTACAGGGGAATGGGTTCCGTCAGCGCAATGAAACAAGGCTCTTCATCCCGCTATAACCAAGAGGATTTGGAAGAAGGAAAACTAATCGCCCAAGGGGTTGAAGGTTTGGTGGAATACAAGGGTCCAGTGAAAAGAATTTTAATGCAATTAGCCGGCGGTTTGAGAAGCGGAATGGGCTTCGTGGGCGCCAAGAACATTCCCGAATTCCAGAAGAAGGCGGAATTCGTGGAAATCACGGCTGCGGGAGTGAAGGAAAGCCACCCCCATTCTTTAAAGGGATTCAAGCCCGAGGAAAACTACCGCGGTTGAATTAAATAACATCCTTCTCCAAAATACTATTTTGAAGGATTAAGGTGTGTGGGGAAAAATGCTTCGACAACCGATAGTCGTAGTCATGGGTCACGTGGACCACGGTAAAACGTCTCTACTGGACAGCATACGAAACAGTACGGTTCAGTCACGGGAAGCAGGCTTTGTGACCCAACACATTGGCGCAAGCGAAGTTCCTCTCGAGGTAGTGGAAAACATCTGCGGAAGCATGCTCGAAAGGCTGAAAATCGACTTTACGATTCCCGGCTTGCTGTTCATCGACACTCCAGGACACGAGGCTTTTACGAATTTAAGAAAACGGGGCGGAAGCATTGCCGACATAGCCATTCTCGTAATCGACGTCACCAAAGGCGTTGAAGCCCAGACTATCGAAGCGATAGAAATTTTGAAGGAGTACAAAACCCCGTTCGTCATAGCTTTGAATAAAGTCGATGCGCTGAACGGGTGGAATTCCAAGCAAAACACGTGTATCACCGATTCCCTGACAGTCCAAAGACAGGACGTTTTGAACAATTTGGATGAAAGGATTTACGCGTTAATCGGAAGGCTATACGAATTCGGCTTCCAGACCGAACGCTTTGACAGGGTTTCCGACTTCACGAAACAAATTTTGATAATCCCGTGCAGCGCGAAAACGAGAGAAGGGTTGGCTGAACTTTTGATGTACGTCGCTGGCTTGGCGCAACGGTTTTTGAAGGAAAGGCTGGAATTGCATAAGGGTATAGAAGGAAAAGGAAGCATTCTTGAGGTGCGCGAGGAAACGGGGCTCGGAAAGACGCTGGATGTAATTTTATACGACGGGAAGATCGAGCAGGGGGATGAAATCGTTTTTGCGACCGAAGAAGGGCCCAAGGTTTCGAAAGTGAAAGCCTTGCTGAAACCCAAGCCGCTGGATGAAATGCGCGACCCCAAGGAAAAGTTTTCTGCAGTCAGGGAGGTTGTCGCGGCGAGCGGGGTGAAGCTGGCTTGCGAGTATGCCGAACAGGCTATCGCCGGCTCGAGCATTCTCGTCATCGGGGAAGGAAAAGGTGAGGAAAGCGCCATCGAGGAAATAAGGCAGGAATTGAGAGAACTCGTCATCGAAAGCGAAGACGTCGGGGTCGTATTAAGGGCCGACACGCTCGGAAGCCTCGAAGCGATAACGAGGTTGTTTGCCGGTGACGGGATTCCGGTGAAAAGCGCGAGCATCGGAGGCGTGTCGAGAAAACACGTTTTGAAAGCCGCGGCTGTCGAGGGCGAAGACAAGCTTTTGGGAGTGGTTTTCGCTTTCAACGTTCCGGTCGACGATTCCGCCAAGCAGGAAGCGTTATCCAGCGGAGTGAAGGTTTTCGAAGAAAAGATAATTTACAATTTGATTGAAGGTTACAAGCAATGGAGGGCTGAAGAGGAAGCGAGGGAAAAGCGCGAGGCGTTTTCCAAAGTTTGTTTTCCAGCCAAGCTTTTGGTCATGCCCAACTGCTGTTTCAGGGTTTCCAACCCTGCGGTTTTCGGAGTCGAGGTTTTGGAGGGAAGGATAAGGAAAGACCAGACTTTCCTCAACGAGAAAGGAGAGAGCGTAGGAACTATAAGGGCAATCCAACACGAGAAGGAGGAGATAGACGAGGCGAAGAAAGGGCAGGAAGTCGCAATTTCCATGCCCGAGCCGTTTTTCGGAAGGCAGGTCAAGGAGAAGGATGTTCTGCTGGCGGATTGTTCGAAGGAAGACGCGAGAATCCTTGAAACAAAATACTATTCCTCGTTGAGCGACGGGGAGAAGGAATTGCTGAAGGAAATCAAGAAGCTGAAGGGGTATATTACGGTATTCTGAAAAAGGTTAAAAAGACGGGCGGGGCAAATAATTTCCTCTGCTTATAGCAAGAATTTCAGGTTCTAAAGGTGGTGTTCGGAATGAAGATAGTTTTCAGCGAAGGCAAAAACAGCTTCCAGAAGGATTACGAGGGAAAATCGCTTTTGGGAAAGAAGATCGGGGAGGAATTCGAAGGGGGCTTGATAGGGCTGGACGGTTATAAACTGAAGATAACGGGCGGAAGCACGAAGGAAGGGTTTCCAATGCACCCGTCCGTACCCGGCCAAAAGAGGACCAAAGCCGTTCTAGGAAGGGGAGTCGGAGTGAGGAAACTGCCGAAAGGCAAGAAGATCAAGAAGACCATTGCAGGAAACGTCGTTTCCGAAATAATCAACCAGATCAACGCCAAGATAATTTCCAAGGGAACGAAGAGCCTGGAAGAAATGGGCTTCAAGCCCAAACCCAAGGAAAAAAAGGCGGAAGAAGAGAAAAAGCCCGAAGCGAAGAAGAAAAAGTAGTTTTCTCGCCTAAGGCGCTTTACAAAAATTCCGGCCAAAGGAATCTAGGGTTTTTTGTCCCGTTTACGCACTTCAACAAGGTTAAACCTGAGGACGTCTATAGGTTTACGGTCTGTTTCTTCAATTAGCTGCGGCTTGACTGAATGAAAATGGCCAGTTGGAAAAGAAGCTAGATGCGTTAGGATTATTTTCTGCTGCATAGCGTCCCAGTATCCGAGTGCCTGCTGGCGTTTACTGTTGCCGGTTAAAGGAAACAGGACGAATTTCAAGCCATCCCCATGTTCCAACCGGTCGTAGGATACTGCTTTGTTGATTATGGTTATATCGTCAGGTCGGATTTTTTTTCTCTCAAGCGAACGATTCGGCAAACGCGGCATCAAACCACCTCAATTTTCTCTTGTTGAAGCTAAGGCGCTTTCTTCAATTGCGCCAGAACGTCTTTCTGGGTTCTTGAATTTATCACCACTCCAGACCCCAGTTCCAACCCCGCCCAAACGGTTTTGCGGGGATAGAACTCAACGTGCAGATGACCCGTCTCGTGGAACACGAAATTGTAAGCTTGGACTATTCCGTACGTTCTTCGCACGCACTCTTGAATCGCCTTCAACAGCAAAACCCCTTCCTTTTCGCTTAATTCTTTCAATCCAGCGCAATGTTTTTTCGGTATTACCCACAACTCAAACCCAAACCTCGCGAACTCCGGGGCTATCACGCTTGCAAATGAATTCTCCCAGAGCTTCGGCTGGGATTTTACTAAAGAACAGTAAAAGCACTTGCCGGTCTTTCGTTTGAAGGAATTGAAAAAGGAATTTTCCGTTTCCACCAGCGGGGGGACGAAGGGCAAAGCAAAAACTTGCGCGTGCTCGTGCGGAATGCTCGCGCCTCCCGCAAGCCCATGGTTTTTGATGAGAAAAACGTTTTTCACGCCCTTGCGTTTTTCCAGGCGTTTTACCGTCTCGACGTAAGTGCGGAAAACTATTTTCAACTGTTCTTCGCCGAAATCCTGGAACAACCCGCCTTCCTTCGGGGTTTCCACAATCACTTCGTGCTCTCCGAAACCCGGGCCGGGTATTTTCGAGAATTTGCCTTTCGGCTTCAAAGCTGGAAAGGCGTTTTCGAAAACGCGCGTCTTCCAAGCTTTCGCGTTGGGAAGGGCGAATCGCGTGGGCGGGGTCATGAATTCGTTTCCAGGGCAGAAGGGGCACGCGGGTTTTTCGTCTTTTTTCGCGGAAGTCAAGCGCGGGCGTTCGGCTCTCCTGCCGGCTACGATTACAATCTGGTTTTTCGTCGGGTCGAGAATAAATTTGCTTTCGCCGGAAGAAGCCATTATCACGCCATTACGCGCGGGGAGTTAAAAAACGCTTTTACCACGCTTCCAGTTTTATCTTTTCTGAAGGGACGCCGATGCTTGTCAAAACCTCGACCGCCGCCTTCGTGTAAGGCGGAGGCCCGCAAATGTAAAAAGTCTGGCTTTCCGCTTGCGGAACGTGCTTTCGCACCATTTCTCCGCTCAAATACCCATCTTCCTTCAAACCCTCCCAGCCTTCGGAATTCTCTGGTTCGGTCAAGTTCAAAACGTACTTGAAATTTTCATTTCGTTTCTCCAAGCCCTTAAAAAAATCCAGAAATGGCGTGATTTGCACGGTTTTGTTGCTGTGGATCAAAACCATGTTCACTGGAAGCTTTTTCCCGCCTATGTAACGGATCATGGAAAGCAAGGGCGTTATGCCCACTCCCCCTCCCAAAAACACTACGCTGGAAAGCGATTCATCCAAAACGAAAGTCCCGTAAGGCCCGAAAAACCCGATTTTGTCACCAAGTTTCAGCGCAGCGAGTTTGGACGGAAACAGGGGAGTCATGCGGAAGGTTATGGAAATTTTTTCCTTGGACAACGGCGAGGAGGATAACGAATAAACCCGCCCTTCGCCGAAAGAACCGTCTTCCTTCAGCAGGAAGAAAGTGCCGCACTGGCCGGGCTTTGGAGAAATGGGTTCGGAAAGCTCGACTTCAAGGGTTTTGACCGTTTCGCACTCGTCGAAAACCCTCAATACCGTTGCAACCTGCCGTTTCATAGAGTAAAATTCGGCGGTGTTGCTTAAAAAACTCTCCCGCAAACGCAATCGTTTTTAATTCTCCCTGCAAAATCCTTTTTCCGACACTTGTTGTTCGAAGGGTGGTTTAACGATGGCTAAATACAAGGTCGTTTACGAACGGGTCAACTGCATCGGCGCTGCCGTATGCGTAGCGGTATTCCCGAAATACTGGGAGATGGACCCGGACGGAAAGGCAAACTTATCGGGAAGCGTGAAAAGCGGGGATTCTTTCGAAGTGAACTTAAGCGAAGATGAATTGCAGCAAATGAAGCAGTCTGCCGAAGGGTGCCCGGTCAACGTAATCCACATCATCAACCTTGACACTGGCGAAAAAATAATCTGAATCTTTGGTTCAAATGAAAATCGACCGGTTCAAACTGGCATTCATGCTTTTGTTCGTCGCAGCGGCGGCGGTATTGTTTTACCTGTTAACCCTCCAGCCCCAGGCTATTCCGAACGAAACGCCGGCTGAAGAAGAGTATCACGTTCACGCGGACTTCACGGTTTTCGTGAACGGCGTGAAATACGATTTCGCAAGGGAAGAGTTCATGGAAAAACTCTCGTGCGGAAAACCAGGAGAAGAGCACATCGAGGAAAGCCCGATGCACATGCACGATTTGAACGGGGGGGTGTTGCATATTCACGACGAGCGCGCGACTCTCGGAATGTTTTTCTCCGCGTTAAATATGAGCTTGGATTCCGAATGCATTGTTTTGAAGTATGACGGAAGGTTTTGCGTTTCGGGAGACAAGAAACTGAGGATGTTCGTCAACGGGGCGGAGAATTCCGATTTTGAAGGATACGAACCCCGCGATCTGGACAAGATTCTCGTCACGTACGGAAGCGAAAGCAGCTCTTTCATCAGGGCTCAATACGATTCCATTCCATCGCAAGCGTGCATTTACTCCGGCAAATGCCCCACGCCTCCGGGCTTCGTCATAACCCCCGAGTCATGCGGCGATTAAAGGCAAGTTTTATCTTATTCTCGGCCGTCATTTGGTTATAGAGAGGTGAGTTTTGAATGTTTGAATTGCCCAAGTTGCCTTACGATTACAACGCTTTGGAACCGTGGATCGACGAGATGACGATGACTATTCATCATACGAAACACCACCAGGGGTACACAGACAATTTCAACAAAGCCATCGCTGGAACGCCTTTTGAAAGCAAGACGGTCGAGGAGATTCTTGGAAACTTGAATGCAGTTCCCGAAGGCATTAGGAATGCCGTCCGCAACAACGGCGGCGGTTTTTACAACCACGATTTGTTCTGGAAGATGATGGGAACCGGAAAAGGCGGGCAGCCGAACGGGAATTTGGGCGAGGCGTTAAACGGAAAGTTCGGTTCTTTCGAAAAATTCGTCGAGCAGTTTTCAGCAAGCGCAATGGGGCGTTTTGGAAGCGGCTGGGCGTGGCTCGTTTCGAACAACGGAAATCTGGAGATTATTTCAACAGCCAACCAGGATTCGCCCATTTCCGAGGGAAAAAAGGTTTTGTTGGGAATAGACGTTTGGGAGCATAGTTATTACTTAAAATATCAAAACAGGCGGGCTGAATACGTTAAAGCTTGGTGGAATGTCGTTAATTGGGATTTCGCCGAAAGCGCCCTGCGCTGAGTTCGTTTGAAAAAATAAAAATAGAAAAAGTTCAGCTGAACAGGATTTTGAGATAAAGCAACGGCGAAGTGAATTCGTTTCTAGCCGTTTCGTTCGCCAGCGTCGAGGCGATCAGATCTTTCGCATGCTGGTTTTTCGCCGCTTTCCTAACGATCCAGTTCAATATCGGGCGGATGCTTCCCAGCCTCTGCATCCGGTAGCTTGAGTTCAGCTCGCGGTCGATCTCGTCGTGCAATCTTTTTTCGTATTCCTTCAACGTGTTTTCGGAAAAGTCGTTTTTGACGAACGCTTCGTGAATCACTTGCGCAGAAAATTTTCCGGACAACATCGCGTTCCCTATCCCCTCGCCAGTAAACGGGTCTATGAGGGAAGCCGCGTCCCCGACGAGAACGAACCCGTTCCCGTAATTCTTCCTCCTCTTCGAGCCGAACGGCAAATTCCAGGCTTTCACTTCCGAAACCTGTTCGGCGTTCGCAAACCGTTCTTTGAAGAGAGGGTTGGTCTTGATTTCGTTGAACATCCATTCCTTCAAGTTTATCTTTTTCTTCTTGAAATCCCTGGTCAACAACCCCGCTCCGACGTTGGCCAGGCCGTTGTCAAGCGGGAAAATCCAGAAATAGCCGGGGATTATGGAATCTACGAAATGAAGCTCTATGTTGTTGTTCATTCCAGTAACGCCCTTGTAATACGCGCGTATGGCAACGCAATGGTGCGCTTCGTCTATTTTATCCAAACCGAGCTTGTTGGCGACTATGGAAGTCGCCCCGTCTGCTCCAACCACGACTTTCGCTCGGAATTCCTTTTCAGCCTTGTCCTTCAAATCCGTGCCTTTTATTCCCACGACAAACCCGTTTTCCGTGATGATGTCGGAAACCGCGAATTCTTCAATAGCATGGGCGTAGCGTTTTGCGTTTTGGAAGAGGAAATTGTCGTAAACCAAACGCCTGGCGCAATAACCCACGTTCTCCTCTTTCCTGAAAGGGATTTCCACGACGTATCCCTCGGGAGAGGAGAACGTTACTCCGTAAATCTTGGAATTGTCTATTCCCTCGACTCCGTTCAAGAGCCCCATTTCACGCAGTATGCCCATGCTTTTCCCGCTTATGGCATCACCGCAAGTCTTGTCGCGCGGGAATTTCGCCTTGTCCAAAAGCAGTACTTTATGCCCGGCTTTCCCCAGGAAAGTGGCGCAAGTCGAGCCGCCCGGCCCGCCGCCGACAATGATAACGTCGTATTCGGAATGCTCTCCAGCCATTGTTCACACACCTTTCTGCAAGTCGAAAAAGCCCGTTCGTAAGAGTAAAAAACGCAACGGGCTTTTCGATAGAAAAACGCTATTCATAAAGAGCGTTGAAGGGAATAAAAAACCTTTTCTTTAGGTGTTAATAACCCTGGTTCCACTCGCTTTTTTTCTTCTCGACGAGCAGTTTGGCGTAAGCTGCGCCCACGACCAGCCCGCCCAAGTGCGCTGCCGAAGCTATGCCCGAAGAGGGGTTGAACGTGCCTAGAAACTCGAGCGCCACCCAGAACACCGCCGCCTGTCTCATGTTCATGGGAATGAACCACACCAAAATCATCAAGTTCGGAGTTAAGATCGCCAATGCGCCGAGAATCCCGAAAATCGCCCCGCTTGCACCAAGCGCAGGCAGAGGTGTCGTTATTCCGGCTATTACGAAAAGATAGTAAGCCGCGCTGCCCAGTATTCCCGATGCCAGAAACAATTCCAAAAACCGGCGAGAGCCTATCCTTTGCTCGAGAAACGGCCCGAACATGAACAAGGCGAACCCGTTGAAAAACAAGTGCAGCAAACTCCCGTGCAGGAACATGGCGGTGAAAAACCCCCAGGGGGCGGTTGCTATGCCCGAAGGGTTGAACCAGAACAATTGCGTGAAGCCGGGAATGAAGGATTGCAGCAGGTACACTACTGCCAAGAGTGCGAGGATCGCGGTCGAGTACAAGTTAAAGCGCCTTTCGTTATTGGAAAAGAAAAGGAAGGAGCGCGGATATAAAAAATCAGCACTCGTGCTTTTCTCCTTCCGCGAAAGTCTCTCCGCATTCGAGACACTTGAATCCAGACACGAGCGGATGGCCGTGCGAAGGGCAGTCGGAAGCGCCGCAAGTTTTTCCTTCCTCGGAAGTGATGCCGTTGCACCCGCCGAGGCAAACGAAACCTTTTTGGAATTTATCCATTTCAAACACCACCTTTTTTCCAAGCGTTAAGTTGTTTGAAGTAATTTAAGCGTATTCTTTAAGCTGTTTGGGATGAAAACGGGTAAGAAAAAAGAAGGCGGGCTGGTTTTTTTCCAACCCGGCTCAATCTTTTGAAATTTTCCTGAAAAAGCTTGTTTACATGAAAAGCATGTACAAGCCGCCCAACAGCGCTATTGCCGTGAGCAACCACACCATTACGTCCGCGGTAACGATGTTTATTTTTCCGAGCAGCCAGGCGATTCCCAGCAACAGGAAAACCGCTCCGGTCGTCTTCTTGTCGTCTCCTGCCATAAACCAATCACCCCAATGGGTTGAATTTCTAGTTAATCAACAAACCCGCAATTTAAACCTTGTTGTTTGCGAACCTGAAAACGACGTTCGACGAAGAGCCTTTTTTGGCGGGAGTAGAGGCGGAAGGGGTTGTAGAAAAAGCTTAAAATCGGTTTTGCAGTGGGATTTGGTGAAATGACTTGGTTGACGATAGCAAGTTCCGTTGCGGCATTGATAGGTTATTTCGCCCCGTGGCTTACGATCTACTGGTTTAAAGACGTTCTCGCGGTTGTGGAAAATTCCAGGGAAGACTACAAGCCTCCCCACTTCACGCTCGTTTACATTCTGCTCGCAATGATTTTGGCTTACCCCCTGATTTCTTCTTACTTTCTCCTCACGACGGGCAAGCTCGCGCCCGTTTCCTTCCAGTTGTTCGGATTCGGCTTGATGTTCATCGGAATGGTCGGGGTATTCAAGATAACTTACGACTTGATTGCCTTTTCGGGAATCAAGTTTTTCGAAACCTGGATGTGGGTTTACGCAGCCGGCGTTTTCCTCGCAACCTCGTTTTTCGCCTTGAAAATGGATTTCACAACGGCGTTGGCGCAATACTTGCTCATGCTTTCGCAAGTGATTTTCGGGTTTTTCCTTTTTGCAGTTGCGAAATACACGCGCGAGTACGGAAGCGTGAAAATCCCGATGGGCGAAGCGGTGATAGAAAGAAAGTTCGTTCTTTACAACGCTTTCCTGTTTGCCGGAGTCCTGCTTCCGGCGCACGGGGCGCTTAGGGCGTTCAGCGTAGCCACGTTCTCCCTTCCGGTAAGCCAGGGAAACCCCCTGGCGCTGGAAGCGTTGGACACGACCCGCATTTTGGGGAACATCGTGCTCTTGAGCGCCGGCGGAGTGGCCGCTTGGGCGATGCTGCAGTTCAAGCGCATAGTCGTGGATTTTTGCGTGAAGATAAACGCAGTCGAGTACTTGAAAAAAGGCAGGGCTGAAACCCCGCGGGCGAAGGCCAAAAACAATGCTTTTAAACGGCGGAATTCATAGTTTTTCAGTTTAAAGAAAAGCCTTGTTCTAAAGCGAGAGGATTCGGAAGGAGAAAGGAAGTTTTTTTGGAAACAGAGAAATTCTTTTTTTCGGGTTTTTGGGTTTTCTGGCTGGCGAGCGGGTAGGCGGTGAGAACCGCAGGTGAATAGATAAATGGATGGAGACAGCGGATCTGGCGGGTACGGCGGAAGCCGTTTCGGCGACAGGAAGATGTACAAGGCAACTTGCTCGGATTGCGGGCAGGAGTGCGAAGTGCCTTTCGAGCCGACTTCTGGCAGGCCTGTATACTGCAGGGATTGCTACCAGAAGCACAGAAAACCGAGAAGGTACTGAAAAACTTCTCAAAAAAAGGAAAGGGCTTTTCGGCTCTTTCCTTTTCCTATTTTTTTAAGTTTTTAACCAAAATTTCCATTACGCCTTGCGCCGGCGGAAGTACAAGAAGAAAACGGCGAAAGCCAGCGCGGTTGTAACCAACGCCGCTAGAGCCAGGGAAACCAGGTTTTTTCCGAACGCTTGCCCGAAGTAATACAACGCCAAAAACGACAGTGCGTTGCCCAAAACCAAGCCGGCAATGGCTGGTTTTCTCGGGGTTTTCGCCATGGCGCAGGCTGCCGCAGCGTAAATGGGCGAAGTGCCGAAATCCAAAACAGCTATTGCAACCACCAGGGCAACGGTTCCGGCGGTAGTGGAAATGGTTTTTTGCGCGTTTTCCAGGATTTCGGTTATTTTCCTTGCAATGCGAAAGCGTTCTGCGAAAGAAACGGTTTTTTCGAACAACAACAGGCAGAATACGGAAGTCAAGGTCGAGGAGAATAGGAACAAGGCGAAAATCCATTTGAAAGCAAAGCCCGCGGTTGAAAGGAGTTGAATTCCTGCCGCGCGCGCGGCTATCACCACAAACCTGCCGAAAGGGTTGGCGAACAGCACGAAGGCAGTAGCCAAAACCAGAAGGTCCACCATCCAGTAAAACCCCGCAGGTTGAAAAGCGTTTTTAAAAGAACCAAAATGCCTACGAGGTTTTCACAACGACGTGGATTGTTGCCGAAGCGGTATTGTCGTTCGTTATCATTATGCCGCCGTTCTTGTCCAGCGTGCAGAACTTGTCGTAAGAATAAACGTTTGAAGCGGTACAGGCCGAATAGGCGCGGAAGTCCGAACCTTGCAGCGCTTTGCGGAAGTCGTCTTTCGAAGGCACCACGTCAATGCTTACCTGCAGGTTTGACGAAACGGTATAATGAAGCGTTTCGGTAGATGACAAGCTCGGCGAGTCCCCTCCGTAATACCAAATGCTGTCCGATTCCAGGGTTATTGTTTCATCAAACAGGGCGTTCCCAACGGTGTTTCCGCCCTGGTCGTTTGCGATGCAGTCTGTGCCTGAAGCCTTATAGCCTGCAGGACAGCCGCAAAGGTCGGCTCTTTCTTCCAACTTGCGGGTGGAAGGATTGCACCACACCGGTCCATACTGCGAACACGTGCCAGCCTCTATTTTTTCCATCCCGATGGACGACCCGTCCGCGTTTGTCAGCCCGACTTCATCCCAGTCTACGCGGCACGCCGAAGGAGCGTTCAAATCCAGGCTGCGCCAGTTGGTCTTAGGCAGTGAAGCGAGAAGCTGCAGGCTGTAAGCAAAACCAATCCCTTGGGATTTCAAGTCCTCAGGAGGCCCGAAAGAGTTTATTCCCAAAAGATTTCCAGTCTTAAGGCTGAACAAGCCTCCTCCGCTGTTCCCGTGGTTGATCGCCGCGCTAGTCTGGATGACTTCAGTCTTGTAACCGGTTTGAGCAGTCACGTACCTGACCGCAGAAACGACGCCCGTAGTAACCGAGTTTTCCAACCCCAACGGAGAGCCGACCGCAACGACCTGCTCTCCGGTCGTCGGCTTGTAATCGTAATCAATCAGCGCTATCGGGGCGGCTACTTTCACGATGATGACGTAAGCCAAATCTATGTCGTCGTAAGGCGGAATAAGGATTTCAGAAGGGTAGTAGGTTCTCCCGTCAGACATTTCGACAATCTGGTTCGGAGCGCCGCTGCCGTCCTCATCCGGATCTACAACGTGCCGGTTGGTAAGAATCCAGCTTTCCTCATCGTCACCGCCGACTATCACTCCCGAACCGAGCGCAATGTCGTTTTTTATCGTTACAGTTCCCGCCAACGCGCTTTCTATTATCTTCTCTTCAGACGGCGGTCCGGACAACAAGCTCAAGCCTATCGCTAAAAGAACAATCAGTACAAGCATGATCGCGGTTACCCTATGCTGCTTGCCCAAAACCACCAGGGAATTCAAAAAATTCGCGGTTTGCTGCTTTTGAATTTGCGGCTTTTGATTTTCGGGCATATTATTCAGGATAAACATTTTTTCAGTACTAAAACCTTTGCTTTGACGATTGCCGAAACGGGATGCTTAAGCGAATATGGGGAAAGCCGAGCAATCGAGAAATCCTAAGTCTTCGCGTTCAAATCCAGGCTGCGCCAGTTGGTCTTAGGCAGTGAAGCGAGAAGCTGCAGGCTGTAAGCAAAACCAATCCCTTGGGATTTCAAGTCCTCAGGAGGCCCGAAAGAGTTTATTCCCAAAAGATTTCCAGTCTTAAGGCTGAACAAGCCTCCTCCGCTGTTCCCGTGGTTGATCGCCGCGCTAGTCTGGATGACTTCAGTCTTGTAACCGGTTTGAGCAGTCACGTACCTGACCGCAGAAACGACGCCCGTAGTAACCGAGTTTTCCAACCCCAACGGAGAGCCGACCGCAACGACCTGCTCTCCGGTCGTCGGCTTGTAATCGTAATCAATGATAACTGCCGGAACGTTCACTTTCACTATCACAACGTAAGCCAGGTCTATGTCGTCGTAAGGCGGAATCAGAATGTAAGACGGATAATAGGTTCTTCCGTCCGACATTTCGACAATCTGGTGCGGAGCGCCGCTGCCGTCATTATTCGGGTCTACGACATGCCGGTTGGTAAGAATCCAGCTTGACGTATCGTCAGTGCTGATTATCACTCCCGAACCAAGCGCAATGTCGTTTTTAATCGTTACAGTTCCTGCCAACGCGTTTTCAATTATCGTCTCTTCAGAAGGAGGTCCCGAGTATAAGGCCAGCATGAACGTCAAAAGAAGTCCTAAGATCAGCAGGATGGAGGTTATCCTGTGCTGCTTGCCCAAAACCACCAGGGAATTCAAAAAATTCGCGGTTTGCTGCTTTTGAATTTGCGGCTTTTGATTTTCGGGCATATTATTCAGGATAAACATTTTTTCAGTACTAAAACCTTTGCTTTGACGAATTTAGAAAAAGGACGGATTAAGACGGCGGGAGGGAAAACCGCGCAATCGCGAAATTCCGGGGCAGGAGGGCATTATTTAAA
Organism: Microcaldota archaeon; assembly: GCA_964408425.1. GTDB lineage: Archaea > Micrarchaeota > Micrarchaeia > Norongarragalinales > Norongarragalinaceae > UBA10210. Next base: position 20,684 of record CAYOZI010000008.1, read on the forward strand.
AATCGGCTCTCTAATGCAGGCTATGCGCAAATATGCAGTAATCGCGTTGCTTGCATTTGCGCTTCTCTTTTTCGGCTGCCTCTCTCCTGAGCCAGAGCAAGATAATGGCATCAGCGGTACGCAAGACGGGGGAGGGAAAACGATTCTTTTAGTATCGGTATATTTCAAAGGCCCGGTTGAAGGGGCGTCGGTAAGCGTTTATAGTTTGAATGCGGACGGAAGCAGGAACGAATTGCTCGCCGGACCGGTCCAGACAGACATGGCGGGCGAAGCGTATTTTGAAATGGCAGAGCCTACCGGACGCTTTCTCGTTGAAAGCATCGGAGGAGCGTATTACGAGGATGTGGGCAATCCGGCAAGCGAGGCTTACGCCGGAAAACCCGTCGTGCAATCGATCAACTTGCCTAACGGCTATTCCATGCGCGCGTTCATTCCCGCAGGAAATGACGTGGCGATCATAACGCCATTCACCGAAATGGCAGTATCGCTCGCTCAGCACTCAATTCGCAAAGGCACCGCTCTTGACGAGGCGGCCCGTGCTGCAAATACGGCTGTAAGCCAGCAGTACCGCCAGGAGAACATAATCTGGCGCATGCCTGTTCCGGCCTACGACCCCTCGGCGGTAGACATCTCTGCCAAAGAAGCCAGGGAGTACGGATTGCTTCTTGCAGGGATGGTTGAAGAAGCGCAGGCGATGAACGTCGAACCGGCATTGCTGGCTGCCGCATTAGCGCAAGACTGGTCGGACGGAAAACTGGACGGCAAGCAGGACGGCAAGCCGATAAACCTCGAAACCGAGTCCGGCGGCCCTATTTCGCTTTCGGCTTCGGCAAGCTTGGCGGGATTGCAAACGGGCATAAACGCGTTTTTAGCGAGCCCGGTTGACGCTACGCACATCAGCCAGTTTCCGATATTGTCCGCGCAAATTTCCACCGACCCTTCGTTTTACATTGACACCGACACGCTGCCGGCATGGATAGACGGAGAGCAGGGTTCTTACACCTTGGAAGTAGTGGGCGGAAAGCCGCCATACGCTTGGAAGCTGAAGAAAGAATCGAGCATGCCTTCAGGATTTAGTTTGAGTCCGGACGGCACGATAAGCGGGACAGGAAGACTTCAAGGTTCTGTCGGAAGCATTTCGCCTCCTTTCACCGCAGTGGTTTCCGACTCTTCCAAACCCCCGCAAACGCGCGAAATCGAGTTGCGCATCGAACTCATTCCTCAACCTCCGCAACTCGAGGCGTATGATGTGGAATGCGAAGTAGACAGCGAATGCAACGTGCGTATTGCTTCCAACGTCATCGGAGGCACACCGCCGTACCACTTCGTAGGTTATGCTTCCGATCAAGGGCCGTATCCGCTCGACTTGATGCTGTGGACGGACGGAACAATTCGGGGAACGCCGTCCAGAGCCGGAACGTTCGCCATTAAAGCGTGCGTGGTGGATCTCATCGGATGGACGGACTGCAAAGACGTTAAGATTTACATCGGCGAAAGGGCGACGCCCACGCCTACGGCGCGAGCCACGGTGGACAGGGGCGGCGGGGAAATTTCCTGCTCGCCGGGCCACTACGCGGTTTACTGCGGCGGGTGGAGATGTTGCTTGAACGGCTGGGTATGCGTAGGCGACGGGAGATGCGCTCCCGGTTGAGCGGTTGATTCATCATGAACAAAATATTTTTCTTTGCAGCGGTTTGTTTTCTTTTTTTGGCGGCAAACGCCTCGGCCGACGGCGGGATTGTTCCCGTTTCCCCTTACGCTGGGGTTTTCGCTCCCGAACAGAAAGCCGCGATTTTTTGGGACGGGACTACCGAGAGGATTATACTCTCGACGAAAATAACTTCGAACGACTCGATGGGAATGGCGTGGGTCATTCCAATCCAGAGCGACTCCCAGCCGGAAGTGAAGCCTTCCGACAGTTCCATTTTTTTCAAGCTGGGAAACTTGTTCGGGGAAAGGATAGTTTACGATAGGCCTTCCGGCGGTTTCGGCGCCGGAGCTGCAGGCGCGGCGAATGGCGTTGAAGTGCTGCAAACCCTGCAGGCGGACGTTTACAACTTGACGATCCTGAAGGCGACCGATGCAGAATCCCTGGTAGAGTGGCTTGACGGAAACGGTTTCAGCTTTCCGGAAAACAAGAAAAGCGTTTTGGAGTACTACGTTGGAAAGAATTACTATTTCATCGCGAACAAAATAGACTTGCTCGGCAAATTCCCCGGTGCGAGCGCGGACGAAAACGAAACCGCGTGCGCAAGCGGAATCTCCATCTTCACCAGCGCGTCGCGTTATTACGGGCTCAACGCGTCGGAAGCCGAAGACGACGTCCGCTGGCAAATCGAACAGCAATTCAACGATACTGAAGGCTGCATGAACTCTAGTTTCAACGTCGTGCAGGCTCTCGTCGAACTGAGGGAGGGGATAGCAACGCCGTTGGAAATCTCCTTCACTCCGGAAAAGCCTTTTTACCCCATGAAAATATCTAGCATCAACGACGGTTACACCACGGCGGACGTCTATATTTTCGGGGAAGAATGTTTCAACGACTCTTCGCAACTGCTCGAGTTCCAGAGCGCAAAGCAAGACAGCGCGTTGGCAAGGGAATACGGATTCGACAACGCCAAGTGCGTAACGATGCTTCAGTACAGCGGCCAAGCTGAGGGATTGACGCAAGACTCTTTCTTCACGGAAAAACAGTTCAGCGAGGAAGACGATTCGGACTACGTCCCGCCGCAGGGGTTTTCCGACATGATTGCCGGCACCATTCCCTTCATCCTGCTTATGGTCCTCGCGCTCGTCCCGGCGTTCGCAATCGGAGCGCTGGCGGAGTATTTCGCAGGGAAAAACGGGAAGAAGGCCAGGATTATTCGTGCACTCGGGATTTTCCTGCTGCTGGGCATCGTCTTGATTCCGGTCCTCTGGCTTTTGCAGTATGCGCCTGAGGTAAATGCGTTAATCCTGTTCGGCGGGATTTACGCCGCTGTTCAAGCGGGCTTTTTTCTAGCAGGGCGTTTTGCCGCGAGAAAGAAGAAATTGCGGGTTGCCCTCGCCTTGGCTGCTGCGGCAGCGGTAATAGCCGTGCTCTTTTTCTCTAGCTAAAAAGCAGTGTTCATGAAACACGCTAGTCTAGCTTGACGCACGTTCAAGTGAAGATTATCAGCGCGCCTAGCGCTTCTTTCAAGTCCCCTTCGCAGTATTCCGTGCCGTAGATCAGTGATGTGACCAGCCTCGAATCGAATTTTCCCTTTTCGTATTTGCACGTCATGCTCTTTCCCTCGAGCAGGTTTTTCATGTCCTGCGCCTCTCCCTCGGTCAGGCTCACCAGCGTTTTTGTAAAGACGCATGCCGTTGAAGATGACGAGTATTCGAATACCCCCGCTTCGTCCGTAAGCGTCAGTCTTGCGCCTTTGCAGTCGGTTGCCGCGGTTATGAAACAGTCTTTGTCGACGCACGCTACTTGGGCTGAGGACGTGGGCGTCGGTGAAATCGCAGGAATAGACGATGAAGGAACGGGGGTTGCCGATGATGCGGTAGGCACTTGCACGGGAGTAGTCGAAAAGCACCCGGCCATGAAAACCGCTAGCAGCAACACGCTCAATCATATACCTCGTCTCTCTTTCCTAAGCGAATAAACTCAATCCTATTTCCTGAAACACGATAGAGAATCCGGTAAACGTCGAAACGTACCCTATAACCATCGACATGCTCAAGATGCTTGAATCTCGTTGGATTTTCCATTATCTTCTCAACAGCTTTCTTCAGCTTGATTTGCATCGAACCATCAAGCCGTTTGACATCCCGCTTGAATTCATCGGTATAGTAAAGCTCGTACATGCGCGCACCTAAGCGAAAATCTCGTCAATAGTCTTGGCTTTGTGGAGTTTGGTTTTGCCTGAAGCAATTCTTTTCTCCATACGGCTCAATTCCGCTATGTCTTGCTGCAATTCTTTCTGCTCAAGGTCTGAGGCAACCAAGCCATACTTATCATTGAGTTCGAGCAACGCCAAACGCAAGGCTTCAGCCTTGGTTTTTACTATGCCTTGGCGGAGAGCTTCAGCAATAATTTTTTCAGAATACCCTTCGAAATGCATACTGATGTTCATAACGACCACCATTAAAATCATGGTTAAAAGACATATATAAATTTAATGGTATTTTTAAGTCAGACCGTCCGCTTGGGGAGCGATGCTCTGCCTGACCGAAGGAAGACACGTCATTTCTGCAGAAACGAGGTGACTACGCGCTTGAATTTTGTAGTCACCTTTTCCTTAATAGTTTCTTGAGGCTGCGGTATTCTTTCAGCATCAGTTCTACGGTTGGCCTCAAATTGTGCTGGTTTTCGTACGCTTGCAAAGCCGCGTAATACTCGCCGCGATTTTTCAATTCGATGTTGATCGGAGGCAAGCCGTATTTCAGCAAAATGTTGTTCAAAAGCAAGCGCCCGACCCGACCGTTGCCGTCTTGAAACGGGTGAATGTTTTCGAATTGGTTGTGAACAACCGCAGCCAAAACCAGAGGCGGGTATTTCCTCTTGTTTTTCTCATACCAACGAACCAATTCGGAAAGCAAGCTTCGGACGTGCGTCGAAGGCGCGCCGCGGTGGACTACGTTACCACGTCCATCTGTTACAACCACTTCGATTCCGCGTTCCCTGAATCGCCCGGCGTAATGCTTCGAGTTTTCGAAAACAATCCTATGCAGGTCTAGAATTAAGTCTAACGAGAGGTGCTCTTTGGTTTTCCTGACGAAGCCTATTGCCTTGGCGACGCCGTAAGTTTCGGAAATGTCCGCCTTCGGCTTGTCGGGCCACTTGCCTTTTTCCAGAATCTCCCCGACTTCCTTCGATTCTACCGAAGAACCCTCGATGGCGTTCGTGTCGTAAGTGAAAGCTTTAGTGAATTTTTTCCAATCGTCTTCCAACAAGTGAATTACTCTGACATTCGCTTTGGCTTCAAGAGCCTTCAATTCCCCAATCTCGGTTTTCGTCAAGACGGTTTCAAACGGATCGCCAAACATTCTGCTTGCCGAGGCGCGCTGAAGCAATTCCGCTTCCGCAACTTTCCTGCGCTTGGCAAGCTCCGTACCGCCGAGGTTCGCGCCGAGATAAACCCGCAGCTTTCTGACTTTGCCTGCCTTGCGGTATGAATAAGCCAAATAGTATTTCTTGGCGCCTTTCTCCCCCCTAATTTCAAGATGCACGATGACATTAGGTGACTACTCGTTTATAAATACGTAGCTTAGGTGACCACGTATCCGATACTGCCCATATCGGTAAGCACGGAGTATCGGCAATTCGTGTTTATCACAAAAACAAGGTGGCCTTTCAAACCCTTGATAACCGCTTGGGGAGCAGCGCTCTGCCTGACGCTCGGAAGACGCGGCATTTCTGCGGAACCTAAGCCTCAACCGAAAGTCAATATCCGGTCCGATTCCTCGACAAGCTTAAGCAGGTCGTTCATCGTGGAAATCGGGCAAATGTTTGTCCCTTCCTTTTGCCTCGCCTTCAAGCAGGTCCCGCAGGCAAGAATCTGGCCTTTGTTTGCGATGAAAGAGTCAATCTGTCCCTTAACATCGTGTTTGTCGCTCTTGATGTCCTCGACTTCGACGCCCTTGTTTATCAGGAAGACCTTGACTGCGTGGCTTGCCTTCAAGGAAACGTTCCCCAACCTGAAGGCGTTCCAGACCACTTCCGGCTCGTTTGTGCTTATTACAACGCCGATTTTCATTTTTTTCATTTCATCGCCCACGGTCGGCCTAGCTCACTTGAGTTTCAAAGCCCAGTTGTAAACGAACGCTATTGCCCCGCCGAACACTACGCCGAGAACGACCATGAGCAAAACGGAGAACACGCCCCAATTGTAAGAAGAGTACCCAATCATGTAACCCATCATGCCGTAGCCAGTGAAGCCGTAAGGCACGAGGAACAGCCAGCAAAACAAGCTCAGCACTGCTCCGGTTACCGCAGCGGCTTTCGCACTTATTTCCGAATATGCCATTGAAACCACCCAAGAGAGTAAGGGCCTGGATTTAAAAAATTAACCGGACGGTTTCGCAGGCCAAACACGAAAGTGCGCAAGCTGTTTTGGTTAAATGACGTCAGACCGTCCGTCAATCATCACCAGTCAGAAAGTAGTGCCGGTCATCATGCGTTTAGAATAAGGCTTTTTCCAGCGTATTAAACCGGCTGTATGCTGAAGGGAAAAAGAAAAACTAAAAAGAAGGAAAAAAAGAAAAAAAGGAAGCGTTAACTTACGCTCCTTGTCCCCTGACGAACCCGGTTTCAGAGTGGGCCAATCCCGACGCGGAAGTGTACGTTAGCGTCGCGTTGATGTCCAAACCCTGAGTGGTCGTCGCCGAACCGGTGCAAGTGAACACTTCGTTCGCACCTACTGCTGCTGGAGTGCACGAACCGTCAGTTCCGGCTATGGAAATGTCGAGTCCGGAAATCGCGCCTCCGGCGGCATTGCCGAACGCTATGCTTACGGTTCCTCCTGCTGCCGTGTAATCGCGGCATACTGCAGTCGAAAATCCTCCGCACTGGGCTCCGCCCGCGTACTTCTGCGGGTTGAATACACCCAAATACCAAAGCACGCCCGCCACGATGACGATTGCAAGAATCGCCCATCCGTAAGTGACGAGGTACTCCAAAGCGCTTTGTCCTCGCTTCATTCTTATCGTCTTCATTCTTATCATTCCCCCTCGTTTCTCGATAGAAAAACGTATTTTTAATCAATAACCGAACACAGTTTTTAAACCCTACGCATAGAGGTGGAATAGGGTAATACCAAACGCCTTTGCTAATTCCACTTTTCAGCCGGGTTTATTTGATGAACGTCGAAAAAGCCCCTTCCAAAACGCTTGCAAAGCCTAAATAAACACCCAATCCGACTAACAGGAATATCGGGGCGTACTTCAAACCGCGGGTTGCCTTTCCCTCCCTGATCATGCCCAGGATCAGCGCCGCGAATAAGGAGGTTAGGGATATCGAAGCTATCGCAAAGTTTTTGATGTCCGAAGCTTTAATGCCCGACTCGGATTTTTGGCCCGACAAGCCGGGCAGCCCGCTCAACCCCTGGGTTTGCGCGGCTCGCATAAACTCTTCAGTATTCTGGTTTCCTGAGGAAGCCTGTTTTTCGCCGATTTTTTCCGTCAAAACCGTGTAATAAGTCGATACTGAAAACAAGAGCGGCGAGGCTATTACTGCCGCGAAAACGATGAAAATCGCGTAAGTCGTGGTTGAAACGGCTATTTCCTTTTGAAGCAGTTGGGTGGAGCGTATGTCTTCTGCAACCTCGTCCAACAACTTGGCCATTTCCCCTCCCAAAACAATTCCTTCGATTATCAACCTTATCGCCCGGTCGAGAATAGGCGAGGCAACCCTTTTCGGCAAATCGCCCAGCGTCTGGCTTATGGGAACCCCTCCGAATGCATCCGCGCTCATTCTCTTGATTTCGGCGGTGAACGCCCCGAACTCGGGGCGGGCGCTGCTCCACACGGCGTTTTCCAGCGTCATTCCCGCGCGAATGTTGGCGGAAATCATTTGCAGTGCAACAGGCAAAACTTCTTCAACCTGCCTTGCCCTTGCATCCGCGCTCATCGTCAAGCCCAAGTAAAACAAGCCCATGGAAACGAGGAAGACGAACGTCGCGGCCGCCAGGTGGATTATGCGCTCTGCGAAGAAAAACGGCATGAGGAAAAACGTGACTAACGCCGCTCCCACGGCGAAGAAAAACGCGAAGCCGATGAAAGTCCTCGCGTCAAGGTTTTCGAAACCCCCTTGCACTAAAAGCCTCGAAATTCCTTTGGCCAGTTGTTTCGGGAACATAGATGAAAGGCGGCGGTAGAGAATCAGGGAAACCATTTCAGATCAAAGGCCTCCTGCTTGCAACGAAGTTCATGAAAAACAGCTGGAAACCCACGAGAAGCATGAGGGTTATTGGAAGGACTATCGAAGGAATGCTTATGCTCAAGAACGACGAGATTACTATCATCAGGGTCACGCCCAAGCTCGGCAAAACCACTGCGACCATCATGTAAATCATGGTCCAAGGCGAAAGCTCCTGGCCGTAACGGTGTATCTCGTCCACTTTTTCCTTCGTCAACTCGCTCATCAGCGATTCCAGCGAATCGCCCACGTCGCTTCCCACTTTCAACGCGTTGGAAATCTGCCACAATATTTTCCTGAATTGCAGGGAAGGGTTTTCGCGCGTCGCCTCCTGCAGCGCGTCCAATTCCGACACGCCCCCGTTGATTTTCGTTATTATTTTCCGGAATTCCACGCTTACTTCCCCGTATCCGGAAGCGATGCTGGTCATCGAATTGAACAAGGGCACGCCGGAACGCAGTTCTATCAAAAACTGGCGTGTGGCGGGAATCAACTGGCTTTCCAACATTTTTCTCCGTTTGGAAATGATGACGCGGGGATAGTAAATCAGGGTGAAGAAGCTAGCCAGCCCGAGCATGAGGAAAATGCCGGTCGCAAGCGGAAGGACGCTCATGTTTGCCAAAAGCCCTATTATCGCGACTAAAACGAAGCCGAACAAAGCGTTCGAGAAAGCGACGGTGAAGGTGATTGCCGCGTACTCGCGCGTTGACTCCGAAATCTGCGCTTGGAAAAGCTCTTCGTGCAAGCCCGGAAAAAACGCGCTGAGAAAACCGCCGAAGTTTTTCAACGAATGGGCTATTCCCAGAATTATCTTCCGGGGAAGGAACGAAAAAGGTATTTTCAGCATGCGATCAAAACCAATTTTTTCAAAAACCTTTCGGAACGGCCTTCATTTCAGGAGAAGTTCCTTGCTCTGGTTTTTGTTGACGGCGTTCAACACCCGCGGGGGATCGCGGTAGTACCAAGCCACCACTTTCCCCACGGAATTCACGTCGCGAATGTCCTGTTTTATCATGTACTTGATGATGTTCTGCTTTTCAGTCAAGTCCTTGGCAATCTCTTTCCTCGTAAAACCCGTGTGCAAAGTCAATTCCGAAAACAGCCTGGAGCTTTCCGCCACTTTCTTCAATTCGTCTTCCCTCGGGTCCCACGAATACAGCACGTCCATCGCAACCTTGTTTTCCTGCGGGACGACTTCCGCGACTTCGAAAGTCCTCCTTATTCCCGTCCTGCGTTGGCGGTATTGGACTACAACCAAATGCAGCGCTTCGAGCACGTCTTCCGGAATGGCGATGGGCGGGTTGATCAAACGGCTTCTCACTTGCGCCGCATTATCGGCGTGGAGCGTGGCGTAAACGCTATGCCCCGTGTGCATCGCTTCGAATAAAACCTCTGCTTCCCTCTGCCTTCTTATTTCCCCGACGACTATCCGGTCGGGGCGCATACGCAAAGAATTGACCATCAGGTCGAGCATGCTCACCTCTCCCTTTCCCTCGGGGTTCGGAAGGCGCGTCAGCAAAGGCGTCCAATGCAAAAACTGGGGCAAAACCAACTCCCGCGTGTCTTCTATGCTCACAAGCCGCTGGTTGGGCGGGGTGAAGACGAGAATGGCATTGAGGAAAGAAGTTTTTCCGGATGCGGTGCCTCCGGAAATCAGCGTGTTCAGTTCGTATTGAACGGCAAGCCAGATTAGCGAAGCGATGTCGAGGTTCATGGTCTTGTTGTTTATGAAATCGATAATGGTCCACGGCTCTGCCCTGAATTTCCTTATGGTCAGGCCGTGCCCCTTGGAGGAAATGGGGAATAACGTTGCATTAACACGGTTTCCGCTTAACAACGTGGCATCCATCAGCGGGGTCAAATTCGTAATCTGCCTTCCCACCCTCCTTCCGATTATCGAAGCGTAATTGTGAATCTGCTCTTCCGTAGCAATGGTCAGGTTTGTTTTCAGCCAGCCGAACTGCTTGTGGTAAACGAAAACCGGCTCTTTGGAGGAATTAACGACGATTTCCTCGAGGTTTGCGTCTGAAAGAATCAACTCCATTTCCCCGAGCCCGATCATGTCCTGGATCAACCTTCCGACGATTATATTCTCCTCTTCCTCGCTCAACCCGGACAATTCCTGTTCCACGAGAGCGCGCGTGGATTTTATCAAACGCTGTTTCACAGACTCCGCTTCCCTCGGGTCCAAAACTTCCGTAATGCTGATGTTTATTGCCTCTACGATCTTCCGTTTCAAATAATCTAGGATGATTTTCGTGGCCTGCTTGATTCGCGTGTGGCGCAACTCGTAAGTGTTGATGTAATCGTCTTCGTTCTCGATGATAGCCACTTCGGCCGGAACGCCTTCGCTCTCGAGCTTGTAGGACGCGAGCTGCTTCATTTTTTCTTACCCCTTTTTTTCCAGTAGTGCTGCCTCACGGTATCCTTTCGCTTTTCCATCACGCGCTTGAAGCCCCGGGCGGTTCTCACCATCCCCTTCAGCGCCGAAATCGGCGTTTGCCGGTATTTCTTTTGCGAGGGTTTGGAAAGGCGTATTCGCGGCACTTTGAACTTCGGCAGGCTCCAACCCCTTGCTTGTCTTTTAGCCTGTTTGCCGCCTGCCTTCGGTTTACGCACTGCCGTTTTCAGCCGCGCCTTCGGCTTTTCAGAAGTTCCGGCCGTTTGCTGGATGGCGCTTTTTATTTCCTCGATTTCTTTTCCGGCCTTGCCATCCGGAAGGAATTCGACCTCCACTTTCGGGATATGCAGTTTGGGAAGTTCGAGTTTCGGAAGCGAGGGAGGCTTGAACACGAACGGTTTAAACACGGGCATCTTCGGAAGGGTCAGTTCAGCCACTTTCACTGTTTGCATTGCAGGTTGTTTTGCCGTTTTCTTCTTTTCTTCAGCAGGCTTTTTTTCCGCTTTGATCTTTTCAACTGCCGCTTGGGGTTTCGGGGGAATCGCTTCGGCCTTTGCGGTTTTTTTCGACGCGACGATTTTCTGAAGCATGGTTTTCAAGAACAGGATGTAGAAAACCAGGAATTCCATGAGCTTTTGCTGAACCGGTTTTTCGGCCTTGGTTTTCTCCAAAACCTTCAAGCGCTTTTTGTACAAATCGATTTCCGAAGACAAGCCGCCGCCCCGCTCTTCCACTCGTTTCACAGCCTGTTCGAAAGCCGCCATTTTTTCGGAAAGGTAGTTCATCTCGCCATGCAGTTTTTTCACGTCGTACTGGGAAATGGTTTTCTGCGATTCCAACGCCTTCAAATTAGCTTCCGCATCCTTCAGCCTCCGCATCAAATCCTTCTCCATGAATTCCGCAATGCTCTCCGCACTCACTACCTGCTCTTCCAGCAAACCCGCCTTTCCCTCGAAAGATTCTTTCGCCTCTTCCTTGGAAATGTGCTTGGGCTCGGCTTTCTCTTTCGAAACGAGAGTAGCGCCAGTGAGGGAGTAACGCACTTCGATCAAATTGCTTTCTTCCAAAAGGAACGAAAGCTTTTCCACCTGCTCTTCCGGCAACGCCAAGATGGTAGCCGCGTCTTTCACGCTGGTCTGCTTGTTGGCGTTGATGTAATCGTACAGCCTGTCGATGACGGTTTCAATGTCTTCCTTAACCATTTTCTTTCCCCTTCTCTATACCGCCCAACCCAACTAAAACCACTGCCTCGGCTTTTTTATTCCTATATTTTGCGCGTTTCCGAAAAATTGTAGTACAAATCCCGAACCCTGAGCATTGCCGGAATGTCGATGACGAAATCCGTGGTGTTGAAAGTCATGTTCACTTCCGAAGAAAGCGCGAAACTGCAGTCGGAATCGCTGTTCGGCTGCGTTCCCTTCAAACGGAAACGCCCCCCGTCGCCGAACTCCATCTTGATCCAGCAAGGGCTCGCTTTCACGACGAGCGTGGCTATCGAGGAATCCAGCCAGTTGAAAACCGTTGCCGGGCAATTCACCCCCTTGGTGTTCCCGCTGTCGTCCCCGTATACTCCAGGACAGTAGTAAACCTTGTTTTTCCCGTCTATCAGCATGATGCTGTAGTTTTTCAGCAAGCACGCTTCATTCCCGGTGCAGGCGCCCGGCCCGAAAACCTTGTCGTACTGCCCCCAGTCGATATCGCTCGAAGTGCAATTATTCCAGACGGAAGGATAGCAGGAAAAGTTTATGGTGCTGAAATTGAATTTCAAGCTGAAGTTTTGCACGTAAGCGAAATTGCAGGGAGGGGAAGAACCGGACTTGCAAACGATGTCCAACTGGTTTTTGCTCCAGTCGGGATACTCGTAAGTGATGTTGAACTGGCGGATCGTGAAAACGACTTTCCCGGGGCAGGAAACCTTCCCGAAACAATCGAAGTTCGTAATGGGAGTCCCGTCCGCGTCTAAAATCGCCACTTCGTAGTTTTTCTCCTTGTAGTAATCCTGGATGAACGTGTTGTAAGCTTGGAGTGAAGTGGCGACCGGGTCGGTTGGCGGAATCACGTCCCCTATCGAAAGGTTCGTCTCGTCCTTAACGACGTTCAACCCCGTCAAATGCAACAAATCCTCTTGCACGTCATCCCAAGTGAAAACCACTTTCTTGGCCACTGTCAGCCCGGCATTCTGGAAGGAAGCGGCTTGAAACAAGGCTGTGGCTAAAAGCAAGGAGAAGAGGAGAATCGTCAGCGTGCTGAAAACCAAGCCTCTCATGCAGGAACCCCCACCTTGATTTCAGCCAGCCCGAAAAACTGGCGGTTGTTTACCATCACGTAGAACAATCTTTTAGAACCGCTTGCGGTTGAGGAAGGCGAGAGTTTTCCGAAAGCGCCGTTGGCAGTGCATTCTTGGGAAAAGGAAGAGTCGAACTCGTAAATAGTCACGTTCAACTCAGCCGCCCCGTTCGGAAAAACTTCCGACAAGGACTCCTGAAGAAAGGAAGAAATTATCGAATCCCCCGTGCCCGAGCAGGACGCGAGGCTTTTGAAAACCCCGCTCTTGTCGAAAACCGTCAATTCATCCTGCGCCAGTTCCTGCAGGTGTTGGGTTGAAACGCGGGGGGCTTGGAAGGAATAGCCTATTGTGAAAACGATCAACGCCACGATCATTGCCGAGAAAGCCGCGTCGGCGCTGAAAACGACGCCCTTCGATTTTTTCCCGTTCATCTTCCCAGCCTCAACAACGCCACGGCCTGCTGCCCTTCGTACAAAACCGGCTTTCTCAAAGGAATTATCAGCGAATAATTCTCGTAATCAAACCCCTTTTGCACAGTCCCGTTCCACTCCTCGTTGGAAACGTTTACGATCGTGCCGTTCAAATAACGCACTTCGAAATACCATTCGAAACCGCCCAACCCCAGCATGCGAGTGGAATTGGCGTAACTCAAATTCAAAAAGCTCGCCAGCCTGGTTTTGCTCAGCGTGTTTCTGGCTTTCATCAAGCCCAGTTGTTGGACTGTCGAAGCATTCCATCCTGGAGGATATCCTTCGCTTTCAAAAAGCAAGAACGCCGCCTGGCTTGCTTTCAACGCCGAGTCCTGGAAATCCCCCGTGCCCGCGCTTTTCGCGTAAACAAAATCCCTCCACGTTGCGTAAATGCCCATCAGGCTCAAGAACAACACCAGCGCTATGATCAAGTCGGTTGCGAAAACCTGCGCTTTTTTCCGTTCAATCATTTTTTACCCACCAACACCAGGTTTCCCGAAGGGTTTGAAACCCACGCTTTCCCAGGACCAATTGGACATTGGGAGCACGATACGCTGGACTGGATTGGAGAGAACGCCTGCCTCCCGTCATCAAGAGTCGCTACTGCAAAACCGTTAGTGAAATTAATCGAAACGTCCTGCCTCTGGGGGAAGGGAATGAAGAATTCGGCGTAAAACCCTTTCACCCTTCCCGCGGCGTCAACCAAAACCGCCGCTTCGCCCGCAAGGTTTTTCGCCTGCCGGAAGTCGGAAGTCTGGAAAAAGAAAGACTGCTCGTTAATGTAGTAAAGATAGTAAATCGTGAAGAAGGCGATGAGAATGCCCACAACCACGAGCGCTTCTATGGTCGCTTGAGCCTTCACTTTTTTCCCCGCCAAGAAAATCAAACCGGTTTTACCGAAACGTTGCCGTTAGAAAGCATTGAAACGTTGATGGAATAAATGCCCGTCGCGTTGGGCAATGAACCGGTCATGTTGGCCGAAGCGATTCCGTAAACGTTCGTCAAAGCCCCGTTCGGACCGCGTACTTTCAAAATGATTTCGTTGTTCCCGACGCCGGCTGATTCCACGTTCGGAGGCATGGAAACGCGTATCACCATTCGGCTTCCCTCACCCTGCATCCGCACCTGGTCCACTGCAAAAACAACCTGTTGGGCAGCAGCATTGGCTTGAGCCAAGGAATTTTTGGCGTTGACGTCTTGAAATCCGAAGTAAATGACCGGAATCAAAGCCAGCAATAGAAGCAGCAATACCACTATGTATTCGAGACTCGCCTGCCCCTTGAAGAAATATTTTTGCATACGATAATTACGAACGGAAAGCAAGATTTTAAACTCTCCCCGCGCATAAGAAATTAGGATTTTCGGTTTAGTCTAGGGGACTTCAAACGGTTGAGGCGTAAGCCTCAGCCGGGGGAGATTCTGTTGGGAGTGGAATTCGAGTTAAGCGAAAAAGGCATTATGGCGAGCGAAGCTTCCGCAGTCGAATCCCTCAACAAAGGGCACTTCGGATTGCCCGTGGATGGAAAGAAGAACAGGCTTTTTTTGAGCCCGGAAGAAGCGTTGTATTTGATGGACGTTCGCAACGCCCAAGCCTTGAAAAACGGGAAAAACCTTTCGTTCAACCAGGTTGCGGACGATTACCGCGGGGAGAAAAAATTCCTTGCAAGATATTTCTGCTATCGCGACTGGCGGGACAGGGGGTTGATAGCCAGAAGCATAGCCGAAGCCCAGGGGAATTACGGGCGTTCTCCGGTCGTTAAATACCCGTCGCAGGACTTTAGGCCCCATAAAATCAAGAGCAAGGGATTGTTTTTCAACGATGATCTGATGAGCGTTCTCGACGGTGACGAGGACAAGATTCTTTTCGACAATTACTGGTTTGGGCAGTGGGGGACGTACAAGGCGAAAAAGCACGGGAGGCTTTTGAAGCTCGACGCGTACGAAACCCTGTTTTTGATGAAGCAC
>CAYOZI010000009.1:0-5137 GCA_964408425.1 Microcaldota archaeon
AATCCATAACGCTTTTACTTTAAGCCCGCGTGGTTTTTTTATGCTTGCTTTGAAAGTTGAAAAAATTCTGGCGCAAAAAGCCAAGGAAGCTCTAGTGCAAAACAACGCCATGGCTCCAGGCTTCAAAGCCAAACGAACAGGCAAATTCGTTTTCTTCCCGGCTTCGAAAAAAATCCCCTTGAAGTTCAAGCACGAGTTTGTGGAAACGCGGTTGGAAAGCGTCGGGAAAATCAAGCCGCTGAGGGAATTGCTAGAGGAAATCCTTTCTGCGCGGGAGTTGGGCAAGCTCGTAGCTTCTTACGACCTAGTCGGAACAATAGGCTTGGTTGACGTACCGAAAAGCCTGCTGAAAAAAAAGAAGGTCATCGCAAAAATATTGCTGGAAAGCAACAAGCGGCTTACCACCGTGTTGAGGAAAGTCGGAAAGAGGAAAGGCGCTTTCCGCCTGAAGAAATACGAGTGGCTGGCAGGCAAAAAAACTTTCGAAACCGTCCACCGCGAAAGCGGATGCTCGTTCAAAGTGAATTTGGCCAAAGAATACTTCTCCTCAAGGCTCGTTTCCGAGAGGGAGAGGATTGCGGCCAAGGCGAAAAACGGGGAGAAGATTCTCGCTTTGTTCGCAGGAGTCGGCCCGTTTCCAATTGTTATCGCAAAACGAAAAAGCGTTTCGATAAACGCGGTCGAGCTCAACCCTCACGCTGCAAGATTGATGGGGGAAAACGCGGTTTTGAACAAGCTTGAAAACAGGATACAACCGTTCCACGGCGATGCGAAAGTTTATGCGGAAAGATTCGGGGGTTGGGCGGACAGGATTTTGATGACTTTGCCCTACGGAAGCGAGAAGTTTCTCGATGCTGTCGTGAAAAACGCGAAAAAGGGGTGTGTAATCCACTATTACAACTTAGGCGGGGAAAGGGAAGGGGTGTTTTCCAAGGCTTTGAAGCAGATAACCGCAGTTTGCAAAAAAAGGAAGCGAAAATTCAAGGTTTTGGAAAAACGGATTGTGCTTCCCTACGCGCCCAGAGTATTCCAAATAGTCGTGGAATTCAAGCTGCTGAATTGAAAAACGAAAGAAAAAGCTATTTGCCGTTGATGAGGTTTATCAACGCGTCGATTCTCTTGTTCAAATAGTCCAGTTCGACCTTGTTTTTCGTCGACTCCTGCAAATCGCGTATTTCGCTTCGCAGGTTTTGCGCTTCGAACTCCAAGCCAGACGCTTTATCCCTAAGGTGCTTGAATATTCTCTTTTGTTCCTTGCCGAATTTGTAATAAGCTCTCGCCAAAAGCATTACGGTTATTCCCGCCGCCCCCAAGAGAGCGAATGAAAAAGCATCTAGCCCTTCGAGCATTTTAGTTTCACTTCGAGAGATTACGCGGCGGAGGCTTTTAGAGCCTTCAGTTCCTTTTCCGCACTGGAAATTTTTCCTTCCAAGTCCGAGAGGCTGGCGTGCGAAGCGTGTTTTTTCTTCAACGAATGGACGGTCTTTCGGGCTTCTCCCAAAGTCCTTCCAGCTTCATCCAGCCTATTCTTGACTTTCTTGAATTCCTGCAAAGCCGCCTCGTGTTTCTGGTATATTTTGACGAGAGCGCCGCTTGAAAAAACCGTTATCAAGCCGAATGCGGCGTTTGCAACCAGTGGGTCCATAGGCGATTAACGGAAAAGCCGCTTAAAAATATTCTGGATGGGAAAAAAAGGAAAAGTTTCCAACTAACGGGAAAATTTAGTGGCAGCAGCAACGCGCTTTCCCGTCTTTCGACAGTACCGGCAGCATCGTAAGAGGGCTTGATTGCCGAGTTCGGAAAGAGATCGGATATTCCCCCTCTCCTGTGGCCGCTGACCGAAAGAATACTGCTTCCGCTAGTTTAAAAGGCTTTTACTCGCTTCCGGTCCTGACCGAGCTCTTCCTGCTTTTCTCGATCTGGCTCTTCAGGATTTCCGTTACGGCATCCGGTTCGACAAGCCCTTCGAAACTCACTTCCGGAAAAGGCTGGCCGCCTGTTCCCGCAGTCTGGATTCCAACGGTCGTAAAGCCCAAAACCTGGTCCAGCACGTCCTGGGTGTTGGGAAGGTTGGTTATCTTGAAGAAAGGCACTATGCTCTGTTTCTTCAGCAAAATCCCGCCCTTGAAGTAGGCGTTCTTGTCGGTAAGCCGGTACTCGTAAGTTTTCCACAAAAAGTAATTCCAGCCGGCAAACGCCAAAACCGGGAGTATGACGATGAGCAGGACGGGCGAGCCGCCGAACAAGAGTGGTGAGGAGAGGAAGAAGAATACTGCAAAGATCGCCAGCAACACGAAGGATTTCAGGATGGTCCACTTCCAGATTATTTTTTTGGAAGGCTTCCCCTCCCACAATGTTTTCTCGCCACTGGAAACCATTTATGTATACCCCCCATATTTTCAAACCAGCATTCCCGGCTAGAAAAAGGATTTACTGCGGCACGGCCTTCTTTATGAACCGTCTCAAAAGCTTCACTGCAGCCTTGATGCTCCTCGCGATCTGAGCCTCGCTCTTCGCGCCGCTGCATATGACCTTGCCGTTCTTGAAAAGCAATAGCGTCGTGCCTATGTCCTTCAGCCTCATGATGGCTCCCGGAAACTGCTCCGGCTCGTACTCGACGTTGTCAACTTCCATGGCGATGTTGAACAGATCCAGTTCAACCTTCAGGTTGGCCGAGGCGACTATGTTCTCCACTTTGAAGCTCTCGTCTACCTTCAGCCTCTTTCCGCCTCCGGACGAAGAGGATTTAGAACGCTTTTTCACGCTTACCACCGTTTGTTTTTTGAAAGCGACGCGACCCGAGGTCGTTTAAAAACCCGCTTTAAAACCTTTTCCCTCCCGCCGTTTAAAAAGGTTTATATTGCACTTTCCTCCACTCTCTTTTTGGTCGAGTGGGGCTTCCGGCAAGCATAGTCTTTAGCCGTTTGCCTATCTGAAAGTTTCTAAGACCGAGTGGAGAAAAGGGGTGTTTTTGGAATGAAGAGATCGCACGGAGGCATTTCGAAACGCGGACGGAACGTAGGAGCGAGAAAAACGCCGATCAGCCGGCTGTTGAAACAGTTTGCCGCGGGAGAAAAGGTCATGCTGAGCTTCAACCCGTCCTTCATGAAAGGCAAACCTAATTCACTGCGCCTGAACAACAGGATCGGAGTGGTCATAGGAAAGCAGGGCGGCTCTTTCAAAGTAGAGTTCAAGGACGGAAACAAAACGAAAATGCTCGTCTTGGCGAACGTCCACCTGAAAAAAGTTTGATTTCAACAAGAAAACGGAGGTCGTTCTGTAATGAAAATAATTTCCGAAAAAATACTGCTTTTTCCGGAAGCGCTGGAATTGGTGGAAAAAAGGCAGGCCGAAGGGACGGGAGAATTGGGGTACGAGCAGCAGAACACGCTGGAATACTTGAAAACTTTTTCCGAAATTACCCCGAAGAAAGCGAGGGAACTGGAGAAAGAACTTTCCGGAGCCGGCTTGGGCGAAAAGCAGGCTGCGCTCGTGTGCAACCTATTGCCAAAAAGGGAGGATTTGCTCAAGCAAGTCCTTTCAGCTGACAAGACCGGCGAGATTTCCGAAGACAACATCAAGGAAATTTTAAAGATCGTAAAGAAATACTGATCTGGGCGTCAACGGGATAACGGGCAGAAACAGGTGGGAAACGGTCATGTTGAGGAAAGAGGATTTCGCGGTGGTACTGGATTTTCTGCCTCACGGCAAGGCCGGAGAGGCGAAAAAAGAACCGGTAGCGCAAGCGATCGGAGAATCGTTCTTCACTCTCTTGGAGCTCGTGATAAAACCCGGCATCCACGTTTCAATCGGGGAACGGCTGTACATAGGGAAGGAAGCGAGGGACAAGGTCGACCACATTCAAGGCAGGATTTTGTACGGGGATTTGACGAGCTCAGCCCAAAACGAGGCTGAAAGGAAAGTGAGGGAAATAATCACCGCACGCGAATCGGAATTCGTGAATTTCATGAACACCGCGGGCTCGATCAACATCCGCTCTCACACGATCGAACACCTTCCGTCAATCGGGAAAAAGCACTTGCAGACCATCCTCGACGAACGCACCAGAAAACAGTTCGAGTCGTTCGACGACTTGCAAAAGCGCGTTCCCCACTTGGGAAACCCGGTTGAAATATTCGCCAACCGCGTGATTCTCGAGCTGAAAGGAAGCGAGAAGTACTACTTGTTCGTAAAACGCCCGCCTTCCGAAGACCGGGAAAGGCGCTGGTAAACCTATTCAGGTGGTGCATGCCCGTGAAAAAAGGCTTGAGCCAAGTTTTCCTATTGGATCGGGACGCGATATCGAAGATAGCTTCCGCCATTCCAGTACGCGGAAAAACGGTTTTGGAAATAGGCGCCGGGGAAGGCGTGCTCACGAAACAACTCGCTTCCGAAGTGGGCTCGAAGGGAAAAGTCGTGGCTTTGGAAGTGGATCGGAGCTTGGCTCCGAAACTCAACGCCAATCTGAAGGGAGTGAAGAACGTTGAAGTAAACTTCGCAGACGCGTTGAAGTTCGACTTGTCGGGATTCAAAATAATTTTCGGGAATCTGCCTTACCACATTTCCTCGCCTTTATTGTTCAAAATACTCGATTCGAATTTTTCTAAATCGGTATTGTGCCTGCAAAAGGAATTCGCCGAACGACTTCTGGCAAAGCCGGGCAGCGGGGAATACTCGAGATTAAGCGTAATGGCTCAAAACGCGGCAGACGCGAAAATACTTTTTGAAATACCGCGTTTTTCGTTCGTGCCCATTCCGGAAGTCGATTCAACGGTAGTATTGCTCGAAGCGAGGAAAAAACGGGTTTTGGACGAAAAGCTCGTGAACGCCCTGTTCCAGCACAAAAACCAAAGCGTGAAAAAAGCGCTGCTGCATTCGCGCAGGCTTTTCGGGCTGAGCAAGGAGAAAGCGAAAATCCTTGCCGGAAACTTTCCCCTCTCGAAAGAAAAAGTGAGAAACCTTGCTATTGCGGAACTGGAAGCGCTGTCTAAAGATTTCAAGCGGTTATTGTAAGCGTGATTGCAACCCCTTCTTGCGTGTCCTTCTCTTTCACGGTCAAATCGAAAGTCTGAGTGCTGGCGTTGAGGGAAGCGGCGTTTACGGTAAGAGTGAATTGCTTCGACTCGCCTGCGTTTAT
>CAYOZI010000009.1:5147-28241 GCA_964408425.1 Microcaldota archaeon
AAAAGGTTACCGTAGCAAAGCTTTTGCTTGAAGTGCAGGTTATCGACTCTAGCTTCAAGCTTCCGGCGTTGGAAATTGTGTAGTTCTTGGTGGTCGTATTGCTCACGCTTTTAACTATTGAAATGGAATCCACCTGCGGCTCCAACTGCATTGTTTTTGAATAAGCGGGATTGACGTTCACGAAAACCGACGTGGCACAGGAAACTTTCTCGCTGGAAACCTCAGCGCTGGCCGTATACGGCGTTTGCCTTCCAAGCGCATAGGGGTAATCGCAGTTCCTGAAGAAAGAATCCCTATGCCTATCTGCGCTCAGCCCCTTGTCCGTGGAATTGCATTTGAGCGTGGCGTTCTGCACGGAATCGGGAAGGTTGTAAAAACGCGCCGTTAAAACGGACCTGAACGGGCCTACTTCAACCGAAGGAACGGCCAACAGCGTGCACTGCACTTGCGGCTTCACCTCCGCGGTTGGTTCGGCAGTAGGTTCCGGAGTAGCCGTAGGTTCTGCTGTCGGAGTGGCGTTCGCTTCAACCGTTTCGTTAGCCGGAACGGAGGGTATAGGCGCTGGCGTAGAAGACGGGAGGGGGGTTGGAAATATTTCTTGAGCAACGCAGCCGGAAAGAAAAACGGCAAGCCCCACGAAAACGCAGGATAATGCTATGCTCAAGATATGACGTTCACTATCTTTTCGCAAGAGGCACCACCCGCCGTTGCCGTGAAAATCACGTTGCCCGGAAACTTGTAAACGCACGTTTTTGGAACGTTAATGCCTGAAGTTTTTTTCTTTATCAACTCCGAAGATGGCGTTTCGCCGGTGTTGCACTTGACGTTCGCATACTGCACGCTGTCTGGAAGGTTTTGGAAATTAACCACGAACGTGGCGTCCGCATTCATTTTGAACGTGTTCACATCCCCTGCGGTGTAAACCGTGCATGATGCTGCGGAAGCGGAGGAACTCGGAGTTGCAGTTGGCGTTGAACCGGGGATAGTGGGCGCGATGGTCGGAGTCGGGGTTGAAGATGAAACAGTCGGCAAAATCACGCCTCCGTTTCCTGCTGATGGGATGATAGAAGCGGTCGGCACCGCACCAACGGCTATCTCCTTTTCCTGCAAACACCCGGCAATAACCAGCGCGAAAAAGAAAAGCGCGAAAAACCAGATTTTCATTTTCTTCAATTCACCCGAAAATCAATTGCGCTATCAAACCCAACGCCGAGTAAACTGCCTGTTCTGCAGTCGGAAACAGCAACAATCCCCTTTTCAAAGACTTCAAGTCTTCAACCAGCGAAGACTGCGTGACTAGCGTAACGTCCTGCTTCGAGGAAATCAGGTCGCTCGACAGGGAAACGGTTCTTATGGAAAGCTTGAACTCTCCCTGTTCGTTCGCAAGAACCTCGTAATGCACTTCCACTTCCGAATGGAACGGGACGAACACCCTCCTAGTTTCCTTCCACTCTCCCGGAACCCCCGAAGCGTTAATCTGGAAAACGTCGCTGGCGGAACTCTTGTTTTTCAGCTTGACGTTGAAAACAGCCGGAAGCCCCACTCCGGTAGTAAGGCTCGACGGGGAAACGGAAGTTTCCAGCAAATCCTTTGAAACCAACACTTTCGCATTGAAAGTTTTTTCCAGCACGCCCTCGTACTGGTCCATAGCCCTCAATTGAAAAGAATACTCTCCGTCTAGGGCGGTTGGGCTGGTTGTGACGAAAGCGCGAAACGGGTTTTCGTAAAGCTTCGAGTCTTCCGTCTTCCACCCTAACGGAAGCGTTTCCCTCACTACCGTCAGTTTGTCCCACAACGCCTCTCCCTTAGTCTGGCTGTCTTTCGCTATCACCCCGCTCGCCCGCTCGGCAATTATTTCCAAAGTCTGCCCTGGCCCTATGACGCCCAAGTCCAAAACATCCTCTTGAACTACAAGCGTCTGCTCTGCGGGGCTGGTGACCTGCAATTGGGATGCGAAAGCTAGCGTGGAAAAGACAAGCAAAGAAACTAAAAGCGCGCCAACCTTCATATTTTACGACCCAGTTATTCTAACCGACTTCGAATTAAAAAAGCATGCGATAAAGCGTTATTCCCCCCGTTTCGAGATGGAAAAAAATGGCGCGTTGTTTCGTTGCAGTGGCGTTCGGCGGCGAAATCGCTTCCAGACTCCAAACCCTCCAAAACACGGTAAAGCAAACGGGCATAGTCGCCACTTTCCCGAAAGAATTCCACTGTACGCTTGCGTTTTTAGACGAGATCGGGGAGCCGGAAGTCGAGAAGGCGAAAGAAGCCTTGGCGACTGTACGCTTCAAGCCTGCGGATGTAAGCGTGAAAAAACTCGGTTTTTTCCCCAACGAGAATTTCATCCACGTTTTTTGGGCGGGGGTGGAGGGGTTGGACGAACTGCAAAAACAAGTGGTTTCAGCCTTGCATTACCAGGAAAACTTTACTGGGCATATTACCATCGCAAGAATCAAGACCCACGATAATCTCGGAAGGCTGAGGGATTTGGTTGCAAATTCGAAAGGTCAGGAGTTCGGAAAAACGAAAGTCGATAAATTCTTCCTCATGAAAAGCGTTTTGACTCCGGCAGGTCCGGTTTTCGAAGTCATCCGCGAATATTCCGCAGTCAAGTGAAAAGTTCAGAACGGTTTTTTGTTCTTCCAGTTGGAGAGCATCAGCAACCCTGTTCCGAAAAGCACGAGCAACGCGAGATAATAATTCATCCAAGCGAACGCCATTACCGCAACCGTCGCCAAAGGCGAGGGAAGGCCGTAGTAAAAACCGTCATTCTTCTGGACGTTGAACTTCGCCAGGCGTATCAAGCCCGAGAAAAGGAAGAACAACGCCGCGCAGGAAACCAGCAAGTCCAGCCCGAAGTAAAGGGAAACAACGACGGCAGGGGCAGCAGCAAAGGAAACGGCATCCGAAAGCGAATCGAGTTGTTTTCCGAACTCGTCGTGGGAGTTCGTTTTCCTCGCTATCAAACCGTCCAGCACGTCGAAAACGACCGCAAGCAGAACCAACGCCGCAGAGGCAAAGTAGCCGAAAGGAAAATACAGCACTATGGCAAGAAAACCGCTAGCGCCATTTCCCAGGGTCAGGTAATCCTTGGTTTTGAGTAGAGCCATAACGCTAAATAAATCGCCCGGGCATATTAAACTCTTGTTGGGCTCGTAGCTCAGCCTGGTTCAGAGGCATTCCAAACGGATGCTGAAACGCTGGTCTTATACGACTACCGCGGGCTTGTACCGCTGTAGGCTGGGCTAACCAGTGGTCCGGGGTTCAAATCCCCGCGAGCCCACTTAAGCTGATGTAAATGAACGCGAACAAGATTGCTGAAGCCCGTTGCGGAAAGCTTCTGGAAATGGCGAAGGAAACGTTTGCCGAAGACGAAAAGCTTTCCAGACGCTACGTTTCGCTCGCCCGAAAAATCGCAATGCGCCACCGCATTTCGCTGGGCAACCGCTCGTTCTGCAAGAAGTGCAACGCAGTTTTCATTCTCGGAAAAACGCTTAAGGTGCGGCTGTCCAAAGGGTTAAGATTATATATTTGCGTCAGCTGTGGATTTACGCGCAGGATTCCTTACAAGGGAAAAAACTAGCTTTTTCAGCTAGCTTTCGTTTCTAAGAACCGTTAACCTGGTTCGAAAGGATTCGTGCGAAACAAGAAGAACGTTCGTTAAAAATTAATCGTAAAAAGGTGTGATGGAAAAATGGGAGTTTTGGATTCGCCTGCAAAAGACGTTATTTCTAAAGCGTCTTCGGAATTGAAGAAAATACCTGAAATCAAGCCGCCCGACTGGATAGGAATGGTGAAAACCTCTTCCCACGCCGAGCGTTTGCCCCAATCCAAAGACTTTTGGTTCGACAGGTGCGCGTCCGTTTTATACCAGGTGTTCAAAAACGGGCCGGTTGGTACGGAAGCTTTGAGGAACAAGTACGGCGGGAAAACCCAGCATATCGTGCGAAGAAGCCACCACCGGAAGGCGGGAGGAAAAACCATCCGCTTGGCGTTGCAACAGCTTGAAAAAGCCGGTTTCGTCTCGAAAGCTGAAAAGAAAGGGAGGATTATTACCGCAAAGGGAAAGTCGCTGTTGGACAAGGCCGTAACGCATTAAAGGTTTGTGGAAAAAATGGAGCCGCAGGACCAGCAAAAAGAGATCGAAGAAATAAGGAAAAGGCAGTTGCAGGAATTGCAGTTGCGCGAGATTCTGAAAAAAATACTGGATGCCGGCGCGTTCGAAAGGCTGTCGAACATCCGCATGGCCAACCGGACGCTCTACGCGCAATTGGTGCAAATGCTCGTTTACGCATACCAGCAAGGACAGTTGAACGAAAAAATGAGCGAAAAACAGCTGCTGGACATACTCCATCGTTTGAAGGCAGGGGAGAGACAGACGAGCATAACGTTCAAAAGAAAATGATTTTTTGTAAAGGGTGAAGGAAAAAATGTCGAGAAACAAGGATGCTAAGAAAAAAATGGTTTTGGCCAAGAAACTCAGCCAAAACCGGAGAATCCCGATTTTCGTGATAGCGAAAACAGCAAGAAGGGTTACGAGAAACACTAAACAGCGCCACTGGCGGGGAAGGAAAATGAAATTGGCAAAACTGTTGAGGAAGGTCGGTTGAAATGGAATCTAAAATCGAGGAAAAATTCGTTTTGAAACAAGCAGTTGAGGAAGAGAAGAAAAAACAGGAGAAGGAACAGCAGGCGCAAGCCGCTGAGCCCGAGGCCGAAGACAAAAAGCCTGTTGAAAAAACGGCAAAGGACGAAGCCAAGAAGGAAGCTCCCAAAAAGGAAGCTCCCAAAAAGGAAGCCCCGAAAAAGGAGGCTCCGGAAGAGAAGAAGAGGGAAATAATCCTGGAAAGGCTTTACACCGTTCCTTTGCTGGGAGTTTTGAAAAAACCTCGCCTGAAAAGGCAAAGCATCCAGCCCATTATGCTCCGGACTTTCGTTTCCAAGCACATGAAAGCCGCTAGGGACAAGGTCAAGATCTCGCCCATCCTTTCGAAAGCCCTTACTTCCGGAGGGGTAAGGAAGGCAATACGCAAGATCAAGGTAAAATGCTCTAAGGACAAGGAAGGAATTGTTTTGGTGGAGAAAGCTTGAAGATAGAAAAGATAAGCGTGCAGAAAAACCCGTTTGCAGGGTTGTTTTTCAGGACAAGCAACAAAATCACAATCTGCCCCAAGAACACTCCCCCGAAAAACCTTTCGCAAATAGAGCATGTTTTGCAAACCAAGCCGGTCCAAACCCTAGTTGACGACTCGCCGTTGCTGGGCATCTTTACATGCCTCAACGACAACGGCGTAGTGCTTTCGGAATCGGCCGACAGGGAAACGATCTCCCAACTGAAAAAAGAGGGGTTGAACGTGTTGTTATTGAAACGTCACGCTCCCGGAACCAACATTCTTTGCAACAGCCGGACTTGCATGGTCAACCCTGACATTCCCCAGCCTGAAGCAAAGAAAATAGGCGATTGCCTGGACGTCGAGATAGTGCGCCAGAATATGGGTGTAAAGACGGTGGGAATGGCCAATGTCGTCACCGACAAAGGGTTGCTTGCATACAACGAATCCAGCGACATCGAACTCAAGTTTTTTGAAAAAGTTTTCGGGGTAAACGGGTTGGTCGGAACAACCAACTTCGGAAGCCCGTTCAACGGGCTTAGCGTTATTGCAAACTCCAAAGGCGCATTGGTCGGGGAACTGACTACCGGAGTGGAAATGCAGAGGGTTTACGAGTCTCTGGAAGGTTGAGTGAAAAATGACTTCTGAAAATGAAAGGGAAATGCAAAAGCTCGCGATGGAGATGAATTACTACCGCGCCCAAGCCGAACAGATTCAACAGCAAGCTTCTGCGTTGAGGGGTTTGGTTCAGGAAAACCGCTCTTCGAAAGAATCGTTGGAAAAAATGAGCGAAAGCGAAACCATGTTTCCCACGGGTTCGGGCGTTTTTGTAAAAGCCAAGCCTTCCTCGAAAAAAGTTTTGGTTGAAATTGGCGCCGGTGTAATCGTGGAAAAAACCGCGGATGAAGCCGTGAAAACCTTGGACGAAAGGCACGAACAGCTGTTGAAGGCGCTGGATACTATTCAAGATTCACTAACGCAGTTGAATACAAGGATGAATGCGTTGGGAGAGCAGGCCGAAAGAATGGAAGAAAGGAGATAGTAGCAATGTTCGGTTTTTTGAAGAAAGCCGTTTCCGGGTTCGTGGAAAAGCTTTCAGGCAAAGAAAAGGAGAAGGCCGAAGAACCCAAGCATAAGCAAGAAGAAAAAATCGAGGCAAAACGCGGGTCTATTGAAGAGGAAATCTTCCGCGAGGCGGAAAAGGAAGTCTTGAAAACCGAAACCCCAGCCAAGCTTCAAGCCGTTTTCGAGCATAAACCTGAATCTAAACCAGAACCAATGAAAGAACAGCCAAAACGCGCTGCAGTCGAAGAAAAATTTGAACCCCAGCTTGAGCCCGAATTGCCGCAGCCGAAAAAAGAGGTAGAACGAAAGCCCGTTTTCGAAGTCAAGGAAGAGAAGAAAGAACTTGCACCGAAAGTAGGATTTTTCAAGAAAATTACGGGTTTCATAACCGGCGGCATTACAATAGGCGAAGGCGAAGTCCAGCCGCTTTTGGAAGACTTGAGGATTTCACTGCTGGAAAGCGATGTTTCCCTTGATACGACCGAGTTTTTGGTTGAGGATTTGAAGAAAAGGCTCGTTGGAAAGCAAATCGCCAGGGGAAGCGTCAACGACGCCGTAAAAAACGAGGTGAAATCGGCTTTGCTCGACTTGTTCCAAACCAAAGGCGATTTCATCAGCGAGGCTTTGAAAAAGGAAAAGCCTGTGAAAATCCTTTTCCTCGGCCCCAACGGAGCCGGAAAAACCACTACCATTGCAAAGTTCGCGTTTCTCCTGAAAGAGAGAGGGTTGAAGAGCGTAATCGCTGCAAGCGACACGTTCCGCGCAGCCGCAATAGAACAAGCCGCACTGCACGGAGAGAGGCTCGGCATAGAAGTGATAAAACACAAGTACGGAGCCGACCCGTCCGCAGTAGCATTCGACGCAATCGCGCATGCAAAAGCTCAAAAGCTGGATTTCGTGCTCATCGACACTGCCGGAAGGCAAGAGACTAACGTTAATCTGTTGAAGGAAATGGACAAGATCAACCGCGTTATAAAACCCGATTTCAAGATTTTCGTGGGGGAAAGCATTGCGGGGCATGCGCTGATAGACCAGGCGAAGAAATTCAATGAGACTGTGGGTTTAGACGGACTGGTGCTTACCAAGGTAGATGCAGACGCGAAGGGAGGAACTGCTTTCAGCATCGCCCACGACTTGAACGTCCCAATTCTTTACATAGGCGCGGGGCAGGAATATGCGGATTTGAAGCCCTTCGACCGCGAATGGCTTGTACAGAATATTACCGGATGAAATACCCCAACTATTCCTTATGATTGTGCGTTCTGAAATAAGCGGCGACCGAATCCATCAACACCGGATTAAGTTTATAGAGCTCGATCTGCTTATCTTTAATCAGGAATTGTCTGTTAACCAACCCGGACAGGGCGAGGTCAATAGGCTTGTGAAGCGCAGCCAACTCATTTGTAAATTCCCGTTCGGTTTGGTGTTGTTCTGGCGTTTCAGGGTAAACGTAATCAACTGGCTTTACCTGACCGGTCGTATCAATCTTTAGGCTGGGATAGCGTTCCAAAACCGTTTTAAGTAACGTCTCTGAACCCCGATAAAGAAATATTAAGTTTATATGCTTAGGCGAGGCGTACATAGTTGTAAGGGAAAAGCTACCGTGATCTAATGCATGTTTTAGCAACCCAAGGTCGTGTTTTCCGAAAATGCCTTTTTCGACTAAATACTCCAGAGATTCCGACATAAGGTAACTAAGCATCAGTCTAATAAAAAGATACGGGCAGTCGCACGACTCCAGCCATCATCAGCGGGAAAATTATCGATGCGTCCCCCTCGACATACGCGGTTTTCCCTTTTTCCTTGATCTTCCCCCAGCTTACCGCTTCCTTCGTCTTCGCCCCGCTCAGGGAACCATCGTACTCGGAAGCCGTGGAAACGTAAACCGCATAATCGAAGCCTCCTCGCAAGATGTTCGCTCCAATCGCATGGTGTTTCGCAAAACCCCCGCCGAGGATAATGCCTCCGGTTTTCTTAGACAAAATCACCTTGTCGCCCAGCGGCTTCAAATCACCGCTAACGTCTATGCCAAACTCCGGATGGTCCTGCTTGAAGAAGAAAAGCTGCAGCCCGAAAGCCCCGT
Source organism: Microcaldota archaeon (assembly GCA_964408425.1). Taxonomy (GTDB): domain Archaea; phylum Micrarchaeota; class Micrarchaeia; order Norongarragalinales; family Norongarragalinaceae; genus UBA10210. The sequence continues at coordinate 13,407 of CAYOZI010000009.1, forward strand.
CCGTAGGCGCCGGACAGAAAACAGGGATATCGTTTTTCGCACACTGGAAAACGAAAGAATTTTTGTCCTTCAGGCTCAGGCCCAAATCGCGGATTAATTCATTAGGAGCCAAAAGCCGTTCCATTTTTCGTTGCTTTTCCAGCTCTTTTTTGAAAAACGGCTGCAGGAACTTTTCCAGCCAAACGTAACGGTCGTTCGGAACGAGAATATTCCCTATGCGGTTTATTCCCACCTTGTGCAGCCGAGCGTCATTAGAATTGAAATCGCCCAGCAAAAACGGCTTTTGCGTTTTGATCAAATCCTCTTCCACGCTGCCGATGCTCGTTATTACGGCGTCCACAAACTTTTCCTCGCACAGTTGCGCGAACAGTTCCCTCAAGCCCGAAGAAACCATGTTCGAAGTGAACGTCAGTATGACCGTCGCCTTTTCCTTCTTCATTTCACGGATTACTTCCACGGCTTTCCCAAGCTCGCTGGCCTGCAGGCCCGCAAAACGCATTTGCCCGACCAAATCCGAGGCGGATTGATTTCCTTCGATCCTTATGCCCTTGATGCGTTCAACCATTTTCTTCACCCATCCTCTCGAAAACCCTCTGGTTCGAATAAGCTGCTGAAAACCATTCTTCGATTTTCTTTCGCGTTTTCTCGGCGTCGAACGGCTTGCACGAGAACACGTCTACGTGCGCGGAATTGAACTTCGGGAAAGTGTGGACGCTCACGTGCGACTCCGCGATCATCACAAACCCCGAAACGCCTTCATCGAACCGCGTTTTGATTTCCTTGACTACCGGCTTGGAAATCGCCTTCATTCCCAGCTCTTTCGGGATTTTTTGAAGGAAAAGCAATACGAATTTTTTGCTTGAAATCTTTTGCGAAGCGCAGTCCCTCAAGTCCAAAACCAAGTGCGTTCCGAAAGAACCGGGAAGTTTGGATGAGAGTTTCGAGGAAAGGACGATGGCCAGCCAATAGCCTGCGTCGTAAGCGATTATGCCTGCAAAGAAAATCCAGTTGTTGAAATAAACGCTTGCAACCAAAGCGAACGCCTCGAGCGAAAGGCGGAATTTTGCTATCTTCGCCAAAACCCCTTTCGATTGCCGCACATCGAAATAATCGTTCAAAAACTCGTCCAGCAAGGCGAATGCTATGAACAAAACCAGAAGCAGAACGTTTACCTGCGGAAACCCGAAGAAAACCAGTGCGAACAGGAATCCCGCTATTGCGAACTGGTGGGCTTTCGAATCTATTTTCCCCGCCAAAAGAACGGCTATCGCTATTCCCAAAAACAGCGTTGCCAATTCAATCCCGAAACCCAACAGCAGCGCGTAAAGAATCCCGTAAGCCAACCCCGTCGCGAACTTCAGGTTTTTCGCTATGAACTTCTTTTCATCCACTTGGACATCCGTCAGCTTCGACAGAAATCCGACGACGAACGCTATTGCAAAACCGATCAATTGATACAAGCAATCCACCCTCGTTTAGTTTCAAACTAAGAGAAAAAAGGAAAAAGCTGCACGCTGAAAACGACGAAAAAAGCAGTTACGGACAATCTTTCTTTTTCAGCATATCCTATCGCCAAATACTTTAAAATCACGCTTTCTCAACTATTTAATCCTATGAGAATACTCGAGTTGCACTGCGATTACGTACGCTTCAAGCCGGTTTCCAAAGCATTGAAAACAATCGGAGATCTTTCCGAAGAGGAAAAGCAGGGCTTGGAGATGCAAAACGTATTGTTAGTGTGGAGCTCGTTCGAAGTCGGCGACAACCAGGCTGTTTTGGAACGGGCTGCAAGGGACGTGGAAAAGAATTTCAACGAAGTCAAAGCCAGCGCGGTGCTCGTATATCCCTACGCCCACTTGTCCAACAACCTCGCCAAGCCCGACGAAGCGGTAAAGCTCTTGAACGATTTTTTGGGAATGGTTAAAGTTTACGCCCCTAATTCGCAAAAAGCGCCGTTCGGGTATTACAAGGAATTCGAATTGAAGTGCAAAGGCCATCCTCTCGCGGAATTAAGCAAAACGATCAACGCCCAAACCCTTGAGAAAACCGCCGAAGGCCTGGGCGCGAAGACGGAAATAATCGAAACCGCTTCGAAGAAAGAGGAGCCCTTGAGCGATTCGCTCAAGCAGGAAGCAAAGCTCAAAAGCGAATTCTTCATACTCACGCCCGACGGGGAACTTCTTTCTCCTGAGAAATTCAATTACAAGCACCACGAAACGCTGAAAGCCCTTGTGGATTATGAAATAAAGAAGGTTCGCGCTTACGCTGAAGAGCCTCCGCACATCAAGCTAATGAAAGAACACCATCTCGTTGCCCACGAGCCGGCGAGCGATTCCGGGAATATGCGTTGGATGCCAAAAGGGCTTTTGATAAAACGGCTGTTGGAAAAATCGGTTACCGACTTGTGCGTCAACTACGGGGCGATGCAAGTGGAAACGCCTATCATGTACGACTACCAGCACCCGGCGCTCAAAAGTTATTTGAATCGCTTTCCGGCAAGGCAGTACGTCGTGAAGAGCGACGAGAAAGATTATTTTCTCCGCTTCAGCGCGTGCTTCGGCCAGTTCCTCTTCGCGCACGACCTGACGATTTCATACAAAAACCTGCCGATGCAACTGTACGAAATCACGCATTACTCATTCCGCCGCGAGCAAAGCGGGGAACTGGCGGGTTTGAAACGATTAAGGGCTTTTACCATGCCCGACATGCACACGCTCTGCGCGGACTTCGATCAGGCCAAAAAAGAGTTCGAAAGGCAGTACGAACTCTCTTTGAAATGGAACGAGGAACTCGAAATCCCTATTGAAGCGACATTCAGGGCTCAGAAAGAGTTTTTCGAGGAAAACAAGGAGTGGTACGTGAGAATGGTGAAGAAAATCGGGAAACCTACGATGTTCGAATTGTTCGACCAGCGTTACGCCTATTTCGTCACTAAGTTCGAATTCAACTTCATAGACAACAATGCCAAGGCAGCCGGGCTTTCTACCGTGCAAATAGACGTGGAGAACGGCGAGAGGTTCGACATCAACTATACGGATGAGCACGGAAAAAAACAGCATCCGCTGATTTTACACACATCGATTCCTGGCGCTATCGACAGGGTCCTGTTCGCATTGCTTGAAAGGGAAGCGGCTAAAATCAAGCAAGGAAAAACCCCTTCCTTTCCCGTATGGCTTTCACCCGCGCAAATCCGCATCATTCCGATTAGCGACAAGCAAAACCACTTTTGCGAAAAAATACTGGAAGAAACGCAAAAGCACAAGGTGAGGGCGGATTTCGACGACCGGAGCGAAACGTTCCAAAGCAAAATCAGGGATGCTGAAAGGGAATGGATCCCGTTCGTAGTGGTCGTGGGGGAGAAGGAAATCCAAAGCGGCGAGGTTTCAGTCAGAATACGCTCGACCGGAAAACAGGAGAAAATGTCCCTGCAAAAACTCGTTTCTCTTGTTGAAAAGGACAACGAGGGAAAGCCGTTCGAAAGAGTGGCTTTGAGAAACAAGCTCAGCCAACGCCCCGTATTCTGAAAACTATTTCCTGCAGATTTTCAGGAAATTCTCGTAAATCTCCTTTCCGTACTGCGAATGCACCACTTCAGGGTGGAAAAGCGTCCCGTATACGGGTTTAGTCTCGTGCTTGAATGCGTGGATGGCAACGTCCTTGCTGTGAGCAAGGGTTTTGAAACCCGATGCAATCACTACCTCGTCGTTGTGGGACGCGAAAACGGTAAATTTATTCGGAAGTCCTGCGAACAAATCGTTTTTCTCGTCTACAGTCAACTCGACGTTACCGTATTCAGGAATCTTTGCAGGCGCGACTTCCCCGCCGTAATGCAAAGCTATGAACTGCTGACCCGCGCAAACGCCCAAAGCCGGAATTCCCCGTTCATCCAAAAAGTCCATGAAATTGCCGCAGTTCCCGGCCATTCCAGATTCGCCTTTCCCTACCCTCAAAGCCCCGCCGGAAAAAACCAGGCCGTTGACATCGGCAATGGTTTCCAAAGGCGCGTCTACAGGAACGAGCTTGGTTTCGACGTTCAAATCCCTGAGCCTGCGGTAAATCAAGTGCCCCCACTGGCTTCCCAGATCGGCGACGAACACTTTCATCGTTCATTCCCACTCGATGGTCGAAGGAGGTTTGTTCGTAATGTCGTAAACAACCCTGTTGATCTGCTTCAGCTCGTTCGTTATCCTCAACGAAATCCTGTGCAAAACCGTGTGCGGGATTTTGAAGTACTGGGCGGTCATCGCGTCGCTCGCTTCCACCGCGCGAATTGCGATGGTAAACCCGTACGCCCTCATGTCTCCCTGAACCCCCGTTGTTTTAGTTTCCAATAAAACCGCAAAATACTGCCACGGCAAGTCCATTTCGCCCAGTTCGAACGCCTTGAACAGCTCGTCAGAAACGATTGCGTTCGCTTCCCTGCACAAGGAAGTTTTTTCAGGGGTAATCTGTCCGATAATCCTCACGGCTAACCCTGGTCCAGGGAAAGGCTGCCTCCACGCAGGGTCTTTCGGAATGTCCAGTTCTTTAGCCACTTCCCTCACTTCGTCCTTGTACAATTCCCTCAACGGCTCTACGACGGTCAACCCCATTTGCTTCGGTAACCCTCCGACGTTGTGGTGGGTTTTGATGGTATCGCGAATTCCGCTTCCGCTCTCAATCCAATCCGGAGCGATTGTGCCTTGAATCAAAAACTTCGCGTTCAATTCCTTCGCTTCCCTTTCGAAAACCTTGACGAACAGACCCCCTATTTTCTTCCTCTTTTCCTCGGGATGAACTATTCCCTTCAACCCGTTGAAAAACTCTTTCGCACCGTCAACAACGATCACCTTAATGCCGAGTTCCTTGAAAATCTTCCTTACCTGGTCGGCTTCCCCCTTTCTCAGCAAACCCGTGTCCACGAAAACGGCTTTCAGCCTGCTTCCAAACGCTTGGCTAGCCAAAACCGCGCAAACGGTGGAATCCACCCCGCCCGAAACGGCCATGATCGCCGTCCCGTCGAGCTTCTTCAACTCGGAAATAGCATTTTCAATAAACTCTTTGGGTTCAAAAGCCATTTTTAGCCAACACCTTCAAGAACACTGGAAAAAAAGATTATGCCCATAAACCAATTCGGCGAAAGCGCTTTTAATTATGCGGTTTTGCAGTCCGAAACCAGCTGTTTCGCCACGCCCAACGCATGAACAGCGCTCTCCCTGCTCTTCGCCTCCACGCTCACCCTTACGAGCGGCTGGGTGTTCGAAGGGCGGATCAAAAACGTGTACTCGTCAAACGAAGCTTTCACCCCGTCCATAGTCTCGATTCTCGACGGATTCCTGTCTTTCACCATCTCTTCCAGTTTCTTCAAATCCACGCTCACGCCTGGCACGCTGTCGCTCAAAAACACGCTGGAAAAGCGTTTGGCAAACTCGTTAAACTCGCCGGCTTTCGTTTGGGACAACGCCGCTGAAAAGTAAATGCCGTCGGAATAAGGAATGTGCTTGAACACGGAATAATGGCCGGATTTTTCCGCGGCGAAATCCGCCTTTGCCTCCTCCGCTCTCTTCAGCACGAAAACGTCTCCAACCGGCGAATACTCGGGTTTGAAGCCGTTGTCCTCAAGAAAAGTGAAAACCTCCTGCTGGAAATCCAAAGTCAAAACTATCTTGCTTCCCTTCGGCAGGAAGTTCGAAGCAAAAAAAGCCGCTAGAACCCCCGTGTCAACCAGTTTGCCTGAATCTACCGCAACGCACCGGTCTGCATCCCCGTCGAAAGCAAAACCCAAACAAGCGTTCTTCCTCGTTTCCGAAACCAACCCGCCCAACGCATCCGGCGTGGGCTCTGCGCTGTGGCGCACGAAAAGCGGGTCGGGTTCCGAAAAAACGGTTTTCGGAAATATTTGTTTCAACGCGCAAGCCGCCCCTCCGGCCAAGTCGAAAACAGCGTTTCCAACCTCTGGAATCGACTGCACATACGCTTCCAACCCGGCGGAATCCTCTTCCGGAGCTGAAGCCTTGGGGGTTTTACCCGCCGAGTGTTTTTCAAACTCTTTCTTCAGTTCCGCCAGCTCTCCCACGTAAAAACTGCGTTGCTTTTGCAAAGGCTTTATACCATTGTATTCTGGCGGGTTGTGGGAAGCGGTTAGTGAAGCGCCGAGTTTTTGGGAATAGAATGCTATTGCGGGCGTCGGAGCCACGCCAAAAAACGTTTTCTCCCCCTCGAAACCCGAGAACAGGGAGTTGAGCAAAATGCCGTTGTTCCGGCGGTAGTCCATTCCCGCTACTAGAGTATCGGAAAACTTGCCCAACGCCTTGCCCAGAAAATAAAACGATTCGGGCGTAATGTCCTTCCCGAAAACGCCGCGTATATCGTAAGTCCTAAACACCGTTTTTTCTCGCCTCCCTTTTTGCTTTAAGACGCGAAGGCCATTAAACCTTTTGCTTCATTCGGTCAAAACCGTCCCGTCCGGCATGTTGTCCTTGACGAAAACGCGCGGATAAACCTTGCAGTCGCTGCCTATCATTTTTCCGCAAGTGATGGAAACGTTTATCCCGATCTTCGTCCCGCTTCCAACCACGCAACCCAATTTTTTCTTTCCCGAAGAAACATTTTTCCCTTTTACTTCCGCAAAAACGATTTTGTTGTCGAAACGCAAGTTAGCCGTTATCGCTCCTGCCCCGAGATTCACGTCTTCACAAACCACGCTATCCCCGACGTAGTTAAAGTGCGGCGCATTAGAACGGCTCATGATGATGGAATTTTTAATTTCGCTCGAACCCACGTGGCAATCGTCTTCTACCACCGCTCCGTTCCTCAAAAAACTGTTCGGACCGACGGTGGAATTCTTCCCTATGAAAACAGGCCCCTCGATCCTCGCAGGCGCGCGTATCATGCTTCCTTCACCCAGATGCAGTTTTCCGTTCACGACCACGTTCGGCTCTATCTTCCCCCTCCGATCGTCCTCCAGAAGGTTGTTGCACGCAAACTCGCTCGCGTCCAAGTAATTCCAGAAATACCCCACGTCGTTCCAATAACCGCCGAATTCTATCACCCTAACCTTGTTTTTTCCGGCGAATGCGGTCAACGCGTCCGTAAACTCCAACTCCCCCCTAACCGAAGGCTGAAGGCTGCGGATAAGCGAGAAAAACTCTTTCGGCAGGAACGCGGCGTTCGTGTTCGCAATTCCCGGCTCCTGAGAACCAGTTTTCTCGTCTATCCTCTTCAGAAAGCCGTTTTCCGCCACGATTTCCCCGAAAGCACTCTTGTCCTCGACTATTTTTCCCACCAAGAACCACTCTTCGCCCGAAATGCGGTCCAAAAACGAATCAACAAAACGCGGGTCGAAAAAGTTATCCCCGTTCAAAACCACGAACTTTCCTTCGACCAACTTTTCAGCTTGAAGCAAGGCATGGGCGCTTCCATGCTGTTCCTCTTGCGTAACGAAAACGATTTTGTCTGCAAACCGGCTTTTAGAAAAATGCTCCATTACCGCCTCTTTCTTGGATCCCACGACGACGATTATTTTTCTGGCATGACCGTAAACGCTCTCCACGATCCATTCCAACAACGGTTTTTTCAATATTCGAACCATTGTTTTCGGAATGTGGTTGGTAATGGGCCAAAGCCTTTCCCCCCTGCCGGCGGCTAAAATCACGAAATCGGTTTTTTCCATCCAATCACTTCACTGTAACGCTCTTCGCCAGATTCCTCGGCTTGTCCGGATTCTTGCCCCTCTCGACCGCAGAGTAGTAAGCCAAAAGCTGCAAAGGCACGACTTCCAGAATGGGGTAGAAAACGCTATCACACGCGGGCAGCTTGAACAACAAGTCGTAATTCTCGTTTTCGGCGTTGCTCAACGCGATTATCTTCGCGCCCCTCGCCTTCGCCTCCATGCCGTTGCTCAAGGAATCCGCGAAAGACTCGTCCTTAGGATTCAAAAGAATGACCGGCGTTCCCTTTTCTATCAATGCGAGAGTTCCGTGCTTCAATTCCCCGGCCGCCATTCCTTCGGCGTGAATGTAAGAAATTTCCTTGAGCTTCAACGCCCCTTCCAGCGCGATCGGAAAATGCACGCCCCTTCCGATGAAATACACGCTATCCCTATACTTGAATTCCCGCGCCAAATCCTTCAGCTTGAAATTATTCGAAGCTATGGTCTGCTGGATTAGCGAAGAAAGGTTTTGCAAATCCAACAGCTTTCCCGCAGCTTTGAATGCCAGCAGGTAAAACAAAGCAAGCTGGTTGAGAAACGCCTTCGTAGACGCCACTCCGACTTCGGGCCCGCAATTCAAATGCAAAACCAAATCGCTAGTCCTTTCGAGAGTCGAGCCGACCACGTTGACAAGCGAAAAAACCTTAGCTCCCCTGGCTTTGGATTTCTTGACGCAATCCATCACGTCCGCAGTTTCCCCGCTTTGGGAAACGGCTATCAACAGCGTTTTTTCATTGACGAATTCCTCTTCCAAGCCGAATTCCGAAGCCAAAACTACTTCCACGTTTTTCTTCAAAAGTTTCTTGAACAACTGCCTGCCCACTAAAGACGCGTGGAAAGAAGTTCCGCAGGCGATGACCAAAACCCTCTCCGCCTGCATTATACCTTGGGCGAAATCCGAAAGCGTTTTCTCGTCCTGGAGAGCCGCTTGCTTGAAAACAACGGGCTCTTCCATGATTTCCTTAAGCATGAAATGCTCGTACTCCCCCTTTTGCGCCTGCTCCGCATTCCACTTTATTTCCGAAGACTGTTTCACCAACTGCCTTCCGCTGCGAAAGTCGAAATAAGCGTGCGCCCCGCCAGCCGCGTCCAAAACCGCCATTTCCCCGTCATCCAGGAAAACCGCGTTCTTCGTGTAAGGCAAAAACGGGAGGGCGTCGCTGGCTACGAAAACCTCGTCCGCGCCAAGCCCGATTATCAGCGGGCTTTCGTTCCTGGCGGCAACCAGCTTTTCAGGATGGTCCAAAGACAACGCGATGAAAGCGAAGGAGCCCTTCAACTGCGAGCAGGCGTTCAAAACCGCCTTTTCAAAACCCATTCCGCTTTTCAAAGACTCTTCGATCAAGTGAGGGATGACTTCAGTATCCGTCTGTGAAGAGAAAGAATGCCCTTTCTCGGAAAGCCTGCCCCTCAGTTCGACATAGTTCTCAATAATTCCATTGTGCACCAAAGCAATCTTTCCGTCGCAGGAAACGTGGGGGTGTGCATTGAACGGCGTAACGCCCCCATGAGTGGCCCACCGCGTGTGCGCTATCCCGCCTAATCCTTCAACTTCCGAAAGCTTCAGCCTCGAATTGATTTCGTCAACCTTTCCAGTATCCTTCAAAACAAGCAATTCGCCCTTCGGGTTCTGCAAAACCGCTATTCCCGCTGAATCGTACCCGCGGTATTCCAAAGCCTTCAAGCCTGAATGCAAAACCTCTCCGGCCTTCCTGGGCCCGAGATACCCGATTATTCCGCACACGTCAAACAACACCCTTTATTTTTCGAGAAATATCCTTGTTCCCTCCGGATTGAAAAAGGCCGCGCTTTTACAGCCGTGCGGCCTTCCCTTTCCGAAAAAGAGGGGTTACGCTTTTTCGCAATACACCCTATCCGGCGAAGGTATATAACCACCCTTCAACATTTTTTCATACGTTCGAGGCATAAACTCATATCTTTTTAAACAAATTGTAACAAATATTATGAAAAACATCAAACTCTTGGTGCTTGACCGTGGAAGCTAAGCTGGTGGTGGAAGAAAAGGCGTTGAACGCTAGGATAGTTGCGGAAAAATCCATCAAGATTTTTTCGGGAGACCGGCTGAAAATCCTTGAATCGCTCTCGCAAAGCCCCAAATACCCCGCGGAAATAGCTAAAGAACTGAAAATGCACGTCCAGACGGTTTACTACCATTTCCGGTTGTTGGAGAAAGCGGGCGTGATAACCCCCGGCGCTAGAATAGAAAAAAGAGGGGCGTTGGCAAGAAAATACTCGTTTCCTGCCGACGCCCTCGCATTCGTCGTGAACGAAAAATGGAAGCCGTTCACGTTCTCCAAAAAGAAACCGCCCTCTTTTCTCGACGGTTTCGTGAACAACGGGTTTTTGGATGCAAAGATAATCGTCGGCAGCCCGGACCCGCACGGTCCCTACCGCGCCCGCGGTTCTGAATTGTGCGCGTTGGAATTAAGCGCATTCCTCGGGCAATACGCTGCTTTCGATTACCCGATGTATTACCTGGATACTGAAGCGAGGGACAGCATTTTGAAGGAAAACATGTTCTTGGTCGGGGGGTTGAAAGTTAATACGATTCTCGCCAAAGCCAATTCCCATCTTCCCATCCGCTTTGACGAAAAGACGTTCGACGTAGTCTCGAAACTCTCCGGAAAAACCTATTCGGAAAATGTGGGTATAATCGAAACCATAGAAAGCCCTTTCGCCGAAGGGAAAAATGTTTTTGTCATTGCGGGGAGGGACCACCATGCGACGAGGGTAGGAATCCTGGCAATACTAAAAAAGAAAAAGGAGCTTGAGCAAGGGAATAGTTTCGACGGAACTGTTTTCGCAAAAGTCGCGCAGGGTTTCGACGAGAACGGCGATGGAATCGTGGATACGGTGGAAATACTCGAATAAAGGGAAACGGTTGAAGAAAGAATGAACTGGGAACTGCTGTTGAAAAACGGGGTCGTAGTCGATCCGGAATCGAAAATTCAGGAAGCGAGAAGCATACGGGTTAAAGGCGGAAAGATCATCGCTGACAGGCTTTCCTCGCCTAAAGAATTCGACGCGGACGGGATGCTGGTAATGCCCGGTTGGATTGACTTGCACACGCACTGCCGAGACCCGGGTTTTACTCACAAGGAGGATTTGGTTTCGGCAAGCAAAGCCGCGATTGCAGGCGGCTTCACTTCAATCGTCGCAATGCCCAACACGAAACCCGTAATCGACAATCCTTCGGTAGTCGATTTCGTCTTGCAGAAAAGCGCGGGGTTGGAGCCCAGCGTTTTCTGCGCCGCAGCAATCACCCTCGGGCAGACCGGTGAAGAGCTCGCGGATTTTCAGGCGTTGAAAAACGCTGGGGCGGTTTACTTTACCGACGACGGCAACCCCGTTCAAAACGATTCGGTTATGAAAAGCGCTTTGGCTGAAGCCAAGAAAACGGGAGTTTTGCTGGCGGAGCACTGCGAAGACAAGAACCTAGTCAAGGGACTGCAGTGCGTTGGAGCGAGGGCTGCTGAAAAACTGGGGTTGAACGGATTTCCCAGGGAAGCGGAATTGAATTGCGTGGAAAGGGATTTGAGGCTGGTCGAGGAAACGGGGGGAAGAGAACATTTTCTCCATTTGAGCTTGAAGGAAACGGTGGACGCGGTGAAAAAAGCCAAAGCCAAAGGGTTGAACGTAACTGCCGAAGCCACGCCCCACCACTTTTCCCTCACTGAATATGCTTTACTTGAAAAGGGAACCGACGCGAAAATGAACCCGCCGTTGAGGGAAGAGAAAGACGTGAAGGCACTTCGCGAGGGTTTGAAAAACGGGGTTTTCGACGTCATAGGCACCGACCACGCGCCCCACACCGCGGAAGAAAAAGCCGGAGGCTGGGGCAAAGCGCCTAACGGAATAATCGGGCTGGAAACGGCGGTGGGCTTAAGCATAACGAATCTTATCGAAACCAAGACGCTGAATTGGATCCAGCTTGCGGAAAAAACGTCTTTCAACCCCGCAAAACTCGTAAACCTCGAATCAAAGGGAAGCGTAAAACCGGGTTTTGACGCTGATCTGACTATAATCGACCCCGAGAAAGAATGGATCGTGGATTCCTCGAAATTCAAGTCTAAATCCCGCAATACTCCTTTCGACGGGATGGTTTTGAAGGGAAAGGCGGTTGCGGTCGTGGCTAAAGGCGTTTTGTATGAATTGGACTGAAGGTGGGAAGCATGGAAAAAAATATTGGAAAAATCCTTTCGGAATACAAGCCTTTGATTGACAAGGCGATAGAAAAAAACATTCCCCGCCAGTTTCAAGGCGCGCCTTTGGAAAGAATGGCAGGAAAACCCCGTTACGCTTACGACACCCGAAGCATTACACAATCCATTTCAACCCCAATCTGGGATTTGCTCGACCGGGGAGGCAAGAGATGGAGACCGGGGCTGACGCTCATAATCATAGAAGCTCTCGGCAAAAACCCGAAAAAGTTTTTGGACTTCGCGTCAATTTCCGAAGTCGTGCACAACGGAACGCTCATGGTGGACGACATCGAAGATAATTCCGACTTTCGAAGGGGAAAACCGTGCATTCACAAGATTTACGGAAACGACCTAGCCATCAACGCGGGCAACGCCATGTACTTCCTTCCATTGAAAATAATAATGGAAAGTTCCCTTTCCGATAAAACCAAAAATGCGTTGTACGAGGTTTACGCTCAGGAAATGATCAACGTTTCCCTCGGCCAGGGAATGGACATTTACTGGCACAAGGGCTTGAAGCACGACATTTCGGAGAAAGAGTATTTGCAGATGTGCGCTTACAAAACCGGTTGCTTGGCCAGGATGGCAGCCAAAATCGGCGCGGTGTTAGGCGGGGCTACGCCCAAACAACTATACGCATTAGACGAATTTGTCGAAACCATCGGGATAGCGTTCCAAATTCAAGACGACATCTTGAACCTAACCGCCGGAGAGGAAGGAAAGAAAGACTTGGGCGGGAAGTACGGAAAGGAGATAGGCGGTGACGTAAGCGAAGGAAAAATCACGCTGATGGTTATCCATTCGCTCAAACATTCGCCGAGAAAAACGCGGTTGAAAGAAATACTTTCTATGCACACGAAAAACCAGGCTTTGATCAACGAAGCCATAGGCATATTGAACCAGGCAGGCTCGATAGAATACGCTAGGCAAGCCGCCGCCAAGCTCGTCAAAAACGCTTGGGCTAAGGTCGAGAAAACACTGCCCAACAACTCAGGCAAGGAAAAGCTAAGGGCTTTCGCGGATTACCTGGTCGAAAGAAGCTATTGAAATTTCAAACGGCTTCAAACTCTTCCTGCGGGTGCGCGAATTCCTCGTAAGAAGAGATTTCGCCCCTGTTCTTGGCGATCTCCCTGGCCAAAACCCAGAACACCAGCGCTATTGCCTTTCTACCCTTGTTGTTCGTAGGGAGAATCAAATCGATCATCGAAGGGTTGTTGTTCGTATCGCACAAAGCGATTACCGGAACGTTGATGCTGAACGCCTCGCGGACAGCCTGTTTTTCCATTCCCGGGTCTACAACCAAAACCAATTTCGGTTCTACGAAATCATCCCTAGACGGGTTCGTAAAACGTCCGGGAGTAAACCTGCCCATCAAAGCGTTGAATCCCGTCAGCCCGCAGAACTTCTGGATAGCGGTTTTGGCGTTGTCCTTGTTGGAAACTATGAAAACCCCGTTTTTGTCCGGCGCGTCGGAAAGCATTTTGCCTGCCGCCTTCAGCCTCTCGTCGAGTTTTTTCAAATCCAGAACGTGCAGCCCGTCCTCGCGAACCTTGTAGATGAACTCTTTCATCCCGCCGTTCTTGTTGCGGGTCCCTATGTGGGCGCCTGCTTCCAAATACTTCTCCTGCGGAATCAAAAATTCTACCATTTCTTACACCTTCAAAAGCATCCATTCCGCGTTTTCAAAGCGAAAGAGGAATGCGTGTTTAGTCTGCAGTCTCACGAAAGCAGAATGCAGCCAGAAAGAATTTTGCTCGAAAGGGTTATTTAAAGGTTGTCGCAGCAAAGGATTTTGCCATGAAGAGCGAGTTTGAAATCCAACAGTCCGAGGAAGGCGATTCCGCCAGTTTCGACGAAGAAGAAACCATCCAGAAAGAACAGCCGGGGAATCAGGCTGCCGAAAAACAAGAGGAAAACCGGCCTTTGCCCAAGCTCAACCTCCAAAACAAGGAAAAGATCGCTGATGTTTTGAAAACCCTGGAAGCGGCGTTGTTTTTAGCAAATAGGGTGGTTTCTTTCGAAGAACTCTCTTCAGTTACTGGCGTATCCAAAGCGGCGTTGAGAACCGTGGTTGAAAAGTTACAGGAAGACTACACCCAAAAGCAAGGGGCCATTGAAATCATAATCGCACAAGACGGCGCTTCAATGCAGGTAAAGCCGGAATTCCTGCAAAACGTTTCCGAACTGTCGAAAAAACCCGACTTAAGCAGAAAATCCACTAAAATCCTCGCGCTCGTCGCGAAAAAAGGGCAGCTTCTACAATCGGAATTGAAAAAATACTTCAAAGGGGAAATCTATCTTTACACGACGGAATTGAAGGAAAAGGGGTATGTCGATTGGGAGAAGAAGGGTAACACGCGTTTGTTGAAACCGAGCAAAAAGTTCATGGAAACATTCCAGACTATTTGAACTTCACTTGAACGGCAGGCTTAACACTGCGCGAATCTGTTTTGCCCTTTGTTTTCCTATTCCTTTCACGGCTTGAAGTTCTTTATCGCTTGCTAAAACGATTTTCTCCACGCTTCCGAAATGCTCCAGCAACGCCAACGCGCTCTTAGGCCCTATCATCGGCAGAGATTCAACTATCAACCGCTGCTGCTGTTCTACGGAAGAGCCTTTTTTTGAAAACTGGATTTTCATCTCCTTAGGCTTCAACAATTGTTCCCTCTTCCCCAAAACCAAGAGGAACTCCGCCAAATCCTCTTCATCGTGAAAAAAGAACGCGGGAATCTTGTAATCCACTGCCAAGGCGATCAACGCGCCCCTGATCGCATTTTCGTGCAGCCGCTCGAAATCAAAGCCGACGATCACAATAATCGGAGAGGCAAAGTTTTCCTTCAACTCCTGCGCTTGGGTGAAAAGCCTCCCGTCGATAACGCTGCTCTCGAAATCTGCCGCCGTTTTCCGCTCGACGCAAGCCCT
>CAYOZI010000009.1:28251-32688 GCA_964408425.1 Microcaldota archaeon
CTGTCGCTCAAAACGAAATCACCTACATCCAGCCTAACGCTTTTCACGATTACCCCGAGGCGTTTCAGCTGGTCGACCGCATCCGTATTCTCTTCCCGGTCGTCGCAATAAACCTGCACCTTGTCGTTTTTTTCGAAAACCAATTCCATATGCCCAACTCACGAAAAGTCTCCGATGGTAGTCTGCCCTTTCTTTTTCTTCTCCCCAGAACGCCGGGGGACGCCCGACTCCTGCATCGATTTCAAATGCTCGATCATTTTCTTTTCCTTGTTTCTCGAAAGCCACAAGTACGCCTCGTCCTTCGTGCCTTTTGTAACGAGAACTATCGCGCTGCCGATCTTCATCCTTCCAGCCCTTCCCCTGCGCTGGATCAAGCGGATTTCGGAAGGAACCGCTTCGTAAAATACGACCATATCAACGGCTGGAATGTCCAGCCCCTCTTCGCCTATGCTCGTAGCAATCAAAACGTTGAACTCCTTGTCCCTAAAGCTCTCCACCACTTCATGCTGTTCTTTCTGGTTCATGCCATCGTCAGACCTGCCGACCAGCGTCTTCGCTTTAACGCCCGGCAACGAGTTGGCCACCCTGGCCAATTGCGCCACCGTATCCCTGTACTGGGCGAAAACAATCACGCTCTTACCCAATTTCGTTTGGGCGCGGATTATTTCGGCTAACTTCCCTTCTTTCGGATGCTCGATGTTTTTCTCCAACAGCATCTCACAGTTTTTCCTTATCTCCTTAAGCCGTGCGTCAGCCAAAAGCGATTGCACCGCCTTCGTTTTCTTATCCCTCTTTCCCAAGCTGTCGATAAACTCCATCAACGGCCTTACGCCCTGGCTTTCCAGCATGTCGATCGCGTGGGCGACATTCAGCGCTTTCGCAATGTCGCTCAACAGCGAATAGAAAGACGGGTTTTGCTTCGCCAACCCCAAAAACCTCAGCCTCAACATCAACAGTTCTTTTCGCGAGGGGCTTTGCTTGAAGCTCATGAAACCCCTTTCCGAAATCCTTTTGACTGGTTCGGCCAACAACAGCTCCAGTTTTTCTTTCAAAACCAGCAATTCCCTCGGCATTTCCACGAAAATCCAGTGGAATTCCACGGGCTTGATGAACTCCTGCACTTCCTCGTCATGCGAGGTTTTAATGTCGACCGCTTCAATCCCGAGGTTCTCGCAAATTTCCATCGTTTTCTTTTTGTCGGCAGAAGGGCTGGCAGTAAGCCCCAACACCAAAGCCCCGCTCTCACGGGTTTTCTTTCCTATCAAAGCGTAAGCGTAATTGCCCACGCTCCTGTGCGCCTCGTCGAAAACCACGAGAGCAAAATCCTTCAGCGCAATTCTCTCGTGCTTCAGGTCGTTGGCAATAGTCTGTGGAGTGGCGAAAATCACCGTTGCAGTCTTGTATTTCTCCTTCCGCTCTTCAGGCTTCACTTCGCCCGTTACAACCGCAATTTCCTCAAGAGTGTCTACGGATTCTTCAAGCCTTTTCGCCTGCTGCAACACCAAAGGCTTGGTAGGCGCGAGAAAAAGGATTTTTTTGGGGTTGTTTTTCAACAAATGGGCTATCGCGAGGATTGCAACGAACGTTTTGCCCAGAGCAGTGGGCATCACCACCAGCAGTCTCTTCGAATCGAACAGCTTCTCCGCTGCCCTAATCTGGTAATCACGCAATTCCGCCTTTCCCTTCCTCAACAGACTCAAATCAAGCATTATTCCCACTCACCTGTAACGCCATTCGTATTGTTTTAACAACATTATTAGTGGAAGCACTATCTTTTTAAGCGCCGAAAAATATTTTTGTTTCCCTTTAACCGTGAAAAAACAGTTTTCAATCAGAGGTGGGTTTCAAACATGGCAATTCTTCCGGTCGCTCCAGTCGAACGCTTGATCCGCAAGGCAGGCGCGGACAGGGTTTCGCCCGACGCCGCCAAGGCGCTGGCGGACGTACTGGAGGATAACGGCATTAAAATCTCACAGAAAGCCGTGCAATTCTCCAAGCACGCCGGAAGGAAGACCGTGACGGCCGAAGACGTGAAACTCGCGTCAAGATAAAGCCTTTTTTCTTTACCCTTCTAGTCTTTAGCATGGCAATCTTGGCCTGTTTCGTTTCAAACAATCCCGACAAGCTCGAGCTTTCGCTCTATGCCCATTCCAAAAACTTCGACGAAAACACCAAAGTCTTGATCGTAGACACTAACGCCACTCACGCAGCCAACGAAAAACTCGCTTCCGAATTCAACGCCACCCACGTTTACGAAGAAGCATTCAAAACAACGGTCAAGGACGAGTTCAAGCCTTTGTTCCAAGGAAAATTCGGAGGGAATAGGAATATTTGCCTTTATCACGCGTTCAGGCAAAACGCCAACGCGGTTTTTTCCGATGACGACACCACGCCTTTCGGAAACCCGCTGGAAAAATACGCTCAACTGTTTGACGAGGGCAAAAAAATCGTCGTTGGAAAGTACTTGCGGCATGCAGGAGGCAGCAGTCAAATAATTCTGGATATCATGAACGTTTTGGAAGACTATTCGCAGACGGGAAATGCTTCCGCTTCGGAACAGCTGGAATCGTTTTTCGCGGGAATTCCGAAAGAAACCGATTCCCCGGTCGAGAGCATGGGAATGGTCGGAGGGAATTGCGGAATCCACTATGACGTTTTGAAGAAATACTGCTTTTTCCCAACTGACTACAGGGTTGAAGACGGGATTTACGGAACCATGGCCGAATACTGCGTTAACGAAAAACCGTTTAACGCAATTGCCAACCCTGCGGTTTTCCATACTAAAGCCCCTTCGCCTAATTCTTTTTTGCCCAACCTTGCTGGAGAATTGAAGGGGGGCGTAATCGGGCTGGCCATAAAGGATTCCCTAGAGGAAGGCAGGATGATGGCGGATTCGATAGAAGATCGGATTCCCGATTATGCGAGGAAGGTTTTCAACGCTTACGCTTTGGATGTTTTGAAGTTCAAAAACGAGAAATTCCATTTGGAAGCGAAGGCGGAAGAACTGGGTTTCGGAGAGCAGTTCAAACAACTTTCGCATTTCACTCCCGCGGCAATATCTCCTTTGCCTGAAGAGTTGAAAAGAAGAGTAGCATTGTTTTTCTACGCTCAAGACAAGTGGCCTGCAGCATTAAGAGAAGGAGTTTGATTTCATGCTACTAGGAATTTTGTTCCTGTTTGCAACCGCTTTTGTCGGCTTTGTATTCTCCAAAAAACTCTCGCCGGAAAACCATTTTGCATTCGCCTCGCCGCTCGGAATTCTGGTTTCAACATGGGTTGTGTTCGTTATTTCGCTAGCAATAGGCTTTACGCCGTACAGCGTAGCCCTATCCAGCGTAATCGTCATTGCAGCCGCCTGGTTTTTCCACAAGAAAATAGGCGTGAAAAAACATTTTCTTGAGAAAAATCTGTTGCCGTTGGCTATTCTTGCTTTGGTTTTCTTCGCGGGAATGAATTACTTAATGTTCCACTACGAAGACGGTGAAGTTAGAGGTATTCGAACGGACTTCGGCTTTCACAAGTCCATAATCGCCTCTCTCGCTAACGGCAACTTTCCTCCCGAAAATCCGTTGTTCGCCGGAATTCCGTTGACGTACTATTACTTTCTCCACTTGTTTTCCGCCTCGCTGATGGTCGGAGGATTTTCACTTCAATTCGCGTATATTCTCCCCAACGTTTTGCTGAACGCATCGCTCGTATTGCTGTTGTTCATCTTATTCAGGAAAATGTTTCCAGAGATCACGAAAAAACACCGTTGGCTACCCTACGTCGCTATAGCCTTGTTTTTGTTCAACGGCAACTTCGCGTTCATCCCCTACCTCCAGCAAAACCCGATTACGGCGGATAATTTCACGGATTTCCTGAAAAATCCGAACTTTCTTTACGTGCGTTATTATCCAGATTACGCGTTTGAAACCATAGTCACGAGCACATTATTGTTCCAGCCTACGATGGCTTTCGGACTGGCGCTTTTGGCAGTAATACTAATCGGCTTTTGGGAAGGCCAGTTCAATCGGGCTTTGCTTTTACCGTTCTTGATTCCGTTCAACCTATTTGCATTCATTCTCGGCATAACGTTTTTCATTGGGCTGTTAGCTTTCGACAAGAGATGGAAAAACAAGGAACTCCAGAAAACACTTGGAATTACGTTAGTCTTAGCTGCAATAGTCTTTTGGGGAACCGGTTTTCTGGCTAAAACCAACGCCTTATCCTTCGTACGATTCAAACTGGGCTGGATGTCGCCAGCCCAAGACCTGATTTCAATAGTCTTGTTCTGGGCGAAAAACCTGGGAATATACTTGGTTTTAGGCGCAATAGGCTACAAGCTGGCGAAACCCAAAGTCAAACAATTCTTTCTCGCTTCAACCCCCTTGTTCATCCTCGGAAATTTGTTTATCTTCACGCCATACGAATGGGACGGAATGAAACTCTTTCTAC
>CAYOZI010000010.1:0-324 GCA_964408425.1 Microcaldota archaeon
GCTATTGGGAGAACGTTCGAAGAAGCGTTCAACAAAGCCATTCGTAGCGTGGAAAAGCGTTTTGTAACCCGTTTGCTGCCCTTGGAAGAATTGGCTTTACCTTCCGACTCTCGTTTCTTCGATTTGCTTGAAGCCCTGAAGAATTACCCTGTGGCTGAAATAGCCAAAACCACCAGCATCAATCCGTGGTTTCTCGAGAAAATAAAGAACATTGCTTTGCTGATTGAAAAAACCAAGACCGGTTTGGACGAGGAAACGCTGGAAAAAGCAAAAAGACTTTCCATTCCCGATTCGGTGTTAAGCAAATTCTCCGGAAGAAGCACC
>CAYOZI010000010.1:334-8424 GCA_964408425.1 Microcaldota archaeon
TCTACCGGAGAAACGATGGCTATCGGAAGGACTTTTGAAGAAGCGTTCAACAAAGCCATTCGTTCCGTGGAAAAACGCTTTGTCACGAAATTATTGCCTTTGGAAGAATTGGCTAAACCTTCCGACTCTCGCTTTTTCGATTTGCTTGAAGCCCTGAAGAATTATGAGGTTGAAGATATTTCCAAAACCACCAGCATCAACCCTTGGTTTCTAGAGAAAATAAAGAACATTGCTTTGCTGATTGAAAAAACCAAGACAGGCTTGGATGAGGAAACGCTGGAAAAAGCAAAGAAACTATCTATTCCGGATTCGGTGTTAAGCAAATTCTCGGGAAGAAGCACTGAAGTCATCCGCTTCATGAAGGAAAAACAGGGGTTGCATCCTGTTTTCAAGATGGTTGACACTTGCGCCGGCGAATTTCCTGCGTTAACGCCTTACTTCTACTCCACTTGCGAAAGCCAAACTGAAATCACGGACAAAGAGCACAAGCGAAAGATAATCATTATTGGAAGCGGTCCGATTCGCATTGGACAAGGAATAGAATTCGACTATTGTACGGTGCATGCGGTACAGGCGTTGAAGGAAGAGGGCTTTGATGCCATAATCATAAACAACAACCCGGAGACGGTTTCAACCGACTTCGACGTTTCTTCTCGTTTGTATTTCGAACCTTTGACTTTGGAAGACGTTTTGAACGTCGTGAAAGCGGAAGGGCAGGTGGAAGGGGTTGTAGTGCAATTCGGCGGGCAGACTTCCATCAACCTTGCGATTCCGTTGGCAGAGAACGGGGTGAGAATCTTGGGGACGAGCGTCGAGAACATCGACGTTGCTTCCGACCGGAAGAAGTTCAAGAAACTCATGAAAGAACTGCGAATTCCCGTTGTGGAAAGCGGCTTGGCATTCGGAAAGGCTGAAGCTTTGGAAATAGCTTCTTTCGTCGGCTATCCGCTTTTGATTCGTCCTTCGTACGTTTTGGGGGGCAGGGCTATGCATCTAGTCCACTCCCAGACTGAATTGGAGAGAAAGATCGACGAGGCTATCGACGTTTCGGAAGGGCATCCTCTTTTGATAGATCATTTTCTTGAAGATGCGGTGGAATTGGACGTGGATATGGTGAGCGACGGGAAGAAAGTTTTCATCGCGGGCATAATGGAGCAGATTGACGAGGCGGGAATTCATTCCGGAGATAGCGGGTGCGTTATCCCCGCCTATACTATTTCCCCGAAAGCAAGGCAGAAAGTCACCGATTATTCAAAGAAAATAGCTTTGGCGTTGGAAATCAAAGGACTATGCAACATTCAAATGGCAGTAAAGGGGGACGAGGTTTTCGTGCTGGAAGTGAACCCCAGAGCGTCTCGCACGATTCCTTTTGTCAGCAAGGCGATCGGCATGCCCATTGCGAAGATAGCGGCGAAAATCCAGGCCGGAGTCATGACCCTCGAAGGTTTTCCCGAAACCGTCATTCCCTCGCATTTTTGCGTTAAACTTCCCGTGTTTCCGTTCAACCGTTTTCCAGACGTCGATCCGGTCGTGGGGGCGGAAATGAAGTCTACGGGAGAGGTTATGGGCATTGGAAGCACTTACGACGAAGCGTTCGGAAAGGCCATTTCAGCCGTCGGCTGGAAGTTCGGAAAAACGGTTTTCGTGGGCGATTGCGGAAAGTGGAGGAAGGTTTTGGTCCAAAAGTTTGCAGATACGGGCTTGAAGGTTTATACCGACGCTTCAAAGGCTTTGGAACAAATCGAGAACGGCGGGGTTTCGTTCGTAGTGAGCTTCAACAACGACTCCGAATCGGCGATAAGGAAGAAAGCCATCCAATACAGGCTTCCTTGCGTTTACGGGTATTTCATGGCTCTCGAGATTGCCGACCTCTTGGCTGAAGGAAGGTTTAAGGATTTTGGCGTGATATCTTTGAATGACGTTGTTTTGAACAAAGCGGTGGAATGAAAAATGGGCGTAATGAAGGGAAGGGATTTCGTTACAACGCGCGGCTTGCAGAAGAAGGAGATAGAATCGTTATGCAAGACTGCCGACGAAATGCTTTCGGTCTTGAAGAAAAACGAGACTCTTGATGTTTTGAAGGGGAAAACAGTCATAAATTTATTTTTCAGCCCTTCCTTGAGGACGAATTCCTTCTTTCTCTCTGCTGCCAATCACTTGCACGCCAGCGTCATAAATTACGGGCATCTTGACTCTGCCGAGTTGTTCAAGGAAGAAACGCTGTTTCACGCCAGCCGCATCATGAGCGTGGTTGGAGACGTTATAGTCATCCGCCATCCGAAAGACGGGAGCGCGGCTTTGGCTGCGGAAGCGTCTTCCATTCCGGTTATCAACGCCGGAGACGGGGGAAACCAGCACCCTACGACCGCATTGTCGTATTTCTTCGAATTGTGGAGGAAGAAAAAACTGGGCGGGGAGATTGCCCTGGTGGGAAACTTGAGGGACAGCCGGACCGTCCATTCCCTGTTGCCCTTGCTTTCACACTACGACGTTTCGATCGATTTGGTTTCACCGCAGGACCAGAAGCTTCCTTCCTCGATGCTGAACGAACTGCGGGATTCCGTGAAAATAAGGGAATCGTCTTCCTTCAACCCGGCCGGCAAAACGGCGGTTTACGCCACGCGGCTGCAAAAGATAGTTTCCACCCCCGAGCTTTTGGCTTTGCCCAAGGAAGTCTTGCTTTTGAGGAAGAGAAGGTCGGACGAGGAGATTACCGAATATGCGTACAACTCGATTGCAGTCAGGATGGCGATTTTGAAGGAGATACTGGGCGATTGAACTATGGATGGGGAAAAGAAAGGCGAGTTTTTGAAGGCCCGCAAGATAGAAAGCGGGACCGTGATAGACCACATTCCGGCCGGAAAAAGCTTCCGGGTGTTGGGAATACTGGGCGTTGGCGAGGATTTTCCGGGCACGATAACGCTTTTGACCAACGTAGCGAGCTCGAAGTACGGGCTGAAAGACGTTTTGAAGATCGAAGGCAAGGGATTTCCGAAAGCGGTACTGCAAAAACTGGCCGTATTGTCTCCTTACATTACGATCGACGTGGTGAAGGATTACAAGATCGTCGAGAAATTCAGGGTCTCCCTTCCCGACGAGATTACTGATTCGATCGGCAAATGCCCGAACGAGAATTGCATCAGCAACTCCGAAAACCGGTTCAAGTTCCGCGTCGAAGAGCGGGATCCGGTGAAACTGAGATGCGCCTACTGCGAACAGGTTTTCAGCGAAAAGCAATTGCTTTGAAATGTCTTTCACCCGCTTCCAGATGCTGGTTTTCGCCGCCTGCTCTAAAATTCCCAGGGGCAAAGTGTCTACTTACGCTGAAATAGCGAAAGCAGTGGGAAATCCGAACGCCGCCAGGGCTGTGGGCAATGCTTTGAACAAAAACCCTTACGAAGGGGTTCCGTGCCACCGAGTGGTGAATAGCAACGGTTCGCTCGGAGGGTTTGCGCACGGTCCGGAAGCGAAGGCGTTGAAACTGGCAAAGGAAAGAGTTGCGGTGGAGAAAGGGCGAGTGAAGGATTTTACCGCCAAATTTCACAGGTTGCGTTGAATCCACTGTTCGGCTTTGTCGGCTAAAACGAATTTTTTCTCGTCATCGCGAAATTCCTTAGGATGGACGGTTCTCCGCATGCTTTCGCCGCGCTGAAAGAGGACTTTATGCTTGCAATGAAGCAGTTCGTGGTAAACCACGTACTCCACGACAAAACGCGGAACCATTTCACCGTCCAACGCGTTTGAAATTGCGATCGAATTGAATGCACCGTCATGAAAACCCAGAACCCTTTTGCTTTCCCCCTCAGTCCACCCTATCGAAGGCCGCGGAGTCAATTCACCGAGAATATCTCCGTACCTTGTGAATAAGCTTTCCCGGATTGCGAGCAGGTCGTGTGCTTCCCCGAGAGATTCCCTTTCGGTTTTCCTCCCGCGCAATTTTCTCAGCGAGTCGTGGAATGAACTCGTCGTTTCCCTGGTGGAAAATTCCTTGTACGCCTTTGTGTAAGCATTGTCTATTTTCTTTTTGAACAAGCCGCCCAGCAAAGTTAACGCCAAACCTACCAGCACTTCCCTTTCCGCGTTCTCGAAACCGTCGCTTACTCGCGCAATAATCTTTCCTTCCTTCAATTCCGCCCTTGCTTTCAATCCCGCGTACTTTTTGAATTCGGCTTTCACGAAAAAACTTTTTCCCAACAGCGATTGGGCCGAGTTGAACGCTTCCCTCAGCCTTTCGTTTTCCATTTTACAACAACGCTTTATTTTTCCGCCAAAAAACTTTCCTTAAACTTTTTTTACATATGTTTAAATACTGATTTCGGTTGATAAGTTCAAAAAAAATAAAGGCGGGTGACTAACCTATGGCAAAGAGAAGGCGCAGACGCAAATAAGTTTGATTGAAATATCAATCAAAAATATTTTTCCTTGATTTTTTCGTTCTTTTTTTCTGCTTTTTCTTCATTAAAATTAATCTATCCGTAGAGAATTTCATCTATCTCTCTGCTTAAGTTTTCCGTGCCTTTGCCAAGCTCGACCGGTTTTACCAGTCTCAAGCCTCTTTTTCTTTTGCGCTTCAAGCTAACCGCCAGTGCATAACTTTTACGAAAGTTTTTCCAAAACTTTTTTGTCTATCTCCAAAAGAGCGTCGATAATGTTTCCAATAGTCTTGGAATCCGCATTCTTGAATTTAACGCCCTTGTTTTTCGATTTTTTGTCCACTAGAACCGCCTTGAACAAAAAAACGTTTTGAGGGTTATTAACCGCCTCGTTGTTAGGCACTACGCCCTTTTTCTTAAAGGCTGCAGCCTCTTCCGAATCCATTCTATCGCCTCCTCCTCGCTTATCCGCCCTTCGCTTGTTTTAATGCAGAATGCAACCGCATCTTCAACCTCGTATTTCAAGTTAAAACCGTTGAGAATCAAAAACAGCCTTGCTGCTTCGAACGCCGTTCTCTTATTACCGTCCACGAACGGATGCCTTGAAATTATGAACTGCATTAGCCTGCCGGCCTTGCCTGCAATGTTCGCGTCCAAACTTTTAGCCGAGTACTTGGTGTCAAGAAGATAATCCGAAGCGAATTCTATTGCACCGTAGTTTATGATTCCCCGTTCGCCGCCGAATTTCTTTAGGATCCTCTCGTGAATCTCGTTGACGTCCCTAGCTGTCAGGTAATTGGTTGTTTTTTCGTAAGCCACTCCGCTTTTGCCCAGGTATTTTATTACCTTCTGCACTACTCGCTTTCCAAAACGGGCGTTTTCAACCAAATAAAAATACTCGTGCCCCTTGACTTTCTTGCTCCTAATAAATGCCATAAGAGACGCAGAAAACCCCCGCATATAAACTCGAGCGGACCCCCTTGCCGGTGGCTTTTTTTAAATGCTTATTAACGCGCTTTTCCAATACTGTACTATAGGGTGTTGGGTGCGCGACTGTCGGTAGCTTTTTCTGCATTAAGGAAAGCGGCTGAGGAAGTTCCGCTCACCCGCCTGCAAGAGATTGCGGGCAAAGGCATTCGTGCCCTCGCTTTAGGCGAGAGTCGGGAATAGAAACGATACCGTTTCGCGTAAAGGATGACTCGAATAAGACGTTTCGCGAAAGGCGGTTGAAACGAGCCTGACTAAAGTCGGTGCAAGCCCCGTTTGCCGGGCGCTTAGACGGATGTCGCGAGCAACAGAAAGCGGACTACGGCCCGACACCCTTTCCCACTATTTTTCAATCGTTTTTTAATTCAAGCGGGGGTTAATTACAATCATGCCTCTGCAGGTTTCGAAAGACGATTTCAGGAAAGAATTTTCGAAAGACTATTCTAAATACTATAAGACGAAATTGTTCGAAGACGAGGGGTTCGAGAGAAGAACTTGCCCCACCTGCGGGAAGAACTATTGGACTGCTTCCGGAAAGGAATCGTGCGGGGACAGTTCCCACGAGCCTTACTCATTCTTCAAAAAAACGCCCGTAAAGGAAGGGTACGCGGATTTCTGGAAGAAATTCGCCAATTTCTGGAAGAAAAACGACCATGAAGTTATAGACCGATATCCTTTGCTTTCGAAATGGCGGGACGACCTGTTTTTTGTTATTGCGGATGTGGTGGATTTCCAGCGGCTGGAGCAGGGAAAAGTCGTATTCGAATACCCTTCCAACCCGCTGGTCGTTCCCCAGCCTTGCCTTCGGTTTGTCGATATAGCGAACGTCGGGGTTACGGGAAGGCATTTTTCAGGGTTCATGATGGCCGGGCAGAAAGCCTTCAACTATCCGAAGGACAAGAAAAGCTATTGGATTGACGGATGCCTGCGTTTGAATTACGATTTTCTCACGCAGGTTTTGAAAGTCCCGAAAGGGGAACTGACGTACACGGAAGACGTTTGGAGCATGCCCGACTTTTCCGCCTTCGGCCCTTGCGTCGAGAGTTTCGCAAACGGAAGCGAGCTGGTCAATAGCGTTTTCATGAATTACTACTGGAACGGAAGCGAAAAGAAAGAACTGCCCATGAAGATCGTGGACGTCGGATGGGGTTTCGAGAGATTGCTGTGGTATTACTCGGGGGAAAAGACTGCTTACGACGCCGTTTTCCCCAACGCCATCGCTTTCGCGAAAAAACAAGGCGGTTTGAAGGCCCAAGGAAAAGTTTTCGACAATTACGCCCAGCTTTCGGCAGGTTTGGATATTGAATCGGTGAGAAACGTCCGCGAGGAAAAGCAAAAGATCGCTTCGATGCTCGGGCTTTCCCTCAAGGAGATGGAAGAACAGATTTCGCCCGTCCAAGCCCTCTATGCGTTATGCGACCACTCCAGAACCCTGTTGTGGGCTTTGGGAGACGGAGCCATCCCCTCGAATACGGGCGGAGGCTACAACCTTCGATTGCTTTTGCGTAGGAGTTTCGCGTTCATCAACGATTACAACTTGAATATGGATTTCATGGCGTTGATGGAACTGCACGCAAACGACGTGAAAGAGTTATGGCCTGAGTTTGCGGAGCGGCTTCCGGAATTGCAGGAAGTAATCGACTTGGAAAAGCAGAAGTATTCTGAAACCCTGAAAAGCGCTTCCAACAAAGTGCGCGAAGTCATTTCACGCAAGGAGGCGTTGACTTCCGACAAGATGATGCTGCTGTACGAAAGCCACGGAATAACTCCTGAATTAGTAGAGAAAATTTCCGAGAAAGAAGGGTTGCAGATTTCGCCGCCCACGGATTTCTACAAGAAACTCGCGGAAAAGCACACTCTGGACGAAAAGGCGAAGAAGCAGACGGACTTTGCAGAGGAAATTGCACCCACGAAACTCGTTTACTATGACAAATCATTTTTGTATGAGCTGAAGGCTAAGGTCCTCGCGTCGAAAGACGACAAGCTCGTCGTCGACCAGACCGTTTTCTATCCCGAAGGCGGCGGGCAGTGCGGAGACCGCGGTTGGATAGACGGCGTTCGCGTGAAGGACACGCAAAAGCAGGAAGGGCTCGTGATTCACTATCTCGAAAAGCCCCATCCTTTCGCCAAAGGAAAGACCGTGGATTTGCTTTTGGACAAAAACAGGAGGGAGGACATTCGAAAGCACCACTCTTCCACCCACGTCGTCCTCCAAGCTGCTCGCAGGGTTTTGGGAAAGCACATTTGGCAAGCCGGCTCACGCAAAGATGAAGACGAGGGGCACGTGGATATAACGCATTACAAGAAGATTTCAGACGAGGAGAGGAAGGAGATAGAAAAGCTGTCGAACGAGATAGTGAGGAACGGGTTGCCGATCAAATGCTATTTCATGCCGAGAGGAGAGGCGGAGCAGAAATACGGGTTCGGCATTTATCAGGGAGGAGGGCCTCCCGGGAAGACTGTTCGGATTGTGGAGATAGAAGGCTGGGATATCGAATGCTGCGGGGGAACCCACTGCGAAAACACCAAGGATATCGGTTTCATCAAGCTCGTCGGAATAGACCAGGTGCAAGACGGAGTGCTGAGGATAAGGTACAAAGCCGGGGATAGGGCTATCGCCCACGTTGCAGCGCAAGAGCAATACCTGCACGATTCGGCGAAGGTGTTGAGCGTTCATTTGGACGAATTGCCTTCGGCCGTGGAAAGGTTTTTTGAAGAGTGGAAAACACA
>CAYOZI010000010.1:8434-24036 GCA_964408425.1 Microcaldota archaeon
AAGAAGGAATTGGAAGAGCTTTGGGAAAAGAGCGCCGAGCACTACGCCCGCGAATTCTCTTCCTCGCTGAAGACCGAGAGGGAGTTGAACGCGCCGCAAAGGATGCTGGAAAAAATCGTTTTGAAAACCGTTGAACTCAACCCCAAGTGCAGCGTCGTGCTGTGGAATAAGGACGGATTCATCGCAGCTGCTGCCGGAACGCAGAACGGCGACGATGCGGTCGAATTATTGCAAAGGAAAAAGGCGAAGGGCGGCGGGAAGAAGGAGTTTGCGAGGGGAAAACTGGCGTGAGCGAAGAAAACGACGAGGGAAACGCCGAAGGGAAAGAGATCAATCCGCTTGCGGTCGTTCTAACGGCCGTTTTGTTTGAAGGCAAGATTTTGCTTTTGAAACGCGAGGGAGCTGTATTCCAGGGCCACTGGGGCTTTCCGGGCGGAAAAATAAAGTTCGGGGAAAACCTGAAGGAAGCGGCAATCCGCGAAGCCAGGGAGGAAACGGGGTTGGATTGCGAGTTCATCGCACTGAGAGGAATAGCGAACGAGATAATCAAGGAACTGCCGAACGAAAAGCCTTCCGAACACTTCCTGCTCTTCGTGTGCGAATTGAAGCCGAAGCACTTGCAACTGACGCGTTCGATCGAAGGGCAGGTAGAGTGGTTTGAGTTGGCGAAATTGCCGGACCACGTTATTCCCTCCGACTTGCGCATGCTGAAAGAGTTTATTCTCGAAAACCAGCGTTCCCTGCCTACGCACAACATCTTCCTGAGACAACAAGGCCAGGATTATTTCGTCGAAGCATTCCACGCTTGAACTACAAAAACGGGGTTTGATGAAAAATGCGTTATTCAAAAAACGATTTCAAGAAGATCGAAAGAGTATGCGTAAAAGCCGTGCTGGCGGGCGGGAAGATATCCCACCGGTATTTCGGCAAGATCGGGCACATGATCAAGGGAAGCGGGGTTTACCACGCCGGAAGCGTTGTTACTAGTGCGGACCGCGAGGCTGAAAAGGCGATTCGAAAGATAATCCGCAAAAACTATCCTCTCCACCACATCGTGGGCGAAGAGGAAGGGGGCGAGGAAGGCAAAGGATTGACGTGGTTCATCGACCCGTTGGACGGGACTTTCAATTATTCGAGAGGGTTAGAGTTTCACGGGTCGATGGTTGCCGTTTGCCTGGACGGTGAGCCTGTTGCAGGCGCGGTTTTCATGCCCGAGTTGAAAAAACTTTATTATGCTTCAAAGGGAAACGGCGCTTTCCTCAACGGAAAAAGGATCCGCGTTTCGAAAAACGAGGTTTTGGAGAAAAGCATGGCCATAATTCCCGGCGGCCCGAAGGGAGGGAACAGTTCGAAAGAACTTTACTTCAAGATCGTTCACAATCTGGCTCCGCACCTGGCGGCAACGGTTTCCTACCTGGTTGCGGCCATGATTTGCAGGGTTGCGGAAGGAAAAATAGATTTGGCGGTTTCCTTGAGCTTGTACCCTTGGGATTTCTGCCCTCCGGCTATAATCGTGAGGGAAGCGGGCGGAGTGGTGGCTTACGAGAAAGGGAAGGATTGGACCACCCGGAACGGAAATTTCGTCGCGGCTTCAAACCGCAAGCTGCTGAACAAGGCGATTGCGCTTTTGAAAAAGAAGTGAGAATGCCGGAGGGGAGACTTGAACTCCCGGCCTCCAGGTTATGAATCTGGCGCTCTAACCAGCTGAGCTACTCCGGCTTGTGGTTAAAAGATTGGGTTTGATAACGGCTAAAAAGCTTGCTTTGGTAACCAGTTGGGGTAAAAACAAAAATGATTGAAGCTTTGTTCGACGCAGTTTCCATCTTCTTCAACAGCCAATGGGGCTTCATCGCCTTCATAGCCCTTTCAGTGATAGCCGTTTTCTCCTTCTCGAAAAACAAGAAAGTGTTTCTCATAGCTCTTATCCTGGCCGTAGTCCTGAGCATAGGCTTGAAGTCTTTCTTCGGCTACTCGCGCCCTTGCGAGACAACCGGGTTTGAATCCCAAATCTTATGCCCCGACTCTGACGGCTTTCCCTCCAACCACGCCGTCATAGCGATGGTTTTCGCATTTGGAGCATTAGGCACGGTGTTGTTCTGGCCTTACGCCTTCCTGGCCATCATAATCCCCTTATCCCGCTTGTGGCTGGAAGTGCATTCTCTCGACCAGATTGCGGGCGGAATGGCGTTTGGGGCGATGGTTTTCATAGCGGTTTTCGAGATAAACGAAAAACTCTTCGGTTCCTTGTACGGAAAGTGGGACGTGGATTCGTTGCTGGAAGACAACCTGTTGACGAAAAGAGTGGATTGAACAAAAAGGTTTTGATGGAAAATGGACGAATTGGGCAGGCAAATAATCCACATGATTTTCGGGGCGTTGTTGCTATTCATAGCCAACTTCGCTGGCAGGGACGCGACGATAATCCTGCTTTGCATATCGCTCGTTTTGGGCTTGATACTGGTTCAACTGAAAACGGAAGGGTACGAAAACCGGTTCGTTGATTTCATGCTGAAAAGCTTCGATAGGCCCGAGAAAATCCCGGCAAGAGGCGGTTTGGCTTTCCTGGTTGGAACGTTGTTCTTGTTTGCAGCGGTCGATTTCGCTTTTGCCATGGGTATTCTGGCGATTCTCGCGTTCGGAGACGGTTTCGCCACAATCGTGGGAATGGCGGGAACGAGAAAAATCCCCTTCAACCAAAAGAAAACGTTCGAAGGGCTGGGGGCTTTCATTCTCGCCGGAGTCGCCTCCTCGATGTTCTTTCTAGGCTCGCAGACGGCCGTTTTCTACTCCGTTTTCCTGGGAATAATAGAATCAATAGACTTGAAGGCTGACGACAACCTCTTGATTCCGTTTTCGGCGGTTTTGCTGAAAACCCTGTTGAAGTAAGCACTGCATAAGGGTGGGCGAATTGGCTTTAATCGTTTTAGAAGGCATAGATGCTGCAGGGAAAGCCACGCAGGCCAAGCTTTTGGCCGGAAGGCTGAGGAAAAAAGGCAGGAAAACCGTTTTAATGCACTTTCCTTCCTACGGCACTCCATCCGGAAACCTCGTCGCTTCGTACTTGAAAGGCGAGTTCGGGGAAAGGGAAAAAGTGTCGAGAAAATTCGCGGCAATGCTTTACGCTCTGGATCGGTATTCTCAGAAGAAAAAGCTCGAAGGGCTTTTGAAAAAAGGCTTTGCAGTAATCCTGGATCGGTATACGCAATCCAACCTGGCTTACGCCTCGGCGGATTTGAAAGGCAAAAAGCGCAGGGAATTGATAGAATGGATTGAACGCTTGGAAAAAGGATTGCCTAAAGCAAATGCCGTGGTGTTTTTGGACGTTCCTCCACAGCAAAGTGCAAAGCTTTTCGGAAAACGAAAGGCGAAAATCAAGGGGGTTACAAAAGACATCCACGAAAAGGATTTCGAGTACGCGAAAAGGGTTTACAAAAACTACTCGGCTTTGGCGAGAGAGAAAAAGTGGGTTGTCGTAAAGTGCGTTTCGAACGGAAGGCTCAAACCGAAGGAAGAGATTGCCGAAGCCCTCTTCCTGGCTTTGAGCCGAAGAAAAGCGATTTAAAACTCTCCCGAACCATATTCTTCTTCTACTGCTCCGTTCGTCTAGTTCGGCCAAGGACGCTGGCCTTTCAAGCCAGCAACTCGGGTTCAAATCCCGGACGGAGCACTTGAAGTCTAGGGAGGTTTTGGAATGGCATTGTCTAAATCTGATTTGGCGCACAGAAAATCGAACCTCAAGGCCAAGCTGGCGGAACTTGAAAAGCAGGCCATGGACGACCCGCTCATGAGAAACCGCAAGCTTCACGAGGAAATAGCCGAGTTGAAGAAAAAACTCTCGGATTAAGACTAAAGCCGGAACGAGCTTTTCAGGGCTCGAAAACTTCCATGAACGTCCGGCAAAACCGTTCCTTCGAGATTTTCAATCCAGCCTTGCCTTTTTCCGTAATAGTGTAAACGACAGTCTTCCCCTTTTTCTTCTCCTTGATGAAACCAGCTTCCTTCAATCCCTTGAGTGCGGGGTAGATGGTTCCCGGGCTGGGCCTTTCGCCTTTCCTTTTCTCCAGTTCATCCGCGATCTCCTGCCCGTGCATCGGCTTTTTCGATATCAAAAAAAGCAGCAAAAACGACAGCATGCCCCGCATGTCGCAATAATACCCTTCGCTTTTACCCATAAAACGTATTGGACAACCGATATATTTAAATAAAACCTTTGCAGATATCGTATGTCCGATATGGAGTCGGGAGGTGACAAAGAATGGACGGATGCGGTTGCTACGGATCTCGCGGCTTCCTGACGAAGGAGGAGAAAGTCGAGATGCTCGAGGATTACCAGGAATCCCTCGAGAAGGAAGCGAAAGGCGTTGAAGAGCGCATTAAGGAACTGAAGAAGGCTTCGTAAGCCTTCTTCCCCCCTTTCTTTTTTTCGCGTTGTTTTTAATTCCCCTTTCCCCATCATACTATTTCCAGAAAGGTGGTTAGTTTTTTGAAAAGCAAGAGTTCCCCAAAGGAGAAGATAGTGGTCACCAGCGCGCTGCCTTACGTCAACGGAGTGAAGCACTTGGGCAACTTGCTCGGAAGCTTGCTGCCCGCCGACGTTTACGCCAGGTTTTTGCGTTTGCAGGGGGAAGACGTGATATTCGTTTGCGGCACGGACGAGCACGGAACGGCCTGCGAAGTCGCGGCTCTCGAGGAGAAAACTCCCATCCGCAATTACGTTGACAAATACTACTCGATTCAAAAGGCGGTTTACGAAAAGTGGGGTTTGAGCTTCGATTATTTCGGAAGGACGAGCGCAAAGCAAAACCACGAGACCACGCAGGAGATTTTCCTAAAGATTTACGAGAAAGGCCTGATCAAGGAAAAAACCCTGAAGCTGCCGTATTGCCTGAACGACAAGAGGTTTTTGCCGGATAGGTACGTGGGCGGGAAGTGCCCGCATTGCGCTTATGAAAATGCGGTGGGCGACCAGTGCGAAAAATGCGGGAAAGTACTGGATCCGATCGAACTGTTGAATCCCTTGTGCAAAATCTGCAAGAAGAACAATATTGATTTTAGGGAAAGCAAGCACTTGTTCTTGGATTTGCCGAAACTGGCCGAGCCGTTGAGAAAATGGATTGAGAAACAAAAGCATTGGCCTTCAAACGCGAGAAATTTCGCCATCCAGTGGATTAAGGAAGGGTTGCGGGAAAGATGCATAACTCGCGATCTGGAGTGGGGAGTAAAGGTTCCGCTCAAGGGCTTTGAGGATAAAGTGTTTTACGTTTGGTTTGACGCGCCGATAGGGTATATTTCCATCACGAAACAGCTTTTCGACGAGAAAGGCGAAAGCAAGAAGTGGGAGGAATACTGGAGGGGCGATAAGGCGAAAATCATTCATTTTCTCGGCAAGGACAACATTGCTTTTCATACGGTAATATGGCCCGCGGTTCTATACGCTTCAGGTTATGCCAATCTTCCCCACCAGGTGAAAAGCCTGGAGTTTTTGAATTACGAAGGCGAGAAATTCTCCACCTCCCGCAAATGGGGAATCTTTACGGACGAGGCGATAGACTGGTTTCCGGCCGACTACTGGCGTTATTATCTCCTTTCAATCCTTCCCGAAACGAGCGACACGGACTTCATTTGGGCGGAATTCCAGAACAAGGTTAACGGGGATTTGGCTGACGTTATAGGAAACTTGCTGCAGCGAAGCCTGGTTTTCACGAAAAACAACTTCGATTCAAAGATTCCCAAGGCGAAAAAGCTTGATGCTGAGGATAAAAAGTTCAAGAAAACGGTTGCGGAAAGGGTGAAGAAAACCAAAGACTTGATGCTGGCCTACAGGATGCAGGAGGCGCTGCATACTGCGGTTGATTTAGCCCGCGAGTCGAACAAGTACTTCAACGAGCGAGAGCCTTGGCATTCAATCAAAACCGATCCCGAAAAGGCGAAAACCACGCTTTACCTCACTGCTAATGCGTTACGCAGCTTGGCTATCATTCTAGAGCCTTTCGTTCCCTTCACGTCAAGGGCGATTTTCGGGCAATTGAACCTGAAATTCGAGAAAATACGGTGGGACGACGCCCTCAAAGAGGGTTTGAAGGAAGGGCATTCCATAAACGCACCTACCGTCTTATTCCGCAAGATTGAAGCCAAGGAAATAGAGGGGAAGAAGAAGGTCATAGAGGCGAGAAGCAAGAGGTAAAACAGACAATTTTTAAAGCAGTTTCAGGCATATTATTACAGTCGCATTTTGGTGGCGTTTCTAAAAAGCCGTTATTTTGAGTTCTCTAAAACTCGGTTTCGCGATTATCTTTGAAAAAGAAAACTTAGAAGGTGATGGGTAAAATGGCTCAAGGACAGATTTCAGGACAACCGATGGTCGTTTCGGGAGACCGGATTTTGGGTAGGGACGCCCAGCGCACTAATATTGCTGTGGCTTACGCCGTAGCGTCGGCTGTCAAAACCACTCTCGGCCCCAGGGGCATGG
Organism: Microcaldota archaeon; assembly: GCA_964408425.1. Lineage (GTDB taxonomy): Archaea > Micrarchaeota > Micrarchaeia > Norongarragalinales > Norongarragalinaceae > UBA10210. The sequence goes on from CAYOZI010000010.1 coordinate 14,904, forward strand.
ACAAAATGATGGTTTCCGACCTAGGGGATATCGTGATTACGAACGACGGTGCGACGATTTTGAACGAGATGAACGTCGAACACCCTGCAGCGAAAATGATGGTCGAAGTCGCCAAAACGCAAGACGAGGAAGTGGGCGACGGGACGACCAGCGCGGTCGTGTTGAGCGGGGAACTGTTGAAGAACGCTCTCGATTTGCTCGACCAGGACATTCACGCTTCCACTATCATAAGCGGTTATAAGAGCGCCGCGTCAAAGGCGATTGAAGAGCTTTACTCGGTTGCGGAAACCGTAGGGGTGAAGGACACTTCTATTCTCGAAAAAATCGCTTCAGTTTCAATGGGGAGCAAGACCGTTTCAGCGGGCGAAGCGCAGGGTTTTCTCGCGAAAATGGTGGTTTCGGCAGTAACGCAGGTTGCCGAGCACAAGGACGGAAAGATTTTCGTCGACAAGGATTACATTAAAATCGAGAAAAAGCAGGGCGGGGACGTCATGCAAACCGTTCTGATTAATGGCGTTTTGATCGACAAGGAAATAGTCCATCCGGGAATGCCGAAGAAGCTGGAAAACGCGAAGATAGCACTGCTCGATGCAGCGCTGGAAATAGAGAAGACGGAAACCGACGCTCGCATAAGCATCACTTCTCCAGACCAGATGACCGCGTTTTTGGAGCAGGAGGAAAAAATGCTGAAGCAGATGGTCGAAAAAGTCGCCGCTTCGGGCGCGAACGTCTTGTTCTGCCAGAAGGGAATAGACGACGTGGCGCAACACTATTTGTCCAAGAAAGGCATTGCCGCCGCAAGGAGAGTGAAGAAGAGCGACATGGAAAAGCTCGTACGCGCAAGCGGAGCGAGGATCGTCACTACTCTCGAAGACTTGGGCCCCAAGGATTTGGGCCACGCCGGCATAGTGGAGGAAAGGAAGATTGCCGGAGAGCAGATGATTTTCGTTGAAAAGTGCAAGGACCCGAAGAGCGTAACCCTTCTCGTGCGCGGAGGGACGCAACACGTCGTAGATGAAGCCGACAGGGCTCTCGTTGACGCGATCGGAGCTGTGAAAAGCGCCGTTGAAGACGGGAAATTCGTCACCGGAGGCGGAAGCATCGACATGGAAATGGCGATGCGCTTGAGGAAATACGCCGTGGAAGTCGGTGGAAGGGAGCAGTTGGCCATACAGGCTTTCGCCGAAGCCCTCGAAGTCATTCCGCGCGCATTGAGCGAATCGTGCGGCTTGAACACCATCGATACTCTCGTGGATTTGCGCAGCAAGCACGAGAAAAAGCAGACTACGATGGGGATAGACGTTTACAAGGCGCGCGTTCACGACATGAAGGAGCTCGGCATAATCGAGCCTTTGAGAGTGAAGAAGCAAGCCATCCAGAGCGCGAGCGAAGCTGCCGAAATGATTTTGAGGATTGACGACATCATTGCTGCAAAAGGCAAGGCGCCTTCAATGCCTCCTGGCGGAATGGGCGGCATGGACGACATGTAAGCGCGTGCGTCCGCTATCCTTCTTTTTTTATTTTTCCCGCTTATTTTTTCAAGAAGTCGAACTTGTGCGGGTTTTCCAGAAACTGCTGGTAAACGTTGTCGCCCTCGAACTCCTGGTTTAAATGAAATTCCCGGGCGTTTATCCTCTTCAGCAACGGCAGGTTTTCGTAATTCCTGTTGGGAGTGAGCGAATCGTCTATCAGCTCGAAATACGCCGCCCCTTCCTTGATTCTGTAAAGCTCGTACTCGCTTTTGAATAGGGCGGTCAAATTTGCCATTACGAGCGTGGCGCGGGTCGGGTTGATCGTAACGTGGCCGTATCCCGACGGAACTACGATCTTGTCGCCTTTCTTTGCGCTTACGAATAAAACGTCGTCAACATCCCCTTTTTCCGAAGCTAGTTTTTGGAACAAGTAATGCGCCTGCCCCTCGAGAACCTCGTAGATTTCGGGATAACGCGTTCCTACTTCGCTCTTCGGGTGGTAATGGCCGATGGTTTTGTTGTATTCCTTTCCCAAATCCCAAGCTGGAATGACGGTTATATCGTATCGTATGCCGTGCTGTTCGAACAAAGGCTTGTCCAATTTCCTTGCAATTCCCCTGAACATGTAGTATTGTTCCCGGTTTTTGTCCGCATTCGCGTAAAACCCCTTGTCGAAAACAACGCTCATCATCTGCATGAGCGTTCGGATGTCCGGCGTAAGTTCTACCCCTTCGAAATACAGCCTTTTCCCGCTTTCGTCGAACTCCAAATCCGCCGGAAAAGTTTCCAGTTTTGCCATTCCAACACCCTTAATTCCCATTTTCCGCTGACTAAAAAGCGTTTTGGCGTAATACGCTTTCTTTTAACGCGGGCCTAGGGGGATTTGGACCCCCGACCTCCTGCTTTCCTCGTTTCTTTTGGGGTTGACAGACCTTTTCTTCCAGAAAAGGGATGTCTTAGAAGGCAGTTGCTCTGTCCAGGCTGAGCTATAGGCCCACCACTCAATTTTTTTGCCCGCGCAACTTAAAAAACGGCGGGGTTAAAAGAACTGGAAAAACACTTGAGGAATGTCCGTAGTCTGGGAAAAAGCTTTCGCGGTATTGTAAATGATTCCCCACTGCACGATGAAGTGGATGATGCTGACCGCGAATAGAATGACGGCCAACAGCTTCAAGTGCTCGTACTTAGTCCAAATCAAGTACGCGAGCGCCGCGTAAGGCGATATGATGGCCCATAATACGAGCAGCACGAGTTCCTTGTCGGTAAACAGGCTTTTCGCTTGCCTGTAGAATTCCGGAGGCTCGCGCCTGTAAGGAACGTAAACTCCGGACTCGTTGTAATCGAGCAGGCTTTTCTGGTGCCTGCTTATCTTCACGATGCGCGGCCTGTCCAAATCTTTCATCGGCAATCCAAATTCCTTTTCTCGCATTTGAAAACGGATTAGTGCAATAAATAAATGCCCCCTGCGGTTTTGGGGGCGTTTCGAACGGGTTTTAATTGCCTTTCCACCCAAATTTTATCCTTGAAAAGGGGGATTGGGGTAGCCTGGCATCCTGCGAGCTTCGGGAGTTCGCGACCTGAGTTCGAATCTCAGATCCCCCACTGCAAAAAACGGAAGCAAATAAAAGAACGGCTTTTTTACTAGTTGAAGGGTTGAAGGGAAACTTGGCTTCGTTCACAAAGCGCATTCTGGAAAACAGGCTGGCGTTCGGAATAGCGATGGTGCTGGCGGGTTGGCTCGTGGGAGGGCTTTTTTACTACAAGATCGAGCACTTTTCGATCGTTGATTCATTATACTTCGCCGCGACCACGCTTACTACCGTCGGTTACGGAGACCTGTACCCTCAAACAACCTTGGGGAAAGTATTCACCGTATTCTACGTTTTCATAGGGCTGGGGTTGGTTCTTTATGTATTGACCCAGGTGGGGCGTTATTACTTGGACGAGGGTTTCACCCGCTCTAAGCGTTTTAGAAACAACCGCAACAACGTTAAAAAGTGATTTTGAAAAATGGACCTTTCGCATTCCGTTTCCCAAATAAACCCTTCACTCGACGGGAAAAAGGTGAAAACGGCAGGGTGGATTCACGAGACGCGAGACGTGGGGAAACTCGTATTCATCGTAATAAGGGAAGGGACCGGCTTGGCGCAAATAACCGTGAAAAAGGAAGCGGATCCCGAATTAGCCAAAACCGCTTCTTCGCTGGTTAAGGAAACGAGCGTTTACTGTGAAGGCATAGTAAAGAAAAACCCGGGCGTCTCCGCGTTCGGATGCGAAATTATTCCGTCCAAGCTCGAAATCCTGGGTAAAGTCGTAAAGCAGGTTCCCTTTGAAATAACCGGCAAAGTGCCTGCGGATATAGACGTCCGTTTGGACAACCGGAGCGTGGACTTGCGGAGGCTGGAAACGCAATCCGTTTTCCGCATAAGAAGCCAGGCGCAAAAGGCTTTCCGCGAAAAGGTTTTGGAGTTAGGGTTCCAGGAGATCAACACCCCCTCCCTGCTGGAAAGCGCGAGCGAAGGGGGGACGGACTTGTTCGAAGTGAAATACTTCGAGAGGAGGGCGTTGCTGGCGCAAAGCCCGCAGCTTTACAAACAACTCGCTGTCTTGGGGGGCATGACGAAAGTTTTCATGACCGTGCCCGTATTCCGCGCGGAAAAGCATAACACTACCGTTCATCTGAACGAAAGCACCCAGATGGATATAGAATCGGCTTTCATTGACGATGGACAGGCGATGGACTATCTCGAAACCGTATTCCTGCACATTTTGAAGAGCGTGAAGGAAAACTGTTCTTCCGAGTTAAAGCTGCTGGGCTCCGAATTCCATATCCCGTCAAAAATCCCGCGTTTCACTTACACGGAAATACTGGAGAAACTGGAGCAAAAGGGTTTTGTGGTGGAATGGGGGCAGGACATTCCGAAAGAAGCAGATTCCCAACTGGAGCACATTCTCGGCGCCGAGGCTTTCTTCACGACGCGTTGGCCGACGATGGCAAGGGCTTTCTACGCCATGCCGGTTGAGGAAAAGCCGTTGGAGTGCAAAGGCTTCGACCTCGTGTTCAAGGGCTTGGAAATCGCCAGCGGAGCGCAGCGCATCCACGACCCTGACTTATTGGTAAAGCAATTGAAGGCTAGAAACCTCAAGCCCGAAGAGTTCGAGTGGTATGTTGATGCTTTCCGTTACGGGCCGGTGCCGCACGCGGGCTGGAGCATCGGCTCTGAAAGATTGTGCATGAAGCTTTCCAACCGGCAAAACATCCGCGAGTGCGCTTTGTTCCCGAGAGACAGGAACAGGCTCACTCCATGAGGAATTTCACATGTCAAAAGAACCTAGCTTGGCTTTTCATTATCTCTCCAGCAGAACGGCTGGCAGAATGGCTTCCTTCATGGACCCGATTGTGAACCGAGTTAGTACAGAAAGTGAGTTTGGATTAAAAAACAAGGCAGAGCTGGAAAAACTCGATCTAGCCGGCAAGCTCCGGCTTTTAGAAGAGAAAAAGTATGGCGCGCTGGTGGCGTTCAGCAAAGAAACTCCCATTGGATTGATTGCTTTCCAAGACCATCCAGACGGAAGCAGGCACGCTTTTTTGGTTCACACTCTACCCGAACACAGGGGAAGGGGTGTTGCACTAGCATGCCTAAAACGATTTGTTCGAGACGGTTTCAAGAAAGGCTTTTCCAAACTCCGCGTGTCCATAGGCGCTTCAGGACGGGAAACTTCAGAGGCTATAGTGAGCCTTCTCAAAAAGTTTGAAGAACTGCACGCTGCCGGGCTTGGCGTTCGAGTGAATATTGAAACCGGTTTTTTTTGAAAAAATACGTTAATACTCCCTTTTGAGTGGTGCGAAAGTGCCGCCAACCGCGGTATTAAACCAATATTTTTTTAACCCCTCTTCATTCCACTTTGTATGCGTTTGGTGGGGGTTGGAGTAGTATTGCTTTTGCTAGCCGTCAGCGTGCACGCGGCTTTTTCCACCGAACAATTGAAAAACGCCGCAATTGAAGCGGGCAAAATTCCCCAAGTCCAACCGCTTTTGGGGTCTAATGCGCTAGTATTATTGAAAGCGGGCAACGACCAGGCTTTCGTGTCTTGGGACGGAGCTTCGTTCTCGAATGCAAATCCCGGAAACCCCGATTTTACGATTGCGGCGTCTTCAAGCGCAATGCGCGCTTTGACGAATGCTGAAGACAAGGGCAGGGAGTTGAAATGCCTGTTGTCGAAAAACGGAATCGTCATTTCAGCTGCGGATTTGGCAAAGCAGGCGGCGATTAAAGCAGGCTCGGCTGCAATGGCTAATTGTCCAGAGCGCGTTTGGTTTTATTCTCCGAAACAGGAGTTTTACTTGAACGAAGCGAAAAACTTCGGTTTGTTTTTCGCGAGAAAACCCGGCATCCTCGCGCGAAGCCCCGGCTTGATTTACGACACGGTAAGCAAGAGCCCCAACGCCGTAGGGCCTTGGAACATATTCAAAATCAACCCTGGCTTGAAAGGGCCTAACGACATACTGCGTTTGAATCCTGGTTTAATAGGGCCTGCGGACATGGCTATCCTAAACCCGAACTTGCACGGGCCTGCGGAATTCGCGCACATGATGGGAATAGGCGCCCACTCGAATTCCGTACGCCATTTGGCAAACCAGGGGGTTCTGGATTTGGGAAGGTTCGATCCTTTGAACAGGTGGGGTAACAGAAGATGAATAAAATCCTGATTGCAGTAATAGTGGTAATAGCTGTGATAGCCGTTGGCGCTTACTTTTTCTTATTCTCCAGCAGCGGGCCGGTTGAGTTGCCTGTTGATTTGGAAGCCCAGCAGGCAGAACAGAATACGGGGCTTTACGCGGCGTTGTATTCCGGCGGGATTCAAGACCCGTTCGTGAATATTGATGAAACCCAGGCGTACGTCGCTTACGAGCTTCCGGACGGCTTCGATTCGGACTCGATGCAAAAGTTCGTTTTGGGAGAAGCGGCGAGCGCCGCTCCCAATTCCCCGAAGCTCGTTGCAGTGCAGTACGAAAACGAAGTTGCAAAGTCAATGTGGACTGTTGATACTCCTGCATATGACGATTGGATCGCGGGAAAAATCACTGACGAGCAGTTTGACGCTAAAATCGAAAAGAAGGCTCTTTGAATAAAACGTGCAGGGGGAGTAAGACCTCCCCTGCTCTGAAGGTGTACCGAAGTAATTGCACAGTCGTGCCTCATTTGGCATGAACTCTGTTTAAGCCCCCCGGCCAACAAATGGGACACGGTCGCTTCCCTAGTATTTATGACCGCGGCTACAGGTTTTTTGCTTTTCGGGCTTGCTTTTCATGTTCATTAGAGATACCTTTGAGTTGATTTCGAAGATTTCAACGATGAATACAACCTGCCCAACAACAAGGCCTGCGCATTCCGCCTTTAAGCTTCGAGAGTGCCTTCTCGATACGGATATTCCGCGTTTCCGCTTTTTTGCCGGACGTAACCCAGCAGATCCACTCATTGCGTGCAAGTGGCGTAATATCTTCCCATGCTGCTCTAGCCGCAGGCGTTGAAATGAGGGCTATTCGTAAGTCCGCTGGCATTTTGTGCACCACACCACTGGCGATTTCTTTTTTGGTCATAAGCTTATTTTACCCTCATATACTTAAAAATAATTTCTGGCGACCATGTTCGAAGAAGATAATACGAAAAAATCATCACTATGCGTTCACTGCCTAAATGATGCAGAATTTATTAATGCCAAATTCTACATTTCCGTGTAGCACAGGGGCAAAAAACTTCGGCATGCACTTAGACGCACTTAGATGTGGTATTAGTGCAGGGGGAGGGATTTGAACCCCCGAACCCCTAAGGGAACAGGCCCTGAACCTGTCGCGTGTAGCCGGCTTTCTTTTCCAGGGTTTTCTTTCCTTGAAAGAAAAGCCTTTGACCAGGCTTCGCTACCCCTGCGTGATAAAAATTCTGTCTGCAAGAAAAGAAAAAGCCTTCTTTTGCCCTTTTTCAAAAGGGTTTTTAACTCTCCCGACCGTATTTCTTAAATAACGTTTAACGGTGGGTTTTTTTTCGTTTTCAGCAGGTTAAAAAACGGTTTTTTGAAATGCGCATTCCGAATCCCTACGAGTCCAAGCACTACAAAAAGTTCATTGCAGTGCCTTTGCTTCTCATAGCAATAGCCTTGTTTTTCATACCGCAAATCCCGCAGGGAATAGACCTGCGCGGAGGACAGTTGATTACCCTATACACGGACGATTCCATCACCACCGCGGAATTGCAAGTCGCTTTGGCGGAATTCAACCCTTCTAGCGTTCGTACTTTCGACTCCCCGTCCGGAGTTGGATTCGAAATAGAATTTCCGGTTGACGAACAGTTCGCGAAAGCCGAAACGCTGGTCGCGGAAATGAACGAGTTGAACAACCGCCTGGTCCAATCGCAAATCGCCGGGGCTGGCGACGTGGGCGAATTGACGGAAAAAGTTTTGGGAAAGGCGAGGGAAATAACCGCAATCGCCGCTCTTGGAACCGACGTTGGAACCGACCCGGCTAAAGCCGTGGAGTTGTCGCAAACCCTGTTTTTGAACGCGAAAAGCGAACAGCGGGATAAGATTGCAGCCAAAATCGGGAGCGTCGTGAACGTGAAGCAATCTTCTTTCAAGGAAGTAGGCTCTTCCCTCAGCAAGTTTTTCGTAAACAAAACCCAGGAAGTCGTCATCATGTCGTTCGTCCTCTCGGCAATAATCATCTTCCTCGTATTCCGCTCTTTCGTGCCGAGCGTTGCGGTAATATTCGGGGCTGCGGCCGACATCATCATAACCGCGGGAATAATGGGGATGCTCGGGATTCCGCTGAGCCTGGCGAGCGTCGCCGCTTTGCTCATGCTCATAGGCTTTTCCCTTGATACGGACGTCATGCTCACCGCCCGCGTTATCAAACGCAAGGAAGGGACTGCAGCGCAGCGGGCTTTCGACGCGATGAAGACGGGGTTGACTATGAATTTAGCCGTATTGATTTCATTCGGAGTGCTTCTTTCGCTTTCGTTGTTCCTGCAAATCCCGTTTTACTACCAAGTGGGTTCCGTAGCGGTGATAGGCGCTTGCGTCGACGCGATTGCAACGTGGATGGGCAACGCGCCGCTCATATTGCAGTACGCGCAAAAGAAGGAAAAGCAAGAACAGGGTTGAATAAAAAATGGATTGGGCCGGGCTGTTTTCAAAAAGAAGGATGCAGGTAGTCGCAATAGCGTTCGTCATAGCCTTGGGGCTGTTGTTTTTGAAGGATTTGAACCCGACGACGTTCGACGCGAACATCGGGATAGAATTCGTCGGCGGAGTGAGGGTTCCCATTTCGCTGGAAAAAAGCGTGGATTCGCAAACCATGAGTTCGATGATAGAAACGATCAAGACGAGAATAAACAAGTTCGGCTTGAGCCAGGCGATCGTAAGGCCGCTGGGGGACAAGGAGATTATCGTCGAAATCCCGCGTGCGGAGAGCGACGTGATAAAAAGCGTCGAGAAAATCCTGCGCGAGCAAGGAAAGTTCGAGGCAATCGTGGACGGGAAACTGGCGTTGAGCGGGGAGCACATCATTCCCAACGCCGTGGGCGGTAGCGGCGGGGAGAGCATTGAAACGGTTGCGAGCGGCGCCCAGTGGAGCTTGGTTTTCGCGATTACCGGTGAAGGGGAAC
>CAYOZI010000010.1:24046-29262 GCA_964408425.1 Microcaldota archaeon
AAAACCGGTTCAGCTGTTTTGATGTTTTTGGACAGGCCGCAAAACACGGTTTTGCTTGTCAACAAAACAATTCTCGAGAACGTGCAAGCCACAGCCATTACTGAAGTCTTGCGCAAGGAAGGCGACGACATTACGCTCGCGTATTTGGAAGAGTTCAACGAAAGCGTTCTTGAAGGAAAGACCGGAGTCGTCATAGGAAAAAGCGCCTTGGCTGGAAGTGCGGTTGTGGCCGGCGCTTTGCAAAAAGCAGGGTTTTCCGAATCCACCGAATCGGAAAAAAGGATTCTGGTCCGGGAAGATTCGGAAATGATTCCGGTTTTGATTCCATCGAGCTTCGGGTCCAGCATACAATCGTGGAAGGCGATAGGATTGCGTTCCGCCCCGACGCTTCAAGTCGACCCGCTAAGGCAAAACGCGATTACGCAGTATTCCATCACCGGCTCGAGTCCTGGAGCGACTGCGGAAGAAGCGGAGAAGAACGCGGTTATAGAATTGAAGGAGTTGAAAAGCATTTTGTCCGGAGGAAGGCTTCCGGTCTCCACTTCCATAGGCAGTTACTACAACGTTTCGCCTTCTCTTGGGCGCCAATTCCTGTTTTACAGCATGCTCGCGATTTTGATAGCATTGTTCGCCGTATCCCTATTCCTAACCCTCCGCTACAGGCACGTTGAACTGATCATTCCCATAGTCGCCACGAGCGTCATCGAACTGGTTATCCTATTGGCGTTGCTGGGGACTTTGGGAACGCTTGATTTGAGCGCAATGGCGGGAGTGATAGCGTTGATAGGGACGGGAGTGGACAACCAGATTGTCATTACCGACGAGTTTTCCAGGAAAAAGCGCGAGGAAGAGCCTGAAACGAGCGGAAAGGAAAAGCTCGGCAAGGCGTTCTTCGTGATTTTCACCACCGCCGGAGTCGCCGTAGCCTCGATGATGCCGCTGTTCCTGAGCGGAATCGTGGAGGTGATGGGCTTTGCGCTCGCCACGATTCTGGGAGTGATAATCGGGGTTGCTGTCACGCGCCCCGCTTACGGGGTTCTAGTTGAAGCGGCGTTCGGATTCAAAGAATAGCTTTTTACTTTTGCCCTTCGCGCTCGGCCTTTTCCCTTAATCTCTTTCCTTCCTCAACCTGCTTTTGAACCCTTTCCTTGTATTTCTCGAGTTCTTCCGGCCCCCATACTTTCTGCACCACGTACGAGGCGTATTCCTTGGACAAGGAGGACGCGCTGAGCAAAACGTCCTGCATTTCCTGGACGTTGAGCTTTATTTCGGAAGGTTCGAGAATTTCGATTGCCGCGGGCCCGTAGCGCATTGAAACTTCGAGCATTTTCGGGAAGTTTTCAGTCAAAATCTTGACTTCGGCGGTAGTCGAGAAAGTCCCGTCGCCGTTATCAAGCACTTCATCTATCTCCCCCTTGCAGTACAAAACCCCTTTTTCCTTTGTCAGGCGGGAGACGAAATCCACGAGAGAGTCTTTCACCGCGTTAGATTCCTTCCCGTGCGCGTCGAAATGCAAAATCGCCAAAACCGCGCCGTAACGCGCCGCTTCCCTGAACAAGCCTTCCAGCTTCTTTTCATCGGCGTTTTCGAAGTCCTTGTTTGAAAAAAACCAGCCCATTTTATTTCTTCACTTCAAGCTTTTCAAAAACCCTTTTTCAACCACGTACTCGCTCTTGCAATGCGGGCATGCGAGCCTCCCGTTCCCGCGGTCGCTGAGCCTGATTCCGAACGCATGCTGCGACCAGCAGTTGCGGCAGTTCTTTACTATCTCGTCCCCTATTACGGTCATGCAATAATTTTCCAACCGAACGGTTAAAAGCCTTTCTTAAAAAAATGCTTAGAAGCGCTCTCGCAAAAAGGTCTTTGTAAAATGATGTTTGTCGAATTGCTGTTGCTGATTCTCCCCGCCTATTTTTCGAACGGGGCTCCGGTCGTATTCGGTGGCGGGGCGAAGATAGACTTGGGGAAAAAGTTTTTCGACGGAAAAAGGGTTTTGGGGGATTCGAAAACCATCCGCGGGTTTTTCTCGGGAGTGATCGCCGGTTTTCTCGTTGGAAGCGTAATCGTTTTCACCGTTCCATACCTCTCTTGGCTTTCGGTTTACGAAAAGCTCGTTTTGGCGTTCCTGGTCTCATTCGGGGCGATGGTCGGCGATTTGCTCGGGAGTTTCGTGAAAAGAAGGTTCGGCCTGCCTCCCGGCTCTCAGTATTTTCTCTTGGACCAGCTGTTGTTTCTCGTCGTGGCCTTGGCTTTCGCAGTCTGGTATGACGAGGCTTTGTTGGCGGAATTGAACGGGTGGCACGTTCTCTTTCTTTTGGTCTTAACGTACTTCCTCCACTTGTTTTTCAACTGGATCGCGCACAGGCTTCACCTGAAGAAGGTGCCTTGGTGATGAAAATAAACCGCCTCTTGTCCTTGAAATTCTCACAGGAAGAGAAGCGCTTTTTGAAGTACTTTGCAGCTTCGTTCGTGTTTTTCTACGCTATACTGAAGATCCTTCCGTTGCAGCCGTTGAACCTTTTAGTCGCTTTCATCCAGGAGAAAATGCTTTTCTACGCGGGTTATGCGGTTTTCAGGGTGGGGACCACGCTGCTGGTGGACGGCGCGGCTTTCGAAATAGTTTTGGAGTGCAGCGGCTTGCTTTTGATGGCGCTGTTCTTCTCGCTGCTTTACGCGACGCGGACGAAGATTTCAAAACCGAGGCTGCTCGGTTATTTCGCCTTCTTTTTCATTTTCAACCTGTTCCGTTTGGCGTTCACGCTGGGAGTGGGAGCTACTTACGGGCAAGGGGCTTTGGATGTAGTGCATCCTGCATTGTGGTTCGTCGACTCGGCGGTAGTGTTCGCCGCTTGGGCGAAGGAATACGGCTTTAAACTCCCTCGCGCAGAAAATTCTTTCGGCACTCGGAGAAATAGATAGGGAAATGGTTTTGCTGGAGATTATCGTTGCAACGTTGTTCGTAAGCGTACTTTCGCTGGCGGGCATAGTTTTCGTCGTGAGCAAGAGCGTTGGAAAGTACATGGGCTTGATGGTTTCCTTCGCGGCGGGCACGCTTCTCGCACTGGCTTTCCTCGACCTCCTGCCCGAAGCGCTTGAAATCAACGAAAACGCACTTTCAGTAGCGCTTTTTGGGATGATCGCGTTTTTCGTTCTTGAGAAAATACTGTTCTGGCACCACCACCACTCGAAAATCCACTACCACCCTCTCACCACGTTGAATCTCGTGAGTGACGGAATTCACAATTTTCTCGATGGCACGATAATCGCCGCGGCGTTTTTGCAGAACACCGCCTTGGGAGTCACCACCACCCTGGCGGTTGCCGCTCACGAAATCCCGCAGGAGTTCGGCGATTATACCGTCCTGCTTTTCGGCGGTTTGAGCCAGAAGCGGGCTTTGTTCTACAACTTCCTGTCGGCCTTGACTGCAGTTGCAGGCGCTATGGTGATGTTTTATTTCGCTTCGGCAGTGCCCGGGCTTTCCTCCTTCATGCTTCCTTTCGCTGCAGGAGCGTTCATTTACATAGCGGGAACGGACTTGATTCCGGAAATCAGGAAGGAAGTGCAGTGGAAGAAATCCCTAGTAGAATTCACCGCGTTCCTAGCGGGGATAGGCCTCATCTGGCTTTTGATTTCGATCTTCAAATAACGCAAAAACAACCTTTTTCAAACCAGTTATTCAGATTATTACTGCTTAGCCCCGTAGTCTAGGCTTTTTCTTTGAAATCCAAAGAAAGAGGGATTGTGGTCCAGGATAACAGGCTCTGAACCTGTGGACGGCGGTTCGAATCCGCCCGGGGCTACTCTCTTTTATTCCTACAACGGCAATTCTTTTCTGAGTAGTAATGACGAAAAGAGGTACTTCTGAGTAATGATGAAAAGAGAGTCATCGTGAACTACTCTTATTAGAGTTTCCTGCTTCTTCGACCAAACTTGCCCTTGCGGGTAGCGGTTCGGTTTCCGCAGGCGTGAATTCCGGCAGTTCCTGCCGTAATGCTCTTTTTAGTATTTCTCTTGCTGAATTGAAATCCCGGTCTATTTTCAGTCCACACTCGCATTCGTGTACCCTGTTCCAGAGTTCCTTGTGTCCTGTTCTTCCGCAATTAGAACACACTTGTGTAGTTCCTTTAGGATCCACTTTCACTACCCGAACACCGGCTCTTTCAGCCTTGTATTCGAGTAATGAACTGAATCTGGACCAAGCAGAATCCGCGATATTCCTGGCGTTGTGGCTGTTCATTACTAAGGCTTTTATGTCTAGTTTTTCCACGGCAATCAACCCGTAATTTCTAACGTAGTAGGTTGATACCTTGTGCAGAAAGTCGTTTCTTTGATTCAATGTTTTCTCGTACTGTTTTGCCAATTTAATTCTAGCTTTCAGCCAGTTGTTAGAGCCCTTCATATGCCGCCTAAGCCTTCTCTGAAGCTTTGCTGTTTTAGCAGAGTTTTTAGTTAAATTTCGCGGGTGTTCAAAGCTATTTCCTTCGCTATCGAATGCAAAATGTTTGATTCCTAAATCCACCCCAACTTTTTTGACCGGCTCGCGCATTTGCGGTTTGAACTCTTTTTCTTCAGTAATAACCAGTACATACCACTTTCCCGCAGCAGATTTTTTGACCGTTACCTGCTTTATTCTACCGCTTATCTCCCTGTGCGCTTTTAGTGGTATCACACCGATTTTTGAGAGCGATATCTTGCCCGTTTTCCTTCCTTTTTTGACTAACGCAAAACCTGCCAGATTATACGTGAACGTTTTGAACCAGTCTTTGCCTTTGAATCTCAGCCTGCCTATTTTCCTCCCGTTTTTCTTAAGCCTAGACAAAGCAGTAAGATTCGAAAAAAGCTTGTAATGCTCATATTGCAGGACCCTTGCGTACACCTCACCGAGTTCTGGGTGTTCTTTTCTGAGTTCTATTATATAGTGCTGCAATTGAAACTTTGGAATCTCTTTTTCTTTTTGGAGTTTTTCTAAAAGCTTGTTGTATACTAATCTGCACTTATCTAGAGTAAACTCCAGCCTTTCCGCCTGTCTTTTCCCAGGATAAATTCTGAACTTGTTGGTTATTCTCACAAGACCGCTATTTTGGCTTTATTTTAAACCCTTTACCGACACATGCTTGCCGGTGGCTATATTTTGCCGGTGGCTTGCATTTGTTAGCCATACAAATCGTTACGCGCCAGTAGTGTCGAAACTTTTAAAATGCTGTAAAATGTTAGCC
>CAYOZI010000011.1:0-27552 GCA_964408425.1 Microcaldota archaeon
ACCCCCAGTTTTGCATTAACGCGGGAGGCTTTATAAAATTGCTTCGGTTCGGGGGCGTGGAAGCGGTTCGCAGAGAGTTTTTTATTCAGGGAGGAGCTTGATTTATAGATCGGATGGTTTTTCATGCCACGGAAAGGAAGGAATGCATTGTCGGACGAAGCGCCGAGAAAGGGCGATGCCCCGCTTTTCGCCTACCCCTACCTTTTGGACAATCACGTGAAGCACTACGGGATTTCGAGGAACGACGCGCGAATGCTTACCGCCGCGTTGAAACGGCACTTGACCGCGGAAGAGCTTGCGGGAATTTCGTCGCACGAGCGTGCCGCGGAAGCGTTGGAAGGCAAGGTTTCAGCAAAACGCCAGCGTATTTTGACTCGCGACGAGTTGAAAGAGCTGAAGTACGCGGTAATGCTTGCCAAAAAGTTTTCCGAACTCGTGAAAAAGAAATAGCGTTTTTCGCCCGGCATCCGGGCCTGTTAAAGGTTTTTTGAAATGCGTTTGTTCGTTATCCCTTCAGCGAGAAAAAAGGCGTTCAGCGACTTCGTGCTGAGAGACTTGAAGACGAAGACCGGAGCCAAGTTCAAGAAAACCGCTGAAGGGGACTTGGAATTGGAAGGCGAAGGGGGGAGTGAATACTTCGCGGAACTGGTTTTGATTGCCATAGCGTTCGGCTTCGAGTACAAGAAAGCCCTCAAACTCTTGAACGACGAGTTTTTCCTGGAAGTGCTGGATTTGAACGCCGCCATGTGGGGGAAGAAGGCGCGGATAGCGCAAATGAAAGCCAGAATCATAGGCACGGGCGGCAAGGCGAAAAACACTCTCGAGTTTTTGAGCGACTGCTGGATCAGCATTTTTGAAGATAAAGTCGCGTTGCTGGGCAGGTACGAGGATTTGAAGAACGCCAAGGAAGGGATTCTGCAACTGCTGGAAGGCAAGGCGCACGGTTCCGTATACGCTTTCCTAGAGAAGAAAAACGCCCGAAAATAAGCCTCAAAACCGGCTTTTTCGCTTGCCCTCAATAAGGTATTTAAGCCTCCGTTACCTTCATTATAATGCGCGGTTTTTACGAGGTAAAAAAGGGTTTTTTACGTCTTGAAAACGCGGTTTTTTAGGGTAAGGAAAACCACCGGTTTGAACTAGGCGTTTAGTCTGGAAAATTCCGTTTCTCCAAAGCGTTTTTTGTGAATAAGGTGCTTGGATTTTGGCTGAAGGGGACGCTGTTACTAAACAGATCGAAGGGCAGTTTAAGGAGTATAGCGTAGCCGAGTTTTTCAAGAAAAACAGGCAGATGCTCGGCTATGCGGGAGAAGTGCGTTCCCTGACGACTATCGTCCACGAGTATGTTACGAACTCCCTTGACTCTTGCGAAGACGCCAAGATTTTGCCTGAAATACTCGTTCAAATAGATTCCATGGCAGCCGCTGAAAGGCACACGGATTTGGGCGTGGGCGACGCGGCGACGCAAACGTTCGAGGTTGACGACGAAATAGCGAAAGCCGCGTCCCTGCAGGTTACGGTGGACGGCATCCCGAAAGAAAGGGGGATGGATTACGTCATCAAGTACGAAAAGAAGGGGAAATCGAGCGTAAGGGTTTTGCAGTTCAAGAACGAAACCCCCCGTGAAGGCGCGAAGATTTCGGCGAAATGGGCTGCGGGGCACTTGAAAGTAATTGTAGAAGATAACGGTACGGGAATTCCCAAGACCAAGGTTGGAGCTGCTTTGGGAAAGCTTTTGGCTGGAACTAAATTCCTTTCCCGCGCCCAACGAAGGGGACAGCAGGGAATCGGGGCGGCGTATGCAACTTTGTTTTCTCAAATTACCACCGGAAAGCCCATCCGCGTCAAAACGGGAATGGGCAACGGGAAAGTGTTCGAGTGCGACTTGCGCATTGACATTCAGAAGAACGAGCCCTTGATCAAGAGCGAGGAGGAAAAGCCCGGAAAATTAAGGGGCTTGAGGGTTGAGGCTGAATTCGCCGAAGTTTCTTTCGACAAGAGCGAGTATGGCGTATACGAATACTTGAGGAGGACTGCGTTGGCCAACCCGCACGCCCAGCTTACTCTCATCGACCCGAACAAGGATATAACCGTTTTTCCCCGCGCTTCAACCCAGATTCCCCCCAAGCCGAAAGACATTCAGCCTCATCCTTTGGGGTTGAGTACGAGCGATATAGTCGACATGTCCAAAGCCACTTCAGCCCGCAAAATCTCTTCGTTCCTGCAAACCGATTTCGAAAAGATTTCGGGAGACAAGGTTGCGGAACTCAAAGCCTTGTGCCCGAACGTGGATTTCGAGAAACACCCTTCGAAATTACAATGGTTCGAGGCGGAGGCGCTCGTGAACGCTTTCCGCAAAATCAAGTTTTTCAATCCAGACATGGACTCGCTTATCCCCATAGGCGAAGAGCAGGTGAAAAAAAGCCTGAAAAACCTGTTGAAACCCGAAGTGCTGGCCGTATGCGAGCGCAAGCCCCGCGTGTTCCGCGGCGGGATACCGTTCTTGGTGGAAGCGGCAATAGCTTACGGCGGAAACGCAGGGCAGAGGGGCAGCAACGGGGCTGTAAAGGGAGAGGCGATGCGCTTTGCCAACCGCGTTCCCCTGTTGTTCGACGCGGGAAGCTGCGCGACCATGGAAGCGGTGAAATCCATCGAGTGGGGGCGTTATGATTTGAAGGATTGGGAGAGCATGCCCGTTTCCATTTTCATCAACTTCGTGAGCGTTTACGTCCCTTACACCGGAGCAGGAAAACTCGCCATTTCCGCCGAAGACGAGATTATCGCGGAAATAAGATTTGCATTGATGGAATGCGCGAGGCAGGTGGCTGTGTATATCCACGGCCTCCAGAAGGCTGAAGACCAGGAAGAGCGCAAAAAGATTTTCTTCAAGTACATTGGCGAAGTGGCGCAAGCGCTGCACGAGGTTACTGGAAAGGCGAAGGCGGAACTGGAGGAGAAGATGAGGAAAATCGCCGAAGAGAAAACGGCGTTGCTGGAAGCTTCCGAGAACGGAGAGGCGGAACTGGAAGAGATGGAGGAAGCGGCTGAGGAAGAAATAAAGGAAGAAGGGGAGTCGGAGTGAAAAGAAAATGGCAGGAATGGCGTTGAGGAAAACCGCTTCGATTTCCAAGAAGGAAAAGCACTTCGTGGCGACCGGTTTGGTCGTGGACGAAAAGTGCGAAAAGGTTTTGCTTATCCTGCACAAGAAACTGAAAACGTGGCTTCCTCCGGGCGGGCATATTGAATTCGAGAAAAACGAGCTGCCGGATGAAGCGGTAGTGAGGGAAGTGAAGGAAGAAACGGGTTTGGACGTGGAAATAATTTCCGAGGCGTTCGACATTTCTTGGGAGAAGGTGGAAACCCTCCACCAGCCGTTGCTCGTGCAGTTGGAAGAGATTTCGCCTTCGCACGCGCAACACTTGGATTTGCAGTATTTGTGCAAAGTAAAAAGCGGGAGCCTGCTCGAAGGAGAGCACGCGGAGCACGATGGAGTGCGCTGGTTTGACGAAATGGCTTTGAAGGAAACGGAAGGATTGCAGAATGACGTTCGCGAGAATTCGTTCTTGGCGCTGGACAAGGCCAGGGATTTGAAAGAAAGGGGTTTGTTTTAGGAAACCGGTGATACACGATATGGCTACGGCGAAGGAAACGGATTCGAAGGAAGAAAAGCTGAAGAAAATCCAGGATTTGACGAAGAGGATAGTCGACTTGTGCGAAAAGCTCAACAAGGAAATCGACAGGAAGGAAAACCCGCACATCGAAATTCCCATTCGCGGTTCTGCAAACGTGTTTTTCGACGAAAAACAGCGTAAGATCATTCTCGGGGATAAGATCGCGAAGAGGTATTTCTTCAACGTCGCGCATGCAAGGCGTTTCATGCAGACGATGCTCGTCGCTTCCTACGTGAAGAAGGATTTGTTGGGAAACGACTTGACGGCGACGCTTCGAGACTTGTACTACGCTAAAAAGCATACGATCAAGGGGACGAAGGAGGATACGATTGACGAACAAAAAGAAAGCGATTTGGCGATTGTCGATTTGGAAGTGGCTTTGGATTCGTTCCGCGAAAGATTGCATTTGAGGGCAGAGCCGAAAGGGCGAATGGCTGGGGACGTTATTATCAACGACCGCGTTCGCGACAAGGTGGATACCATAGACTTGAGCAGAATGGGGTCGGGCGGATGGGCCGTGCCGTCCATCGTCGAGCAAATAGAATTCAAGAGCGTTGACGTGGAGTACGTTTTGGTGGCGGAGAAAAACGCCATTTTCGACCGTTTGAATGAGGATGGTTATTGGAAGAAAGAAAAGTGCCTTCTCATGACCACCGCCGGTCAAGCCGCGCGAGGAGCAAGGCGGTTGTTGCAGCGACTTTCCACTGAGTTGAAGCTCCCGGTTTATTGCTTAACTGATGCGGACCCGTACGGGTGGTACATTTACAGCACGATGAAGTACGGCTCGATGGCTTTGGCGCATGAATCGGACCGTTTGGGCTGTCCGGAAATGAAGTTTCTGGGAATGAGCATTTCCGACATAGAACGTTATGATTTGACGGCAGTTACGATCAAGGCGAAGGACGTCGACGTGAAAAGGGCGGAAGAAATCCGCGATTACGCTTGGTTCAAGTCGAAGGAGTGGCAGGTTGAACTCAAAAAGTTTTTGGAAAAGAGGATCAAGGCGGAAATCCAGGCTTTATCCAGCAAAAATCTGCAGTACATCTCGAATTCCTACCTTCCGGAGAAAATCAAGAACAAGGACTTCCTGCCGTAAACCTATTTTTAAAACCTTTTCCTTCCAATTGTCTTTCAGGGGGGTGTCCTAATGCAAAGACCGGCGTCTTTGGACGAGTTGTTGTTGAAAGCCAGGGATCACAAGGAGTTCCTTCAATCGCTTGATTCTTGGAGGGACAAGGAACCGTTTCACAATAAGTTTATGAAAACAACGGCTCTCGAGATCGAATCTCGCTTGGCGGAGTCGCACAGGCTGTCGAGCGAACAACAGGCTGTTTTGAATGACTTGCAGGCGGCTTACGATTCGATAAGGCGAATTGCCGGAAAACACTAGTGCAAGGTGATTTTGAAATGCCTGGCTTAAGCAGCTTGAAACTTGCAGAAAAAGTGCGGGAGCACTTGCGTTTGATCAAAAACCCGTTGAAACCCCAGAGTGCGAGGCTTACGGCAAACCAGCGTTTCTTGAGGGCTTACGGGAAGGACTTGAAGAGGATTCGCGACAATTACGGGGGGCATAGCGCTTACCCTCCGTTGGGCCCGCCTGCAGGGGCGTTGGCTGAATTGAGCGAAGGGAATATTTTGCGGTGGATAGCCTGGCACAAGGGGGAGATGGATTCCGTCGCCAACAGCTTGAAAAAACGAAAACGATAAACGAATAAAAACTCGACAAACCAATTCTTTACTGGTGCCCTGGTAGCTCAGCCACAACTTTCAAGTGAAAACCTGGGAGTTGCTGAACGGTAGAGCGACTGTTTTTGCGAAAAGCAAAAGTCGATACTGTTAACCGTTCAGACTGACGGAAATCAGTAGGCCGCAGGTTCAAATCCTGCCCAGGGCGCTCCTACAAAAGGTTAGAAGAGGCACTTTCGCGTTCTTCTTGTGCGTCTACACCGAACGCAAGGCAGTTTATAAACGCTGCTCTGGTTAGGCGAGCAACGAGAGTGTTTTCGTCGTTTTGCATTTTCCATTTCTTACTACGCAAAAAGGAAAGATTAATAAGATAGTCTTACCAGTAAGATTAAGAGGTGATGCGGATGGTTGGAGGGGGAGAAGTACAGGTAACCAAAATGTCTTCTAAAGGACAGGTAGTAATTCCCGAAGAAATTCGTGAAAACTTAGACTTGAAGCCAGGATCTACTTTCGCGGTTTTCGGCAACAAAGACGCAGATGCAATAATGCTTAAGAAACTCGTAGTGCCAGAACCGGTCAAGGCATTTGAAGAAATGGCAAAATGGGGAAAACAACATGCAAAATCAATGGGTTTGAATGTTACTCCGGGGCAAATTGTTGAAAAACAACACAAACGCAAGTGAGTTTCCAATGCCAAAAATAGTACTTGACTTGAACGTATTGATAGCCGCTTTGTTGTCGGACAAAGGCAGTTCTTACGAATTAGTTCACCTTTGTGCAGAAGGCAAGGTGACGGGTTACGTATCGAAAACAATGATGAGCAAATTCAACGAAGTAATTCAGCGGGATTATAAAGTTCCGTTAGAACGTGCGGAGCAAATGGTGGAAGTGCTTTTGCAATTCTTGAAACTAGTCGAGCCTGATTTCAAACTCAAGGCGGTAGCTGAAGATGACGAAGACAATCGAGTTGTAGAATGTGCAGTTTACACTAAAGCAGACTACTTAGCCTCTTGGGACCCACATCTTACTAATCTTAAAGAATTTCAAGGAATCAAGATTATGAATCCAGGAAAACTTTTGGAAGAACTGAAGGAGGGGAATCGAATTAAGTGACGGACAACTAACTAGAACCGGTTTTTAGAGTATGGAACCGCCTTTCCAGAGTCCATTTCGGACTTTATCCCGTGCAATCTGGCTAATTCCCTTGCGCTGACCTTCACCTCGGGAATCAGGCTCAAGAGCAAGGCGTTGTTTTTCGAGACTTCCTTTTTCAAGTTTTTCAGCTCTTTATACAAGAAATTGACGTTAACCAACTCACCAAAATACTAAAGCAAAAGGAATTATTTAAACCGACCTTAAAACCCAGGCGCTTAGCCTGTGTCTAGACGCGTATCCAAGGCGCCTTTTCCTTTCAACAGGCTAGAAATACGCTTTTTAACCTGTTTTGCGCATATGTTTTCATAGAAGCCTGCTTCTAAACGGGAAGAGTAACAGTGAAGAACGAGAGAATTTTTCGAAAGAAACTTTTTTAGTTCCGATTTGTTTTCTTATCGCGAGCGGGCTTAATGCGGTGTAGAACCGCGGGTGTATGGAAAAATGGATGACAGAGGATCTGGCGGATTCGGTGGAAGCCGTTTCGGCGACAGGAAGATGTACAAGGCAACTTGCTCGGATTGCGGGCAGGAGTGCGAAGTTCCTTTCGAACCTTCGCCTGGAAAGCCTGTGTACTGCAGGGATTGCTACCAGAAGCACAGAAAGCCCAGGAGCTACTAAGACGCAAAAAAGGCTTTTTAGAGGGAAAGGGCCGCAATGCCCTTTTTCCTTTCTTTTTCTTGTTTTTTTTTCAATCAAGGCGTTTTAATGCGTTTAGTTGTTCGCCATGGCTTCGAATTTCAAGTTTTACTCCCGAGAAACGCTTCACGTTTCGGGAAAAAGTTTCAGCGTGTCTTTCGAGGAGGCTGGCGGGGTTTTCAGGGCCCAAACCCGGGTGCGTTGGAAAAACCCGGAGATGGGAGACGCTCCGTTGATAACGAACCAGTTCAAAGACCTGCAAGGAGCGAGGAAACAGATTTCAACCGAATTGGAGCGGTTGTTGCGAGGCGGGGAAATCCAATCGGGCTTTTACTAGAAAAGATGCGTTTAAGGACCGTAAGCATACCACTATATCCCTCCTCGGCCATAATTCATAATGGAAAAACTGTCAGATTCCTTCATCAACGACGGGAAGCTTTTGGATGAAAAGTTCAAGACTTCAGACGGCTTTATTTCGGCAGGGGAATTGGATTACAGGGAATTCTCGTCTCCGCTCGTGAGGACGATGGTTTACCTGCAGCTCAAGCTTTCGAAAGACGGGGTTGAAGAGCGTTACGAAAAACGCAAGCTCGACGACTTCAGGGCTTTGGCAAGGCGTTTTCTCACGGAACTCAAAGACGGCACTCTCACGGAGGAAAGCCATCACAATGCCAGCAAGCAGTTGAAAGCACTTTTCCCCAGGCTCAAAACCCCGAAATCATCGGGAAAAAAGTTGAAAGCAAAACGGTTTTCGGAAGAAGCGTATGCCCTTCTTTAAACTCTGGTTCTTTTTCAAAAGGTTAAAAACCGCGCGCGTCATTCGTTTTTCGGGTGAACGCCGTGGATAAGGGAATCAACATCAAGCTGTCTCTAATAGCCGTTTTTGTTGCCATAAGCGCTTTCGCAACCGTATTGCTGCTGTATAGCCTGACCATCTCGCCTGAGGTTACAGGATTGGCGAGCAACGAGTTGTTCTCCACCCAAACAGTCGCAACCCAGCCTTCTAGAGTCGAACCTCCGGCTTTCTACTGTCGGGACAAAGGCTCGGGATATGCATGCAGGGATATTGGCGATTGCGCTGAAGACGCCGGGCTGGGAGATTGCTTGCCTGGCCAGCATTGTTGCAAGAAAAAAGTCGAGCCTCCCCCGAAGTGCAGCGATAATCCGGGGTATTCTTGCTTTGATCCGGAAGACATTGATGAAGCTAAGTATGACTGCATAGACAAGTCTAGCGACTTATGCGGGTACACCGCCTCTGGGCAATTCGCGTGGTGTTGCAAGCCGAAGTGATTTTTCACTTGGTCCAAAACCAAAATCAAGTCTAACTCCATGAGTATTGCAACCCCTCGTTGAGAGAAAGAATGTTCTACGCGCCAAACGCTTTTATTTCCAGTTGGTTTCCGGTTTTCCTTAACCGTTAAAAAAAGTTTTTAGTGAAAAAATCAAACCAAAACTTAAAACGCCGGTTTCACTCGCCTTCGAACTGCACCAGGCTGAAAACCTTGTAGCCTTGGCTTTCGAGCTTCTTCACGCCTCCCAGCTCCGGGAGGGAAACGATGAACGCGCACTCTACGATCTTTCCGCCCAGTTTTTCGACGAGCTTGCAAGCCGCTTCGGCAGTCCCTCCGGTTGCAATCAAATCGTCGGAAAGCAAAATCCTGTCGCCTTGGTTGATGGCGTCCGAATGGATTTCAATCGAATCCCTTCCGTATTCCAGTTCGTAATCCATCCTCGTAGTCGCCGCGGGAAGCTTTCCTTTCTTGCGGATGGGAACGAAACCCACTCCCAGCGCGTGCGCCAACAGAGCGCCCGTAATGAATCCTCTGGATTCTATTCCAACGACTTTGGTTATTTCCACGCCGTCGTAACGTTTTTTCAATTCCCCGACCACTTCCTTCAGCCCTTGCGAGTCGAGCAATAGCGTCGTGATGTCGCGGAACATCACGCCTTTCTTGGGCCAGTCGGGAATAGTCCTTATCTTTCTTTTAATCGAATCCATTTTCTTCACGCTCTCGAATAATCGCAATCGTAATCCCTGATTTCCGGAATGACAGCGTTCAAAAGCCTTTCCAGCGAAACCGCGTTTTTCTCCATGCGCTCCAAAACTATTTGAAAAGACACTGGCTCTTCCGAATCCTTCCAGCAGTCGTAATCCGTGACCATCGCGATCGAAGCGTAATGCATTTTCAGCTCGCGGGCGAAGGTGACTTCCGGAACCGTGGTCATGTTCACCGCGTCCGCACCCAGGCTGCGGTACATCTTGCTTTCCGCTTTCGTGGAAAAGCGTGGGCCTTCGATGGTCAGAACTGTTTTTCCTGCGTGGTTGGAAATGCCTATGGAATCGGCGGTTTTGGCGAGCGTTTCGGAAAGAGGCATGCAGAAAGGCTTGTCCATCGCTATGTGCAGGGGCTTTTCCATCAGCGTGGTTTTTCTCAATTTCGTAAAGTCGATGAATTGCGAGGGAAAAACGAAGTCTCCGGGGTTTATTTCCCCCCTCAGGCTTCCGCAGGCTGTGGCGGCGATGACGTGGGTGCACCCCTCCTGCTTCAAGGCGCTGGCGTTGGCGGCGTAATTCACGTTGGAAGGTGATAGGGAATGGGTTTTTCCGTGCCTTGCTAGAAAAACCGTTTCAACCCCGCCTATTTTTCCCGTTGCAAGCGGAGAGCTGGGTTTTCCGTAAGGCGTTTCAACGCTTTTTTCAGCGAAACCCAGCCCAAGCTTGTCTTCCAAGCCCGAACCGCCTATAACCCCTATTTTGACGACCACGTTCTTTCCCACCACTGACTAAAATACTTCAAGCAAAGATTAAAACCCAGCCATTCCGACATTTTTTCCATATGGTCAAACCGATGCGAATGCCGAAAACAGAGGGTGCGTGGAAGGAAAGGCTTTCGCCCGAGCAATACCGCGTTCTGAGGCAGAAGGGGACGGAACCGGCTTTTTCCGGCAAATTCGTCTTGCACAGGGAAAAGGGGATGTACGCCTGCGCAGGTTGCGGCGCGGAATTGTTTTCTTCCGAAACAAAGTTCGATTCTGACTGCGGGTGGCCGAGCTTTTCCGAACCGGTTTCGGGAAAAAACGTTTTGCTCAAGGACGATTTCTCTTGGGGAATGCGCCGGATCGAGGTTTCATGCAAAAAGTGCGGGGGGCACTTGGGGCACGTGTTCGACGACGGGCCAGAGCCTACTGGAAAAAGGTATTGCATCAACTCGCTGGCGCTGGATTTCAAGGAAGCGTCAAGGCTATTGAATAAAAATAAAAAATAAAGAAAAAAAGAAGGAAAACGGGGAATTTCAAGCGTAGAGCTTTTGTATTCCCGTTATGTCGCCGGCATTCAAATCGCGTTTTTTGGTTTCTCCTTCGGTGGAATAGCCGTACATCGTTTCTTCAGTGCAGCCGGAGGTGTACAAGTCCGCCATTCCGGCCGAGTGTCCGAGCTCGTGGGTTGCGATGTTCGGCAAATCCATCAAAGCGGGATTCGAGTCGGCGTCGCCCCATGAGTAATAGGTGTTGAAGAGCATGTCCCATTCGACCAGTTCCCTGGTTTTGGGCGGGCCGCTGAAGTAACCCCAGACGTTCGTGACCGCTATCACTCCGGGCTCCGAGTAAGAGCCGAACGAAACCGTGTTATTTCCGTCCATGGAGTTTTCGCTGTAATACGCAGTGTAGTCTATGCTTCCGCTTTCGAAAATGTTTCCTCCGTACGTTTCCCACTCGCTAGTGCCGAAATTGACCGAGTTGAAGACGAACGTTTCGTTCAAGCCGGAGCTCGTAGGGTTTACCAAATAGTTTTCAGGAGTCTTCCACTTCGCTCCGCTTGCTAAAAACCCGTAGCACACGCTTCCTCCCTTTCCGCCTCCAGGAGTTCCCGGCGGTTTGGCTGGAGCAAAGCCTTTCTTGTAGTGGATGAAAGTTATTTTGCTCAGCGGGCCCTTGTCGTCATTGCCGTTTCCTGGCAAGGCATATGCGAACAGGGCGAAAAACAACCCTAAAAACGCTATTCCTAAAACTAGCTTTTTCACTATCCACCACCCCTGTAAAAACCACGTTTTTGCGGTTTAAAACTCTTGGGTTTAACCTTTTCAGCTTCTCGTGATTTTGCGCATGATTATTTTGAATGTGAGCGTCTGCCCTGCGAGCTCGTGGTTCGCGTCTATCGTTACCGTGTCGTTCGAAACGTTTACCACCGTCGCTACCATTCCGTTGGTCGCCTGCAGCTTGGTGCCCACTTGAACGGTCGTATTGCCAAACTGGCTTGCTGGAACGTCGATAATCAAGTCCTTCCGTTTTTCTCCGTATGCCTGGGACGGAGGCAGTTTAACCGTCTTCTCGTCGCCTTCCTTCATTCCTAAAACCGCGTCGTCAAAACCGGCTATCATCTGCCCTGCTCCAACCGTGAATTCCAGCGGCTCGTAAGACGGCCTCAAGGGCAGTCCGGCTTTCTGAGCTTCGCTTTGGATGGACGTGTCGAAAACCGTTCCATCGTCAAGAGTTCCTAAATAGTCTACCGCTACGGCATCCCCCTTTTCAGCTTTCAAGTCACTCCCCCCGTTAGTTTGTGAAACGCATCCCGCCAGCAGGAACGCCGCGAGTAATGCCGCCAAAATCATTTTCATCCGAATCAGCCTCTTTGCGATAGGGCAAGTTTTATTTTCAATCCGAGCATTTGGTCCCACATGGCGCCCGTGGCGATTTGAACTGCATCTGCGCCTGCGTCGAGAAACTCCAAAGCGTCTTGAGCGCAGGTTATTCCGCCCACTCCTGTTATCGCCAGTCCGAAACCTTGCTTTTCGTTCTCTTCAACCATGCTTTTGACCGTATTCAAAGCCATGTTTTTGATTGCAAAACCGCAAACTCCGCTTCTCAACCTTCCTTGTCCTGGCATGGCTTGATTGCCGTTTTCATCCACGATTTCGAGGGGAATGGTGTTGATGGCGCAAACCCCGTCCACGAATTCCGAAATTCCGCTTAAAACTTGCTTCATTGTTTCGCGATCGTTGTAATACCCGAGTTTAGCCTGGATTTTCTTTCCGCTTCCAACCTGTTCCCTTACCGCCTTGCAGATTTCTTTTGCGGGAACGGGATAGCAGTACACCATTCCTTCGGCGCCCACGACGTTGGGGCATGAAAAGTTCAATTCGACAACTTGCGCGCCGGCTTCAAAGCCAAGCTGCGCTAGGTTGGCAAAATCTTCCGGAAGTGGTTTGGATGGTGTTCCGACGACGCTTATCATTTTCAACTGCCCTTCGTTCAAGCGCAGTTTCTTGAAATCCTCCTGCCACTCTTCGATGGCTTTGGAGGGCATTCCGAACGAATTGGTGATGCTCAATTGCTTTTGCTCAGCATCCAGCCTTCCGACAGTGCGGCTTCCCACTTCGTTTTCCTCAAGCTGGTGGTCTATGTTCACAAGCATAACGTTGGGGAATGGATGGACTTTGGTCGCAACGCTTCGCACGGTTTTCTGCACTGGCATGTCTAAACCCAGGCGGGCGTAAAGGTTGACGAACTTGCTGTTCAACAACGGCCCTGCCGCGATTCCAATCGGCGCATTAACGGTAAACCCGAGAAACTTTCTTTTCGGGTTTTTAGAGTCCAATTCCTTTCGGATGGAATCAACGCTGGCAAAATCTTCTGTGGAAAGCCCGCAGTAAGGGCCGAAATCGTAATTCTCGTCGTAAGTTTTCTTCCAGTCGTAGGAAAAACCGGCTTTTTCTGATAAGGAGTTCAATTCAGCTTCTTCGACCACAAACCCACCGTTAAGACTAGGTTGCATTTGCTTTAAAGTTTTGCTTGAATAAAAGCTTCGGGGGTTTTCAGCGCATCATCCTGCTTCTCGTTCTTTCCCTGAATTGCTCTCTCGCTTCTGCCACCAAACCGTGTTTTTCGAGAGTCGGATAGTTGAAATGCAATTTTCCAGTGAACGGATCGTAAACCGTTCCCTGAATCTTAATTCTCTTTCCAGAAGCTTCGCGCACAGCCCTGATTTGCATGAGGTTTTCTATTCCAAGCAGGACGTTCGCTTCCACAATCGCATTATGCCTCTCTTCCTTCGGCAGGCGTTTTGCCATTATCCTCCTATCCACGAACTGCATTGCGGGCAAAGCCCTTTTCAAGTGGCTTTCAACCTCGTCTTCCAGCTTTCCGGTTTTCCGATTTTTTCCTTTAAGATGGTCCAAGCCCTTGATTCCGCCGCAGTCGTAATGCCCGTTTACCACTATGAGGTTGACCGAAGGCAGGTGGTTCAAGGCGTAAGTGGCGGAAGACGCGGTTTCCTTGCTACTGGCATCCACGATGTTAGCCGCGTTCTTGGCAATCGTGAAAATCCTTCCGAACGGCGTTTTCGTTATCAATCCCAGCGCCACCCAAGAGTCCGCGCATTCGACCACCGCAGTGTGGGGCGTTTGCCCTTTCGAACGGGTTTTGAACACTCCTGGAGCCTTGGTCTCGGCGCTTTGAATGAACCGTTCGTTTCCTTTCTTGAATTCTTCCACTAGCCTGTCCACGTCAAAAGTCGTTCTTTCATGCTCGGTCACCGGCAAACACCCCTTTTAAAAAAAAGTTGTTGAATTGTTTTTAGCGTGGGGAATTAAAAAATTAGGGGAAGCGCGAGTTTTTTAAACCGTTGAGCAGTAATCGCCTTTCAGAGGTGTCAACCTGCCATGAAAAACGCGTTAATCGGATTGTTGTTATTCGTAAGTTTTGCCTTCGCCTACACTCCGCACTACGGAATGCATTCGGGAGAGCAGAACGGACTTTCGTATTCGATCGAGTACTTGAACCCGCCTTTACACCTTGATTTTCCGAGCGGCGGTTACTACAACCTTGCGGCGTATTACATCGGCACTACGATGAGCTACAAAATCACTTTGACGAACGTCGAGAAAAGGACTTTCAAAAACTTGCGCGTGATCGGAGTGCAGGAGTATCTGCAGGGGGGAATCGTGCCGGAACAATCGTGGAATGAGGAAACGATGCAAAACGTCCTTTTCAACGGCTTGGGACAAACGTTTTTCGTTTCCGAACTGAGACCGGGGCAGAGCGTCGAGTTGACCGGATCGTTCGCAATTCCTTACACTGCGCTTCCGGGTTTGGACCGGACGAGGCTTTTGGTTTTGCACTGGCAGGGTGAAAACGCCCAGAGCGGGGCGCGAGGAGGGACTGGAAGGGTTATCGTGAACGACGCGTTTGCCGGCGTATACTGCCCTCCGGCTTGAGGATTTTCATCTCCTGAATAGTTTTCTCGCCCTAGCCCACCACGATTCCCTTGGTTTTGCATTTTCCGGCTTGAATTCCGTTGTTATTTTGGGTTCTGTCCTGGGCTTCCAGCCTGCCTTGGTTTTTTCCCAGGTGTGGATTCGCGCGAATTCGAGTTTTTCCCACAAACGGTGGCTTTTCCCAATCCTTTCTTTTTCGAAGATTTTGGGGGTTTCTCCCTCGACGCTCTCGTCCCTAGCAAGCCGGAAGTAAGCATCCCTTCGCGGGTCGTACAAAAAGCTCTTTTTTCCCAGCGAAAATTGCTCAGTGGGCTTTTCGAACTCTTCCGGCTTTTCCTTCAAGCGTTTTTTCAACTGTTTCAAGAATTCCTTCCCCCTCTTCCGGTCTTCCAGCCTTTCCTTGAGCGCTTCTGCCTGCCTGCCGAAAACCTTCTTGACCAGCGGGGCTTTGCGCTCCCGCTCCAGCCTGTCTTCCAGGCTTTTCAGTTTCTCCCTCGACTCTTCCAACTCCGCCTCAAGAAGGCGGGATTTTTCACTAGTGTCCATGCCCAGACCGGCTTCTTTCAGCCGACTTGCAAAATGCTCTTTGAACTGCATTTCTTCAAGGCGTTTTCTCTTGATTTCAGCGATTTTTTCGGGCGAAAACCCCTTTTGCTTCAACTGGCTTTCTTTCTCTTCGCTCCACTCGCCGAAATTCTTTTCGGCAGTGATTCTAGAGAAAGAGTCTTGAAGTTCGGAGTACGTCCGCCTGATCTGTTCAGCATCTTTGGCTGAAAGCTTGCCTTCATACCAAAGCTTTTCTTCCAACGCCGCAAGGCTGTCGTAAATCCGTTCCGCAGCTTCCCTGTTCATGATTAGGCTTTTGAGCCCGTGGCTTTTTAATTTTCTCTATCCTTGTTTTTTCATGGCAGAGCCTTTAGACCCTAAAAAGTTTTACCATATTTCCCGAGCCGCCGAGTTGATCGGCGTGACGAAAAAATCTTTGGACTCACAGTACCGGACCTCAAGCGAAGAAGTCAGGTTGAAGCACGGAAAGCTTGTCGGTGGAAAGCTGTTTTTGAGCGGAGAGTTTGCAAACGGTATTTCAAGAAAATTCGGGGAAAAAGAACGGGTTTTGAGGGAGGCGAAGGGAGAGGGGTTGGTTCCTGTTGCCGAAGCGTTCAGGAACCTTCCAAAGAAAAAACTGAGGCTGAAGCTGTTGGACCGAGATTACGACTTGGCAAAGTTTCTAGAGCAGGGGGGTATGGTTGTAAGGCGCGGTTCTAGGAAGTTCGTTTCGAAAGAAAACTTGAAGAAGGCTCTGGAGTATTTGGAAAGCGTTGACACGCACATGGGCGAAGGGGACGCGATGGAGCTTTTGGGCTTGAGCAAAAAAGGCATTTTGCTTTTGAGGCAGCGCGGGGAAATTCCTTTCTTGCAGGTTGGAAAGAACGGGCCGGTTTACCCGAAGACCGGGCTGGTGGGCAGTTACGCGTGGGTTTTGCCGCATCCCGATTCAACCGAAAACTTCCTGGCTTTCAAGACTGCCAGGGATTTCAACGAGCGCTTGGAATTCCTAGCCTCCAAGCTCGGCAGGAGAGAACGGGGGATTTTGTTCAAGGCCGTGCGTTCGGTGACAAGCATTCCGTTGGAGAAAACCAAGCACGTAGTGAGGCTTTACAACATTTCGGAAATCCTTTCAACCGCAGTCAAGAACAAAAACGCTGTTCTCAGGGAGAACGCTCTCGGGTTGCTGGAAAATTTTGCGAACAAGCACAACAGCAGGAAGAGCAGGCACGAGCTGGTTTTGAAGGAGTTGAAAGAGCTTCACGATAAAATGCATCGGTTATAGCGAACGGATTTTTTCCGCCAGTTTCTTCAATTCCGACAAATCCGTCTTTGGCCCCATCTGGGTCGTCAAATAGCCTTCGTACTTTTCGAAAAACACGTTTTCAGTCGATTCTATCACTTTGAACTCTTCGTCCAAGCCGTGCAAAGGATATAATTTCAAGTGCGCGTGGTTGACGCCCAACCCCTCCATTACGAGAGCGGTCCTTTGCACCTTCAATTTCTCGTCCAAAAGCCTCGCGACTTTCTTTCCGGCTTTCAAAAACCTTTCGAAAACGTCGTCCGGCATTTCAAACGCGTAGGAATCGAAGTGTTGTTTCGGCATTACGAGAGTCATTCCCTTGATGTTCGGCTGGACGTCCAAAATGGCGAGAAACTCCCCATCCTCCCATATTCGGGCGGAATCGTATTCCCCCGAGATTATCTTGCAGAAAACGCAGTTTTCCATCAAACTCACTCTCCGAAATTTTTTTTCGTTCAAGCGTTCGCGTTCAAGGCGGGGTGGTATTTGTGCCACATGGTTCTAGTCACTACCAGCGCAGGGCGTCCAGCAGTGCCCATCGTCCTCGGCTCCAGTTTTCCTTCCCTTTTCAATTGTCTCACCGCCTCTATCGTAAGGCTCTTCAAGCCCATGGGCAGGTACTCTGCAAAAGCCGCTTCGTGCGGCAGTTTCTTTTGAAGCCCCGCTTGCGCGTGGTCGGACAAAATAATCTGCTTCGCCGCTTCAAGTCGTTCCTCTGGAGTGGCACTGGGCCTGACGGCAAGCTTTTTCAAATGCGCTATCTGGTCCGGCGTGATTTTGCGAGTGCCTTCTATTTCAGCCAGCAGTTCGCGCAGGGTTTTTTCTTTCAACGGCGTTGAAGCAAGCGTAGGCAAATTCAGTTCAGCAGCCTGCTTCACCGAACCTGTTTTTTCCTCCTCAACGCCGAAAACCTCCCTTCGTTTTTTTTCCATCCTTTCTTCCAGCTCCTCCATTGTTTTGACTTCGGGAATCGCGTTGTCCAACCACGGCAGGAATTCTTTTTCGAAAGCGGCAGGCCTTTTTCGTTGGATTGCGTTAAGCCTGCCGACCAACCGGTTTTTTTCCGAATTGACGAAGCTGAAACCTGCTTTGGACAAGACCGGCGAGAAATCGGATTTTTCCGCTTCACGCGCTACCGCCCGTTTTGATGCAGGTACGGGCGTTTTCTCCGGTTCCGCTTCTGCAACTAACGCGTGTATTTCACCCGCATTCCCCCCGGCGGCCATTCTCTTGACCGCTTCAAACGCAATTTTCCTGCGCAATCCTGCGTTCTTGATCCGGTTTATTCTGGAAACCAGGTCTAGGCTGGAGTAAGCCGGCAGTTTGGACAAGCCGGGCAAAGCCTTGTTGTGGGCTTCCAAAGCCTGGTATTCCACTGCGCTTGCCTGGTCCCTGCCTTCCAACATGTTTCTTTCGTAATAATACGCTATCCTGCGCACGTCCGACTCTTTCAAGATGTAGTTGCTTTTAAGAAAACCTTCCACTTCGCCAGCCGCCTTGCGCGCTGCTTCCGTTTTCTCCCGCTCCCTTTCAATTTCAGCCTGTTCGAGCAGCTCGACGGTGGAACGCGTGTGCCACAAGAATTTGAACGGCTCTGCAACAGGAGGGCTGGTGTGTATTATCTCGAGCTTTTGCTGCTTGGACAATTTTTTTCCATTCGATTTTTCCCAGTGCCTCAAAAACGTTTGTTTCACGCCGTGATCCAGGAAAGAAAGGGTGAATATCTTGTTGAGGAAAGAACTGACTTCCTCAAACGATGCTTTTGGCGAAGACAGCATTCCGCTGTTTTCGGTTTCCGTAACCTCTTCTTCCATTTTCCTTATTCTTTCCAGAGCTTCCCCAACCGGCGTTCCATGAAATTCGCCGACCGTGGTTAGAACGGCTGAAACCGCCACCAGCTTCAGCTTGCGTTTTATCTCGTTCAACTCCCCTTTCGTCCTCTTGTTCCCCTCTTCAGCCTCTGAAACCAAGAGGGGGTACGGGCTGAGGCGCAGGAAATCGTTCATTTTCGTAGAAAAAAGCGTGAAATCTACAACCGTTTTTTTTGAATAGTCTTCCCAAGCCCGCCGCGCGTTTTCCTCACCTTGTCGGGTTTGGGGTGAAACGTTGAATAACCCGCCGTGCTCCGCCCGCGAAAAATTGTCCAGAACCCGCCCGAGGTTATGGAAAATTTCCGCTAAGATCCAATCCGGCTTGTCTTCAAGAGCTTTGACGATCGTGCGGCTGGAAACCAAGTGAGACGCTTCGCTACGCAACAGCTCGCGTTCTTTCTCCGACACTCCCTTCAACCGCCGCAGGCTTGCCCTCTTGGAATAGTCTTTTTGAAGAGCCTTGATTCTACTCTGTTTTAAAGAAAGCTTGCTGAGCGAAGACTTGTTTCCCTTTCCGCCTTTGCCCATGAATACGTTTTGAGTTGAAAGACTTAAAAATATGCTTTGGTAGTTCGGCATCTAAGCCTGCAAATAACACGGCTGATTACTTGCCCGCGGGTTTTTTCAACCGTTTTGCCGGAATTGGCCTGCACGAACAGTGTTTAGCGTGCCCCAAATGCCATTTTATCCGTTGTTTCAAAGTCGGATTTTTCGGCATCCTGTTTTTCTTGTGCCAATCCGCGTTGATAGCCATTTTCCTTTTTCTCCTTTCTGCTTATCCTTTTACTACGCCCAGCGGAATCATTTTCGCCACGATTTTCGCGAGTCCCGCGTCCTCGACGCTTTGGACTACTAAATCCACGTTTTTGTAAGCGCCTCCCGCCTCTTCAGCCAAAAGGTGCTTGTCTTGAGCCTTGTAAACGACTCCCTTATCGCGAAGTTCTTTTTCAACCGTTCCCTGGAACTCGCGGATCGCGGCGTGTCGGCTCATCACCCTTCCGGCTCCGTGGCAGATCGTAGCCCACGTTTCCTTCGACCCGGGCAGTCCGCACATCAAGTAAGAAGAAGTGTTCATGCTTCCCGGAATCAACGCCGGCTGGCCGACGTTTCGGTAATCAACCGGAACTTGCGGATGCCCCTTCCAAAAAGCGCGCGTCGCTCCCTTCCTGTGGACGCAAACTTCTTTCTCAACCCCGTCCACTTCGTGCTTTTCGAACTTCGCAATGTTGTGGCAGACGTCGTACACGACGTTCATTTCCATGCTTTCCCAATCCTGCTTGAAAACCTGTTCGAGGCTTTCGCGAGCCCAGTGGGTCAAAACCTGACGGTTGCAAAAAGCGTAATTGACCGCGCACCTCATTGCGCCGAGATAATCCTCCGCTTCCTTGGATTTGATGAGCGTCGAGGAAAGCTCTTGGTCGGCGAGCTTGATTCCGTATTTCCGGGCGGCGTTTAACATTACTTGGAGGTAATCGCTGCAAACCTGGTGTCCGAACCCGCGCGAGCCGCAGTGGACCATTAAAGTAATCTGCCCTTCGTATATCCCGAAGGCTTTAGCCATTTCCTCTGCTCCCGGAAAGATTTTCTCGACTTTCTGGATTTCGAAAAAGTGGTTTCCGCTTCCCAAAGTCCCGAATTGCGGTGCGCCCCTTTTTTTCGCTGCTGCCGAAACCTTGGAAAAATCGGCTCCTTTCATCGAACCCCCTTCTTCCGTGTGCTCCGCGTCTTTCTTCACTCCAAACCCTTTTTCTATGACGTACGGAGAGCCGATAGTAACCGCCTGTTCCAACTCCTTTCCTTCCAAACGCAATCTTCCCTTCGAACCTACGCCCGAAGGGATGTTTTTGAATATGGCGTCGACCAATTC
The DNA here is from genome assembly GCA_964408425.1 of Microcaldota archaeon. GTDB lineage: Archaea > Micrarchaeota > Micrarchaeia > Norongarragalinales > Norongarragalinaceae > UBA10210. The sequence continues at coordinate 19,947 of CAYOZI010000011.1, forward strand.
CCTCAACTTGGGCTTGACCTCTTTTTCGCTCAAGCTAGTGCGAATCAAACGCACTCCACAGTTGATGTCCTAGTCCGCTAAGCGCAAGCGCCGTGCGTGTAACCAACACCACCTGGGGAGATGACGCCTGTTTCCAGGTCAAATGCTGCGACTCCTCCAATTGGGAATCCGTATCCTTCGTGACCATCACTCATCACGATGGAATACTTCAAAATCCCCGGGAGCGTAGCCACATTTTGGGCTTGCCACAAAGTCCTGTCCTTTTGGAGTAAGGGCAGCATTTCTTCACGTACATACACGCGAACCGGAACCCTCATCTCGCCAGACGGTGGTGATTCATATACGGCGTTGCGTATTTTATGCAACTCCATTGCCTATCGATAAGAAATAGAAATGCCTAGCTTTTAATACTTAAGTCGAATAATCTGAGTTTCTCCAAGTCGTCCTCTCTGAAAGTAAGGCAGAAGTAGGAAGAACCGTAGGAATTTGTCCAAGGGCCAAAAACACTACCGCCTATTCCGAAGAGTTTTCTCAAAAGGCGTAGTAAACCCAGCAGATTATTTTTATAAATCGAGCAAATTCTTACCTGATGGTGGCTCCTGCGCAGTTTTGCCTTGTCTAGGACGAAACGAGCTAAGCTGCTTTTTTCTTCAGGAATAGTCCAAACCAGCACTTCGTAAGATCCGAGTGCCTCGTTTAGTTTTCCTTGTTTTTTTGGATGTAGAAAACCAATTTTATTCTTATATTTTAGAATGTCGTCCTTACCGCAAATTCGGAGAGTATAAATGCTCCGATTACTCCGTTTTGAGACTGTAGAAGTAATACCGAATTCAGTTTTCAGCACTCGCCGTATCCAAGTTATGCCTTTACGATTAATGGAATCTAGACCGATTTTCCGGTCTTTAGCTTTCGTAACAGCTACCCAGCCATCGCAGTCAAAATAGGCTTTCAACCAAAAACTCAGTTTTTTTCCCGATATTTTTGGAGGATTCCAATGATCAGAATAGAATGAATATTCTTTGGTCAATTCAAGAAAAATTTTCTTATTTGATATCCTGCATCTTCCGTCATTAGTTATTATTGGGCTTATTCCAAAAACTCTTTTGAATTTGGTTTGGAAGTCAATGAGCAAAATTGGTTCAGTATTGCGCAGTCCGATCATATAGTATCGGTGTTTTTGATATACGGGATTTGTTATTACGTATCCATCAGAACAAAGATAGCCGTGAATTGCCGCTAAATCGGAGTTAAAGTTCATGTAATTCCAACCAGCGAAATCGTTAAATCTATAATGCAACTTTATTTCATTGGCGAGGAAGCCCGCTGGGTCTCTCGACCCTGTTCTTTTTTTTGAAAGCACTAGTTTTCAGTTTAAAAACCTGATCAGACCCCCTTGCCGGTGGCTTCGCCCGTTTTTTCCCTCTATAAAACCGTTTTAAATAACAGCGCCGTAATACTCGAGTCTAAGGGAAAAAAGGTGGTTTTCATGGCTGAGCAAAAGGACGGAAAATGGTTTTTCACATTCACTACCGACGAGGGGATCGGCAAGATAGAGGTGGGTGCGGACGACCTGCTGGCTTTCGGAAAGAAGATTGGACGAAATATGGTTTCCGCGGTAAACGAGGTAAGCAAAGCGTCTCTCGGAAAGGTGGAAGTGGACTTTGAATACTACGATATGATGGGTTCCAAGAACAACATCAAGCTTTTGATGAACGAAAACGAATTCCGCGCGTTGAAGAAAACCTTGGGCAAATGATTTTTTGCGCTTAAAACAACTTTTTTAAAACAAGCTTCCGCTTAAGTGGTTATGATGAACAAACTCGCGTTAGCCGTTTTGTTTTTCACAGTAATGGCTTCCTTTTCCTTTGCGCAAACTTCACTGCAAGTTCCGGCCGTCGATACGAACGGCAAGGGAGTTTTGACCTTGATCCAGGCGGAAGTGTTGCAGGGTGAAGGGGACGTTTTCGTGGATATAGAGCCTTTCATTAGCGTGGATACTCAGGAGAGCGCGAAAATAGCGGCTCGAGTGGCGGCGAAGGAAGCGGGAGCCGATTTGGACAACTACAACGTCTTGTTCAAAATAATCGCGAACACTGAAATCGTAGACGGGCCTTCAGGAGGGGCGGGATTGGCGCTGTTGGCGTACAGCGAGTTCACCAACCGGAAGCCGAGGCCGGATTTGGCGATTACGGGCACTATCGAGAGGGACGGGAGCGTAGGGCAGATTGGGGGGATTTGGGATAAGGCTTTGGCGTTGAAGGGGACGAACGTGAAATTGTTTTTGATTCCGCGCGGGCAGAGCGTTTACCAGGGGAAGAACGTGGCTGCGGAAGCCGCTTCTTTCGGGGTGCAGGTTGTAGAAGTGAGGAGTTTGGCGGACGTCATCAAGTATGCTTTCACCAGCGCCGGTTCCCTGGTTGAACCTGTGGCTTTCCAGGAAACGCCTTTGGTTTTGCAAACGATTTCCTCCCCCCCTTCCCACAATCCGTTGAAAGACCTTGCCTTGCGGGAGACTAATTCGTTGAAGAAAAAAATCGCGGAGTTGGAAAAAACCCAGGCGGGGAAAGTGATTGCGGAAAGCGCCAGGGCGGAGTTGAACAAGAGCGAATTCCTGCTGGAAAAGGGGTTTTACTATTCGGCGGCGAACACTGTTTTTGTTGCGGAGATAAGCGTCGAGAGTTTCGAGCTGAGGAACACGCAGCAGATAGAGTTTTTGAACTTGGTGAAGAAAGCCCAAGAGGAGTCGGAAGCGGTTAAGCGGGAATTCGCCCTTCCGACCGTTGAAAACTTGGAGTGGGTCATTGGAGCCAAGTTGCGTTATTACTGGGCGTTGGACAAGCTTCTGGAAATAAAGGAAAACGCGGGCTTGGTGGACGTGCAGCAGCTTTTGCCCGAGTACGTTTCGGCGAAAAACTGGCTTGCCGCAGCGAGGGAAATGAACGGCATTGCTAAGGGGATTTCTTCTTCCAACCCCAACGCCACGGTTTTGAACGAGGCGGGTGCGAAGGAATTCGCGCGAAAACTGCTGGATGCGGTGAACCAAAGCGCTGGTTTGCCTGACAACGAGATAATCCAGCATTATTACGGGGGCGAATTGGCTTTCGAGGACGGCGAGTACGCGACGGCTTTCGCCGACGCGGTTTTCGCCAAGTCTTTCGTCGACACTCGGAACAGGATTTCTTCGAAAATCGGGGACGAGTTTAACGAGGAAATCGTCAACGCCTCTTCCTTGTCGCAGTACAACGCCTCGTTGTGGGCGGAATTGTATTTCATCCACTCGCTATACCTGGTTGCGGAAGCAAACCGGACGAACGAGTTTTTCTACACGACCAACGCGCTCAAGCTGCAGGAGTTGAGCAAGAATTTTGCGAGGCAAATTCCCTTTTTGAAGGGCTTGATGATGCAAGACGTGGTTGAAGAGGAAGCGGGAGTCGTTTCAACCCCCGACGGCTTGAAGATCAAGACCACCGTCACTTCGCAACCTTCGCTGTTGTTTTACGCCCTGGCGGGCTTGGGAATAGCGATAGTAGTTTTAGTCCTGGCTTTCGTTTTGAAGAAACCTTCGCAGCCGCTAAAGCCCCTTTCGCCGGTTGAAAAAATAGAGAAGATTGACGAGATGCTGATGCACGGGAAGCTGAGCGAACGGAATTGGGAGTTGCTGCATCAGCGTTATTTCAGGCAGTTGAAATCCGGGGAGAGAAAAACGCCTTCCAAGCCCAAAAGAAAATCACGCTAAGACTTCCCCTATCAAATACAGCGATCCGGCAACCAAAACCGTTTTTTTCCCTTCAACCGCTTTCAGCATTGCGGTTTCGACGGCTTTCCTGACGTTTTTTTCCACGAACGTCTTGTAGCCTCGTTTTTCAAATTCTTTTGCCAAAACCCTCGCGTTCAAGCTCCGTTCGTTCTTCGGTTGCGTTGCGATAACGAGGGAAGGCTTGAGCGCCGAGGAAAAGATTCCCGCCATTTTTTCCCATTCCTTGTCCTTCATTATCCCGACAACTAGAACGGGCTTCAAACCGAATATTCTTGAAAACGAATGGCACAGCGCCTCGACTCCCGCCGGATTGTGGGCCCCGTCCAAAACCACCAGCGGTTTTTTGCTGAAAACCTGCATTCTTCCGGGCCAATGCGCTTTCAACAAGCCCCTTTCGATTATTTTTTCGCCGATTCCCATTTCTTTCGCAACGGTTATTGCCGTGGAAGCGTTTACAGCCTGGTGGAAGCCGAGCAGTTTAGTCTTCCATTTCCTTCCTTGAAATTCGAATTCGGTTCCATCGTTCCTGCAAGAAACTTTCGGGGGTTTTGAAACCTTGACGAGCTTTGCGTTTTGCCTTTTGCATTCTTTTTCAATTTCTCTCAGTGCAATCCCGTCGTTGGGCGTGATTGCCGTAGAATTTCTTTTGATGATCTTGCTTTTTTCCCAAGCGATTTTCGAAATCGTTTTTCCAAGCTTTTCCGTATGTTCCAGGGAAATGGGGGTTAGCACGGCATAACGGGCGTCGACTACATTCGTCGCATCCAGCCTTCCCCCCAAGCCAGCTTCCCAAACGACCCAATCCGGCTTTTCCACTTCGAACCACGCCAATGCCATTGCAGTCAAAACTTCGAATTGGCTCGCTTTGGTTTCAAGAGCGGCTTTCTTCACCCTTCCGGCGAGGTCGGCAAACTTTTTTTCCGAAATTATTTTTCCGTTTAACAAAAACCGTTCCCTCCAGTCCGTCAAGTGGGGGGATGAGTATAGCGCAACGCTCTTCCCGTCCTGTCGGAGGATCGAATAGAGCATTGCGGCGGTGCTTCCCTTGCCGTTAGAACCTGTAATGTGGATGAACTTCAAGCCTTCAAAGTTTATTCCCGCTTTTTTGACTAGCTTTCGCATTCTTTCCAAACGCCATGATTTCGGCTGTGGAAGGCGCTCCAGAAAGGCGATTGATTGGGAATAGTCCATATCAAAAGGTTTTTAGAAAACGGCGGTTTTATTTATTGGCTTTAAAGGGTGGGTCTTGTGCAATCGAACGCTTTAGCGTCCTCCAGCGAATTCACTGAAGAAGAAAAAAAGACGATAGAGCCGTTCTTCACCAATCTGGACAAGAGCGTTTTCGTCCTCCAGAATTTGCCCGAAGTAGTCAAGGGGGCTTTGTTTTCGCGTTATTCCAGAAGCGACAAGAGCCTGAGGAAGGTTCTTTTGGATGAATTTATTCTCAAGCCGGAAATGGGCTTCAAGGAAATCGTTGGCTTCCAGGTGGAAAGCGGAGTGAGGCAGGAAATTGCAGTTCAAAAGGCAGAAGAGTTTTACGACAGGGTACTAGTGGGATATGGCGATGATAGCGTTGCTGAATTGGGAGGCGCGCATATCGCGTGCGAAAACGTTTCCAACATCGCTTCCAAGGTTTTGGAAGAGCCGAGAATAGGCTTGAGTCCCTTGGAGAAAAGCACGAGGTACGTCTGGTTCGACAAGAAAAACGCGAGCGGGGAGTACAAATACTATCGCGAGCCGGGAATAATGGCTTCGGAGTTTGCAGAAGATTATTTGGAAACGGGCGATTTTCTTTTTGACACTTACGCGAAGCTCGTCGAGCCGGTAAAGAAATTCGTTATCGAAAGGTTCCCTCAGGAGGAGGGCGTGAGCGAAAGGGCTTTTTCTTCAGCCGTGAAGGCGAAGGCCTGCGACATAATCCGCGGCCTTCTTCCGGCTTCGACGCTTACGAACGTTGGAATATTCGGGAACGGGAGGGCGTTCGAATATTTGCTGGTCAAAATGTACGCCAGCGACTTGGTTGAAATGAATGCCCTGGCGAAAGAAATGCACGACGAGCTAAGCAAGAACATTCCTTCTTTCGTGAAGAGAAGCAACGACCGGTACGGGCAGGGGACGCAAAACTATTTGAAGGAAACGCGGGGGGCGATGGAGAAGCTTGCGAAAGAAACCCTGCCAGATATCCCTTCTGAAGCGAAGGAAGTCACTCTCGTGGATTACGATGAAGATGCGTTGGACAAAACGGTTTCCGCAATCTTGTACTCCTACTCGCAGGCGCCTTTTTCCCAAATCAAGGAAACAGTTTTGAAAATGGGAGAGGAAGAAAAAAAGAAGATTTTCGAGGAGTACGTTTCGGGAAGGCAAAACAGAAGGCACAAGGCGGGAAGGGCTTTCGAACACGCCCATTATACTTTCGACTTGCTGACGAATTACGGGATATACCGGGATTTGCAGAGGCACAGGATGTTGACGCAGGAAAAACAGCTTATCTCAACCAGATTCGGCTTTGATTTGCCGAAGGAGCTGGTTGAAGCAGGCTTAGACCGGGATTTTGCGGAAGCGATGGGGAAAGCGAAGGAAACGTTCAACAAAATCGAGAAAAAGATGCCGAAGCAGGCGCAGTACGCCGTTCCCCTTGCCTACAAAATGCGCTGGTACGCGAAGATGAACTTGCGCGAGGTGTATCACTTCTGCGAATTGCGCTCTTCCCAGCAGGGGCATCCCGATTATCGCAGGGTGGCGCAGGAGATCTACAGGCAAGTGAAGAGCGTCCATCCTATTCTCGCATCCCAAATGAAGTTCGTTGATTTGAAGGAGTACGGGCTGGAGCGGATGGACGCGGAGAAGAAGACCGACGAGAAGCTGAAGGATTTGGAGAAAAAGTACGGGTGAAGTTCAACAGGTTTTTAAGCCCTTTCGGGGATATTTTACTCCTATAACTTTACTGGTGGTTACTATGGTTGACAAGGAATGGGTCATCGAGAAAGTCGCCGCCCAGAACAAGTGGCGCAAGAACGAGTGCATAAACCTCATCGCTTCTGAAAACGTCACTTCGCCGTTGGTTGATGCCGTTTACAATTCCGATTTCGCGCACCGTTATGCTGAAGGCGACCCTTACAAAAGGTATTACAACGGGACTAAGTTCATAGACGAGTTGGAAGAGGAGGCTAACGCTCTCGCGAAAAAGGTTTTCGACTGCAAGAACGTAGATTTGAGGGTTATTTCAGGAACTGTGGCGAACATCGCCGCTTTCTCGGCTTTCGTCCGCAACGGCGACATGGTTTTGAGCAACTCCACGCAAGGCGGCGGGCACATTTCGCATAATTTGTTCGGGGCCGTGGGAATGCTCGGCGGAACTCAAGTTCCTTTTCCGATTACGGAAGACGGGTATCACGTGGATGTCGATAAAACGCTGAAATTGATAGAACAGAAGCAATCCAACATCCGCAACCATTTGAACACCGCGATTTTCGGGTGTTCCATGTTCCTCTTTCCGCAACCCGTCAAGGAAATCGCCCCTACCGCAAAGCAATACGGAATGCGAGTTTTGTACGATGCTGCGCACGTGCTCGGGTTGATAGCGGCGAAAGAATTCCAAGACCCGCTGAAGGAAGGGGCTGAATTGGTAACCGCTTCCACCCACAAGACGTTTTTCGGCCCTCAAGGGGGAATAATCTACAACAATTTCGAGCAGGAGTATTGGGACAAGATCCGTTCCATGGTTTTTCCGGGAGTTACTTCAAACCACCATCTTCACCGCATTCCCGCGATGCTGATTGCAATACTCGAGTTCCAGGAGTTCGGGAAAGAGTACGCTAAACAAGTCAGGAAGAACGCCAAAACCCTCGC
>CAYOZI010000012.1:0-25615 GCA_964408425.1 Microcaldota archaeon
CGGCAAACGCCCCAAAACCCTTCCTTCCACAACTCTTTTTCTGACGTAATCTTCAACCGCTTTCCCCAAATCCACTTCACCCTTTTGGAAACGCATGGAGTGTTTTCTAGCGTCTTCCTCCAACGCCTTCCGCTTGGCCGGATCTCCCAAAACCCGTTGCACCTGCGCTTCAACGGTTTCAAAATTTCTTTTTGACAAGACCCATTCTAAGCCAGACCTATAATCCACCCGTTCGGCTTCTTTTTTCCAAGAGCGGGTTTTTTCCAGCTTGCTCAACCTCACGAGTTTCAGCCCGTGTTTTTTAGCCAAGGGAAGAAGGCTTTTGTAGTAAGCTTCAATCCTCTTCTTGTCAACCCCGTTCAGCAAAGCGTGCGTATCCGCAAAAATAATCCTCAATTCAGGTGGTCTCAAGCCGCTTTGCGCCATTCTTCTCGAAAGCCACGCCAGACGCTGCATCACGAGATGGTCGTTTTGATCGGCAATTCCGCTTTCGCTTTCCTTGTGCCCGCCCCAAAAGCCGTACAAAAGCGGCCTTTGGTTCTCCCTATAGCAGTCCGTCAGATAACGCCGGATTTGGTCTGAATTCAAGGGGGCTGCGCGCTTGAATTCTTCCGAAGTCGCTTCGGCCAGAGCCTTGTCCACGTGCGCTTGAGCCGCCGCGTTCAAATGCGGCTCTATCAAATGCGCCACTTGATAGCTGCGATCCATTGAAAGCATGGCGGCGTAAAGCTTTCCTACAGCCGGCCCCAATACCGTGCGTACCGTGGGCTTGACGCCTTGTGCCGCCTGCTCTTTTGCAGTCCGCGTCAAGGATTTTTCGCTGAACCTTCCTGAACGCAGGGACTCGTGAGCGGCGCCAAAACCGCCCACTCCAAGCAGAATCAAGCCTATAACCGCTCCTGCGGAAACTGAAAACTTTTTCTTCGCAACTGGGTCTTCGTAAAACAATTCCGCATACTTTTCTTTCTTTTCCTTGGGAATCTCGCCGATTATCTTGTTTATATTCCGAATGTCTTCCTTGGTGAAAACAATGCTTGAACTCAGGGCCCAGAAGCCTTCCCGGGAAAAAACCGTGTCCGCCAAAGCTACGTCAACGGGCTTTCGCTCTACGGGATATTTTTTTTCCAGCTCCTCGCCGCGCAGGGCGGTGTAAGGAGCTGCTTGCGAGCGCAAGAACTCGGCGTTCATATCTTCGACATGACGCTGGATTATTTCAGCCAAACGGAACCTTTGCTGGGGGGTGAGTATTTTCGAAAGGGCGCGTCCGGCACCGGGAAATGGCACTATGCGCAGCATTTTGATTTCCTTGCCTTCCGGGTAGTAAACGGTCCCAAGCGGGGCATGTTCGTTCAAGCCAATTACAATCGCGTTGACCGCCGCCACATCGCTCCCTTGTATCCACACTTCCGCCGGAACTTTCCTGGCTTCGGTGGAAATGGTCTTGGGAGAGGGTTGCATTATGGTAACGGATGGAGGCGCGTGTGCGATGATAGCCAAAGCAAAAGCAATAGGAATTCCCGCCTTTACGACAAGACGCCCCACCTTGGACGTTTCTCGAAAACGGTCTTGAAGCTTACGCACCCAAGACGGCGGTTTGACTTTAACCATGAAAAAAAGTGGGTGGCGTTTTCTTTTAACCTTGCTGCTGGCGTTCCTAGAAGGACAACTGCTCGACAACGGCGGAAATAATCTTGTTTTCCGCCTTCCTCAAGTGGTTTTGGAACGTAGTTCTGGGAATACCTTGTTTTTTCGCTATATCCTCTAGAGAGGCTTTTCTCGGGAAAGAGTAATAGCCGGCTTTGAAGGCTTTCTGCATTATTTCCCGCTGTTTTCCGGTCAAGCTTTCGAGCGCGTTTGGAAGAAAGAGATTGAGCTTTTGCTCCTTGATGGAAACGATTTCCGCGCTCGCCTCTCCTTTGAGGGAATTGATTTTATCGAACAAGGCAGTAAGGTCTTCCTTCCGCCATGATGCGACGGTCCAATACTCCCACCCGTCTTTGAGAATGATTGGTTTTGCCATGAATTCCTTCCTGTCGAGCATCAGCTTGTGGAAAACGGTTTTCGATTCTATCGCAAAGAAAACCTGGTCTCCCTCTATTCCCATTACGCGGATTCGCGGATCCCGTCTTATCCCTTCCTTGAGCTTTTCCTTTTCCCTGCCCGCGCACAACGCCACTCTGAACAAATAGTCTTTTCCTTTTTCCGTAAACGCGTTCAAGTAATAGTTTGCAATATGCCCGTCTATGCCTTTCGTCAACTCGAGAAGAACGCTGGATTTATGCCAGGCTTTGAACTCGCCGACCCACATTGCTAAAACCTTCAAACGCGGGCGTAAAGCTTTTTCATCGCCCCGACGAATTCTTTCGCCATTTCAAGCATCTGCTTTGCCGTTTCCTTCGAATGGGCATAATGGTAGTCAGCCTGTTCCCGCGCGTAAATCCCGGCCTTGTAGTCCTCAACGTGCTTTTGCTCCAGCAACCCTTTTTCGGCAAAATCCTGCAGGACTATGCCGATCGCGTAATGCGCTTTTTCCTTGAAACCGGCTTTGAACAAAACGGCTTTAGCCGCGTGAAACATCGCGTAGTAAGCTTGGATGGTAGTCCACTTGAAATCGGACAAGCCGAATTGAGCTGCCGACGTTTTCAAGTCCGCCTCCGCTTCCTTCATCTCCTTTCCCGCGAAGTCTACATTAGGCTCGATTTCAGCCAAATGCCCTTTTTCGATGCAGTCTTTAATTCGCAAGCCAACACACCCTAACGCAATCTAATCTTGTTTTTTTCCATGCTGTCGAAAAAAGCCTTGTCCTTGCGCGCCAAAGCCGAGTATTCCAGCGGGTTGAAGAAAACCGGCTTGATTCGCGGGTTTTTCAGCGAAAGCCTCTTGGTTGAAATTACGAGGGCATCCCAGTCGCTTTTTTCCGTGTCCTCCCCGCGGGCTGCAGAGCCGAACAAAAACACTTGCCCTTCGAAATCTTTGGGAATCTCCCCAACCAGGCTGGAAACAGTCAGCAAAACCTTCAAGCTGCGGGTTATCGGGTTCGAAAGGTCCAGCGAGTGGAGAATCGCCCTGCCTACCGTTTCTCGGTTTAGAAGAAAGGAATATTTTTTGAGGGCGTCAAAAACCGTTTTTTTGGACAGCTTCGTTTTCCTGACTAGGGAAGCGGCGGAAACCTTTTCCGACGGGTTTTCCAAGAAATGCTCCAGCCCTCTCGCCGAAGCCCCGCCAGCAAACAGTTCGGAAAAATGCACCATTCAGTTCACAAAAAGATATCATAGTCTACATTTATATGCCTTATGGTTTACAAAACTAAACCATTCAAAAATCGCGTTAGAATTCCCTTGAAGTGAATATTCTCCCGACCAAAACCAGCCCGAACAAGACGGCAATAGTCAAGCCCACTAGGCCAAGTGTCGAATAACCCCAGATTAGGGGCTTGATGTTCGTGGCGATAAGAATGGCGCTGGCGAGGATAAGTGCTGCAACGATTAGAGAGAGGGAGACTTTGTTTATCGTCCTATCCAGCTCCGAAATCGGCTCGTGCAACCCGTAATGCTGTATGTTCAAATTCAAGTTCCCTTCCTCCGCCTTGCTTAAAACTCCGGAGAATTGAAGGGGGATTTTCGAGGCGGCTTCCGCTATCTCTTCGATCGAAGTCCACGATTTCTTCAAAACCGAGAGGGGCTTTTTCCTTTCCGAAACCAGGTGCTGGACTAGGGGCTTGGCCACTTCAACCGTGTTGAACTGCGGGTATAATTTTCTCCCCAGCCCTTCGAGCGTCACGAGCATTCTCATCAAAAGCATGCTTTTGGGATGCATTCTCACGTTGTAATCGCGAATGATGTCTATCAAATCCCGTACGACTTCGTCCAAATGCATTTGCGAAATGGGGACGTTGTAATATTGTTCTATTACCTCGCCCAAGTCTTCCTTGAACGCGGGCAAATCCGCGTCCTTTGGCAAAAGCCCCACGCTCAAAAAGTAATCAACGAGCTTTTGAGTGTCTTTCTGGATTAATGCAACAAAAAAGTCTGTCGTCTTCTCCCGGGTTTTCGCATCCAAAAAGCCCATCATCCCGAAATCCACGATTCCGATCCTATCCCCGTTCATTACGATTATGTTTCCGTGGTGCGGGTCAGCTTGGAAAAACCCGTGAACCAAAACCTGTTTGAGCAAAGAACGCGCGCCTGCTTCGATGATTTTTTTCCTCCTTTGAAGTGGATAGGATTGCGTTTGCATCAGCCTTACGCCCTCTACGAACCCCTGCACCAAAACCCTTCTGGTGCAATACAAAGGATAGACTTCAGGCACGAATACCTCTTCATCTCCCTCGAAATTCTTGCGGAATTTGATTGCGTTCCTCATTTCATGCAGGAAATCCAATTCACGCCGTATGGTTTTAGCGAAATCCTGCACTATTGAAGCAGGGTCGTAGGCTTTCGCGTCGGGAAAGTTGTTTTCCAAAAACGAGGCCAAATCCAGCAGAATCTGGATGTCGTACTCTATCTTGTCGGCAATGTTGGGACGCTGGACTTTCAATACGACTTTTTTCCCGTTTTGCAGGGTTGCACGGTGCACTTGGGCTATGCTTGCGGCGGCAAGCGGCTTTTCGTCAATGGATTTGAATAGTTTCGAGTAATCGCCGTATTCCTCGCGGAGAATGTTTTTGACGGTTTCAAAGCTCATCGGCTTTACGTCGTCAACGAGTTTTTCCAGCTCTTTGATTATATCGTCGGGAAGCAAGTCGCTGCGGGTTGACAAAAGCTGCCCGAATTTCACGAAAGTGGGCCCCAAATCCTCAAACGCCCTTCTCAACCTTATTCCGACGGGCGTTTTTTGCGTCGGGGGGAAGAAACGCAAAGCCAATTCCCTCAACGGCCCTTTTTCCTGGGCCGAGGCTATGGCTTCGTCAAAACCGTGCGAGGCGAAAACGCCAAGGATTTCTTCGACTCGCTTGAAGTGGCGGTAACGCTTGGAAAAAGGAAGGTCCATAGGAGCGGGTAGGAAAACGGCATAGTTAAATCTTGTCAAGCCAGCGTTCTTTCACCAGTAAATAATACGCCAAACCCAGCAAAACCAGCAATGCGATCAAGCTTCCAAGCCCGCCGAACAACAATGCTAGCTTGTAGAACAACTGCCATGCCACGAGAATGAGCAGGACGATTATTACGAGCTTGATTATTTTCTTTTCATTCTTACTCAAAGCCACTTCAACCCCCCCTTAGAAATCTGGAGGAAAAAAGAGGATTAAAGGCTTTTCACTGGTCGGGATATTCCTCGAGAGAGTCGTTCAACACTTCGAGCTTTACTCCGGCTTCTGCAAAGAAATCGCGCGTCAAATGGGCGCCGTGGTATTTCTTTTCGCAAACCACGCGTGTTATTCCGGCGTTGATTATGGCTTTCGCGCAATCCAGGCAAGGCTCCATCTTGCAATACAACGTAGCTCCCTCAATTGCAATGCCGTGCCTCGCCGCCTGGATCATGGCGTTCATTTCAGCATGCGTAGTCCTAACGCAATGCTGGTGTGTTCCGCCCTTGTCATCGTAAGCGGTTTTCATCAAATGCCCTATCTCGTCGCAGTGCTTCATTCCCGAAGGCGAGCCTACGTAGCCGGTCGATAGAATGCGGTTGTTTTTCACCAGAACCGCTCCGGACCTTCCCCTGTCGCAAGTGGCCCTTTTCGCTGCCGTGCGGGCGATTTCCATGAAATAGTCGTCCCAAGACGGCCTCACGTAATGTTGAGCTTCAGGCATAATTTCCCCACCTCTGTCCTTTCCTCATCCATGCTTCCGGAAGCGTCGATGGAATATTTCGCCATATCCATCGTTTCTTTTATCGCCCTTCCGCTCCCGCCTTCGTTCTCTATCTTTTCCAAATGCAAAAACTCTTCGAACGTTTTCGGATCCTCCTCTCGGTTGCGGGCTTTCATCCGCTCGAAACGCGCTTGGGCCGGCGCATCCAGCCTTACCAAAACGAAATCCGTTCTCGTCATCAATGCTTTCGCTTCCTCGGGATGGCGGATGGAAACGACTATGTAATTTTTCCCTTGCCGGAAATGCTCCAGAGCCTTTTCCCCGAGAATGCCGTTTCCGAATTTTGCCCTCAGCGCATTCCCCAGTTCCCCCAGATTCTCTCGGGTTACGGGCTTTCCTTCTTTCTCCAGCTCCTCCCTCAGGTAATCCGACAAAGAGTAATACTCGAATCCTTTTTTCGAGACGAAATAATCGGCCGCAGTGTCCTTTCCGGAACAATTCTGACCCACTAAGCCTACTATCATTTTTCGCTCCCACCAATAGGATAGAAACTAGGCAGTGAAGAGTTTAAAGGCTTTTTCAAAGAGACAGGATTGCCAGGGCGATTACGAGCAGTAGAATTCCCGAGTACTGGCTCACGGACAGTTTTTCCTTCAAAAACACCCTCGAGAATAGGGCGGTCAAGCCCGGCGCGGCCGAGGTGACTAGTGCAGTTACTGAAACGCCGATTGTAAGCAGTGAAATGTTGGCGGAAATCGAACCGATTGCCAGGAGTATCGAAAAAGGCACGATCAAAAACCATTGGTAGTTTGAAGACGGGAGGACGAGTTTTTTCCTTGAAAACAATGCGTAAGCCAAAACGCCTGCCAGCACTCCAGTTTCCATGAAGAACGTGGCGTTGAACGGGTTTATCGAGGAGGAAACTACTTTGGCGAGAGTGAAGTACGCACCCCAGCCTACGCACGTAAGCAAGGCAAGCCAGGTCGCCTGATCGAAAAGCCTTTTCTCCTTTTTCGAGTAACCAAGCAGAAACAAAGCCGCGAGGATCGCCGGCAGAACTACTAGGTATTTAGGCAGGAAAGGCTCGTTGAGTAGAAAGACGGAAAACAGTATGCTGAACAGTGGATAGGAGCCGGCGATGGCGAAAACCATGCTTACTTTCGAAGTCTGTACGGCCTTGAAGAAAAATATTATGGAAGCCGAGCCTACGACTGAAGAGAATAGAATCAAAAACCACGTTTCCGCCGAAGGCGGCACCAACTGCGAGAGCGAAAACAAGGCCACGACAAGAAACGGTATTGCCAAAGAATAGCAAATTACCAGTGAAGAGTAAACGTCCAGCTTTTTCAGAATAAGCTTGTTCAAAACGTTTTTCAAACTGAAAGCGAACAAAGCCAGGAAGGCGAACAGAAACTCCTGCATCGTTTCAGCCCAAGTTCATTTCGATATTGACGGAAGGGGGGATTCTTATGCGCATTACTTCCCTCAAAACGCGGTCGTCGGCGGGAATCTCGATCAAACGCTTGTGAATTCTCAATTCCCAACGCTCGTACGTGTCCGAACCGTCACCGCACGGGGTTTTCCTCGTGGCGATGACGAGCTTTTTAGTGGGCAGGGGAATGGGCCCTTTCATTTGAACTCCGGCTTTTGAAACCAAATCCCGAATCTGGGCGCAGACTGCGTCCAAGTCCTTGCACTCCCGGCTTTCGAGTTTGATTCTAGCCTTGTTCATTTGCGAAACAACCCTTTTTTATATTCAAAACAAAAACGATTTTTTTGGAAAACTTGAAAAAACTCCGGACGCGCTTGAAAACGCAACTCTCAAGCGCGCGGGAAGGAGGATTTCAAACGGTTGAACTATGCTTTTTTCGGAACCAGTTCCAAAACCACTCCTGCAGCCACAGTCTGCCCCATGTCGCGGATTGCGAACCGTCCGAGAGCCGGAAAGTCCGAATACTTCTCTACGCAGACTGGCCTGGTCGGCTTGACTTTCACGAGAGCAACGTCTCCGGTCTTGATGAAGTCCGGGTTCTTCTGCGCCGTCTGTCCGGTCTTGGGATCCTTCTTTTCGAGGATTTCCGTAATCGTGCACGCCAATTGCGCCGTGTGGATGTGGAATACGGGAGTGTAATTCTTTCCAATTGCGGTAGGATGGTTCAAAACCACGATTTGGGCGGTGAACTCTTCAACCACGGTAGGCGGGCTTTGCGGCGATCCAACGACACTACCCCTCTTGATAGCCTTCTTGTCTACCCCTTTGAGAGTGAATCCGACGTTGTCTCCCGGAATGGCTTGTGGAATCGACTGGTGGTGCATTTCAATGCTTTTCACTTCTCCAGTCAACCCTTCGGGCATTATGATGACATTCCCGGGCTTGAGTATTCCCGCTTCAACCCTTCCGACTGGAACGGTTCCCTGTCCGGTGATGGTAAAGACTTCCTGGATAGGCAAGCGCAAGGGCTTGTCGGTCGGCTTTTTCGGTTCAACGAGTTGATCGAGAGCTTCCAACAGCGTAGGGCCGTTGTACCACTCGGTCTTGTCGCTTTTCTTCGCGACGTTGTCCCCGTTGTAAGCGGAAGTCGGAACGAAAGGAATCTTGTCGACCGGATAACCCATGGGCTTGATTTTCGCAATCAACGCCTGCTTGGTTTCCTCGTATTTCAGCCTGTCGTAGTTGACGGCGTCCATCTTGTTGATGGCGACTATGAACTGCTGGACCCCTAACACTTTCAGCAAAAACGCGTGTTCGATCGTTTGAGCCTGAACTCCCTCCTTCGCCGAACAAACGAGAACAGCCGCGTCGGCTTGAGAAGCTCCGGTAATCATGTTCTTGACGAAATCCTTGTGTCCGGGCGCGTCGATGATGGTAAAGTAAAACTTCTGGGTGTTGAAATCGCGGTGGGCGATGTCTATGGTTACCCCACGTTCCCGTTCCTCTTTCAACTGGTCCATGACGAACGCAAACTCGAAAGTCGGCTTTCCGACTTTTGCAGCCTCTTCCTTGAGCTTCCTCAAGTCGTTTTCGCTCACTGCGCCGGTATCAAACAACACTCTTCCGACGAGAGTGCTTTTTCCGTGGTCCACGTGACCCGTGAAAATCAAGTTCAAATGCGGTTTTTCAGCCATTTTTCAACTCACCTCTAAAATCAATGCTTATGTTGAACGCGATTATCCTGCCAACCCACCACGAAAAATTTTTTTATGCTCAAACATTCTGAGGGAAATAGGGAAAAACCAAGCTTTTTGAGCCGCTAAATTCCCGAAAAATTAGCCATGATAAGCCTGTCAGCCAACTTTAACAATAATGCTGGGGGGCTTTAAAAAACCTTTCGCCCACTTAATTACTTTGGACTATTCGAAAAAGGTGGGTTTCCTTGAAAAAGATTCTTTACTCCCTAGACCCCGAGAATTTCTGCGGGCTGGAAGAAAAATACACGGATTACGACAAGAGCAAAATCGTCGTTCTGCCGGTTCCCTTCGATTCCACCGCCTGCTCTTCGCCCGGGCAGAGGTTCGGGCCCGATGCGTTGATAAGCGCCAGCGCGGGGCTTGAGCTTTACGATGAGGAGATAGATTTTGACGTTTCGAAAGAAGGCATTTGCACTACGGAATTCATGGAGCCGGCTAGAGGGAATGTAGAGGACAACAACGCGCGCATAAAGAAAACTCTCGAAGAGTTTTTGAACGACGGGAAGTTCGTCGTTACCCTTGGAGGCGACCACAGCATTACTTACGGAATCGTAAGCGCCTTCGCCGAAAGGAAGGAACTCAAGCCTTTTGCCGTTTTGCAATTGGACGCACATGCCGATGTGGCCGAGGATGCGGAAGGCTCGCGTTTCACGCACGCTTGCATAATGCGCCGCATTCGAGAAGAGTTCACGGACAACATCGTCCAGGTTGGCTTGAGAAGCGTTTCGAAAGAGGAGATAGATTACAACAAGCAAGGCGTTTTCCTGGCCATGGATTTGCGCAAAAACTTTGAAGCCAAAATTCCGGAGATAATCGCGGCGTTGAAGCATGAAAACGTGTATGTAACGTTCGATGTCGATGCTCTCGACCCGAGCGAAATGCCTTCGACCGGCACTCCGGAGCCCGGCGGGCTGCATTATTACGACGTTCTGGCGCTGTTGAAGGAACTATGCAGGAAAAAGAACGTAATCGGTTTCGATTGCGTCGAACTCATGCCGATTCCGGGCAACGACGCCCCGAATTCCGTCGCCGCCAAGATCGTCTACAAGCTTTTGGGGTATAAGTTCAAGTTTAAAACCCCCAAACAGTAATCTGGGTATGGTTAAGCTTGGCGGGAAAGCGCCGGAATTTTGCCTGAAAGACCAGCACGGGAGAAAGCACTGCCTGAAGGATTACCTGAAAAAGAAAAAGATAGTCGTCATTTACTTTTACCCCAAGGACGACACGCCCGGTTGCACTATCGAAGGACAGCAGTTCAGCGCCATGCTATCTTCTTACAACAGGCAAAACGTGCAGGTTTTGGGAATAAGCCCAGATTCGATAGACTCGCACAAGCAATTCGCCAGGAAATACAAGTTCAAAGTAACCATCTTGAGCGACCCTGACAAGACGGTAATCAAAAAGTACGGGGTTTGGGGAAAGAAGGTTTTCATGGGAAAATCTTACGAAGGCGTTTTGAGGACGACGTTCGTAATAGATTCTTACGGAAGGATATTATTCGTTTTCGAAAGCGTCAACCCCACGGGGCATGCCACGGAAGTGTTGAAGAAAATAGGAAAGTGGAAGAACGAGTGCGGAATGAAAGAGCTGGGAATGCCGTTAAACCCCATTACTCCGAAGCCGGGGGATTAGAAAAAAGCTCAGTCGAGAAAGTCTTTTGCAGTAGGAGCGATTTCAGGCTCTCCCTTGCGTTTTCTGATCGACGCTATTGTAGAAGCTTGCAAAGATTGTGGCACGGGCTCGTAACCCAAATATTCATAGTACCAAGCAGCCCTTCCTTGCGAAGCGCCGCGTATTTCGTTCGCAAACCCGAACATCGTGGCGACGGGAACCTTGGAATCTATCTCTACAGCTTCACCCTCCTGGCGGATTTCCAAAACCTGGCCTCGCCTTGATTGTATTTGCGCGATGATGGCGCTCATGTAATCGACAGGCGAGCCTACGAACAGTTTTTGCTTTGGTTCCATCAAAACGGTTTTCGCTTGAAGCATTCCCGAGTAAATCGGGCGTTTGACCGCGGGAATAATCTGCGAAGGCCCTCGGTGGGCGGGGTCGACGTGGATTGAAGCGTCGGTTAAGAGAACTTTCACTCCGACGCACTTTTCCTTCGCCAGAGGCCCTTCGTTCATAGCCTCTTGGAAAGCGTCGATTAGCAATTCCTTTATGTCCTGCAAATACTGGACTCCTTTCGATGAATCGATGAACAGGTTGTTGTTGAAAATGCACATGATGTTTTTAGACTCGTCCCTAGGCAACCCGGCGGCGAGCATTCTCTCCACCAGGTCCTTGCCTTTCATTTTATCCGTTATCCCCCCTTCCTTGAAAGCCTTCAAAACGCTTTCTTCCAGGGGCTTGACGTAAAGCTTGAACTTGTTGTGCTTGTTCGGCGATTTTCCTTCCAACTCCGGCCCTTCTCCGACGATAGTCTCGTGGTAAACGACGATCGGAGGAGACGTTTGTATATCGACCTTCCTTTCGTTCCTTATCTTGTATTCGATGATTTCCAAGTGAAGCTCTCCCATTCCGGAAATCAAGTGCTCGCCCGTTTCCTGGTTGATCTCTACTTTCAGAGTCGGGTCTTCCTTTGCGATCCTCCTCAACGCTTCTATCAAACGCACCAGATCCCTAGGATTCTTCGCTTCGACGCTCTTCGTAACGACAGGTTCGGAATGGTGCTTTATCTGCTCGAAAGCCACCATTTCCCCTTCGCTCAGCGTCTCTCCCGCATACACTTCCTTCAATCCTATCAACGCGACTATGTTTCCGGGAGTGGCTTCTTCCACCAAAACCCTGTCCGGACCCATGTAAACCGCAATTCCCTGCAGCTTGTCGGTCCGGTATTGGGAAGCGGAATAAAGCTCGGTTCCTTTCTTCACGGTTCCTGAATACAAACGCCCTACTGCCACGTCTCCTGCATGCTCGTCGACTGCTATCGCAGTGACCATGAACGTCACTTTCCCGTTCGGGTCGCATGTCAACATTCCCTTTCCGTGCTCACTCTCGGGGTCTCCCTTCCAAATGACTGGAATGCGGTATTTCTGTGAAACGAGGGGAGAAGGCAGGTGGTTGACGGCCATTTCGAGGATGACTTCGTCGAGAGGCGCTTTCTCCTGCAGCCAAGTGTGGTCGCCTTTCGCGCAGTAATCGTAGATATGCTGGAAATTGATTCCGAATTCCTTCATCGTAGTGTAGGAAATCGCCCACTTGTGGAAACCGGTTCCGAACGCAACGTTTCCCTTATCCACGGCAATGCTCCAATCCTGCTTGAACTCGGCAGGGCCGTAGCCTTCAATCAGTTTGTTGACTCCATTAATGATTTTCAGGAAGCGCTCTTGCATCTGCGCGGAAGTCATTTTCAATTCGTTGATGAGACGGTCTATCTTGTTGATGAATAAAACCGGCTTTACCTTTTCTTTCAGCGCCTGTCGCAATACGGTTTCCGTCTGCGGCATTATGCCTTCGACGCTGTCGATTACGAGAACAACGCCGTCAACCGCCCTCATGGCGCGAGTGACGTGCCCTCCGAAATCCACGTGACCCGGAGTATCGATCATGTTGATCAAATACTCTTCGCCGTGATACGTAAAGCCAAGGGAAATGTTGGCTGCTTTAATCGTAATTCCTCTCGCCTGTTCCTGAGGGTCGTAATCCAAAACCCTCTGCTCTCCGGCCAATTCGCGTGAGATTAATCCAGCGCGGGCTACTAGAGAATCGCTGAGCGTGGTGTTGTGCACTACCACGCCTTCGGCAATAAAATTATGATTGTCTTCAACCGTGAAGTCAAACACTTCGTTTTCGAATTCTTCCGTAATGGAAGCCACTTCAATAAACGCCAGTTCTTCTAAGCAAATGGATTGCAAAAACTTGTTATCAAGTTTTGCGGCGACTTTAGACAATGAGCCTACGGTAGGTTTTACGCCTTTGGTTTCGTATTCGTAATAATTGTGTGAAACGCCGCCCATCGAAGATTCTGCCCTCAAGGTTTTGAATGATTGTGAAGAGAAGGGGATAACGTCAAGCACGTAACTGCCGATTGCAGTTGCTTCTAACGCTCTTGCCTTGGTTTGCTTTTCAGGAAGGGCGAAACCTACGCGTTCGTTAAACCTTTTTATCGAATTGCCCGAGATGTAAAGCGTATCGCCTTGCTTTATTGAAGCTACTTGAAAACGCAGCAAAAGAAGTTGCACGTCTGAAAGCATTCTAGAGCTGGCTGAAGAGAGTGACACGGCCCTCCGCATCCGTTCAACCGTACCATCGCAATCAAAATACCCTCTCAGGAACGAAGCTATGCACGAATCTGGCGCACGAAAGACAAATTCAGTTGCGTGAATCGAGTGGGATTTTTTTCCCGCGGAATATCCGAAAAGAAGTTCAAGAATTTTCAAAAGAGTCTTGCTTCCGGCGCTTACTTCCGGCGTGCGGTAGGAATAGTTCCTGTAAAAAGGGGTTATTCCGATTTTTTTTAATTCAGAAACAAAAATTTTGCCAAGCATCGGCTTTCCTACTACAAGCTTGTCCGCATGCCCATCTCCAAACAACAGGCCAGTCAAGTAAAAGAAGCCGTTGAAATCCTTGGGAAGAAGCACTGGTTTTGCATTCTTGCCGTGCCTTGCATTTTCCCCCCCTCGGTAAACCACGCTGGATATTCGGTCGTAAGCCATTGACAAAGGAATTCCTAAGAGGCTGCAGAAGAGCAAAAAGTCCGAGGACCTAAACCGTTTTTCCTTAAAGCAGGCGTTCACACCTTCTTCACGCAAGCTTTTGAACAAACCGGCTTTTTCCCTCGCGTTTACAGAAAGCTTTACCACTTCCTTTTCAAGCCATTCATTAAAGTTTTTTTCAATAGTAAGGTAGAAAGTTTCTTTAGCGAGAGCTTGGATGAAAAACTCTTTCAAAACGGCTTCAGATGCTCCTTCAACGCGAATGTTCTTTGCACAAACTATGCTATCCCCCAGGGCGAGTTCTTCAGCCTTGCGGTCTACAAAGCCATTCTCTGAAAGAACGGTATACTTGTGTTCCGGCGTGGTTGAAACGCTAACGCCATTCCTGAACCCGATTCTAAGCGTTTTCCCGCCTTTAAGTTTCCAAGCGTGCGAAATCCTCTTTTTTTCCAGCGTACCAGTCTGCTTATTTAGTGAAAAAACTTGAATGCTTTTATTATCCGCTTCAAAAACAAGTTCCTCACTGGTTTTCCTGGCTATTTTTCCATTACTTGCGAGTAGGTCGAAAAGCCTTTCCGCCGGTAAGATTGTTCCATCTGAAAGAATCAAGCGGGTATCGGGAGCAACACATTTCCCGTGGTCTACGTGCGCGACCACGCCCATATTCCTGATGTGGTCGGGCTTGCGCATGAGCTTTGCGACTTCTTCAACGACAATTTCCTTTCTCGCCATGTTTTCAAATCACTTCGTTAAAAATTAATTCAAAGCCCTTATCTTGCGCTTCTCGCCATCCTTTCGTTCTCGTTCTTCCTCTTGATCGCGAACGAAGCCTGGTCGTTTTGGGAAGCTAGGGCAATTTCGTTTGCAATCGCGTCGCTCAAGGCGGTTTTAGCATTGAAAGAACTGATGATTGCGGCCAAAGCCAAGTTTCTCAACGCCAAATCCAGCCTTCGTTGTGTGGAAACGTCGACTGCCAGCTGGTAGGAAACCCCACCGAAACGCACGCGCGTAACGTCTTCACGTGGAGCGGAGTTGATAACCGCATCAACGAGAGCTTGAATCGGGTTTTTGCCGGTTTTCGCATGCACTACTTCAAAAGCTTTTTCGACCGCCTTCATGACGGTGGTTTTCTTTCCCTGAAGCCGTCCGTGAGTTCGTATAACGCGTCCTCCGGTCTTTTCCCCCGTCCCTCCCCGCATCAATTTATTCACAAGCCGCTCGACGATGTTCACGTTGGCTTTGGCGAACTGCTTGTTCGCGTGGCGGGCGAAAGAATGCGGCATGCCCAGGGGTTTGAGCGAAATGTATTTCGCCAAGCCCGGGTCGCGCACCGTAACGCCTTCGTAATCGTATTTTCCAAAAAGCTTTTGTTGCATTTTTCTTACCTCTTAGGCTTTTCTTTTCTTCCGGTCCTCAATTCCTCGAGTGAAATGCCGTTGACCGCTACGACTTTGTAGCGCACTCCGGGAATGGAGCCCATCTGCCCGCGCTGCGAGCCTCCCAATCCGGCTATGGTCACTTCGTCGTGCTCTTCAATCTGGTTTATGGCTTTATCTCGAGGCACGTGGGCGGAAACTTTCTTTCCGTTCTTGATTAACTGAACGCGAACGCACTTGATTATTCCCGAGTGCGGCTGTTTTTGCTCTTTCCCTTCCTTCTTCAAAACTATTCCCTTTGCCTGCGGCGCCCCTTCCAGCGGGTCGAACTTGAACTTCAAGCCCAGTTTCTTTCTCTTCCACGGCTTTTTCAGCCACCTGTGCTTCTTCCTTTTTCTCTCTAGAATCCTTGCAGCAAACTCTCCGCGCGCCATGCATTCCACCATTTTCTTTTTTTACATTATCTTGAATTCCGAAACGTTGTAATGCCTTTTCAGCAGTTCCCTGGAAGCGTTTATCTTCCAGCCTTTCGACCCGATTGCGAGCCCCTTGTTCTTTCCATCCACTTTCACGCTCAACCCGTTTTCCCCGGAAGGAGTTATCCCTTCGACGGAAGCGGGTTTCACGAGATTCGCAACGAACCCTTCGAGCGAAGACGCGAATTCGATTATCTCAACCTTTCTCCTCAAAGCCCGTTCCAGGCTCCTCAAGTTCGAACCGTTTTTCCCTATCGCCTTCCCCGCGTCCCCGGCTTGCACGAGAAACACCACGGAAGCCGGGTTTTCGAGAACGTCCAACGCCCTCGCGCCCGTGTTCCTTTCAATCAAGCCTAGCAACGCCAGTTGCTCCTGCGTTATTTTCATTCCTTCTTTTCCTTCTCACTTGATTTTAAGAATGTCCGAGTTTCCCTCTTCGAGAACCGCCAGCGCGCTTACGGAAAAAGGCTTTCCGCAAACCGCGCCCAGTTCAACCCCGTTCCCGTTAAACTCGAGCAGCGGGATTTTCGAAGCCTTGCAGTAACCCTGCAATTCCTTTCCGCCCGGGCAGGTTTTCGAAACTACTATCGCCTTGGCCCCGCCCACTAGGGAAAGCTTGAGGGTTTTCTGCAAACCGAGTTCCACTTTTCCCGAATCCACTGCAAGCCGGATTGACTGGGATAAATCCATGGTTTTCCATCACTTTTTAAAAACAAATTATTCGCTAATCAACCAAATCGAACCATATGCAAGATGATGGTTCTCAGCCTTTCCTAGGGAAAGGCTACTCCCCATTTTTTCTGACGAAAAAAGGAGCTGTCCTCAAATATCCAGAATACAAAAATGGCTTTTCCGGTTTAAAAACGTTGTTGTACGCGGCAGGGTTTTTTCTTCACTCAGCCCATCCGGACGATCGTCTTCAATTGCGGGTATAAGTCGAAAAGCTGTTGTTTCGCCAGATCCTCGTAAAAACGGTAGAGGATTCCCACGGTCAGCAGTATTCCCGTTCCCGTTCCCAACGCGCCCGTAATGTCGGCAAACCAGGCGAGTATTCCCACGAACAAGCTTCCGAGAATCGTTATGATGGGTATATACCGGTCCAAAATCTTTTCCGTAATTCGCGGGTCCTGCCTGTAACCGGGAATCTGGAGCCCGGATTTTTGCAGTTGGGCGGAAACTTCTTTCGAACCCATTCCCGTGCTTTCTATCCAAAACCACCCGAATACTACGCAGAGAAGTATCAGTGCAAGCCCGTAAACGATCATGTGCATCAATTCTCGCGATTGGAATAGGAACTGCAAATACGCTTCGTACCCTCCGGCGAAAAACAACGGGGAAGGCAGGGCGGTGACGAAGTAAGCGAAACCGTCTATCGGCTGGTTGTTCTGGTACGTGCCAAGCAACCCCGCTTTGATTCCCGGAGAGCCTTCGATCGGCGAGGCGGTGAAAGCGCCCATCAACTGGACGTTCAACAGGATTGCGGAAGCGAGAATCACGGGAATGTTGGAAACGTACAGGAATTTTATAGGATACTTAGCTCCGAGCCCCCTGGCCCTGCCGTATGCGAGAGGCAGTTCGATTTTCATTCCCTCGGCATAAACGACCACCATGAAAACGGCTATCGTGAAAACTATTGGCATGAGGGACCAGAAGGCGGTGGTTATGTTGCCGCCGATCAAGTGGTATAGCGCGGCGGGAATCAAGCCCGACGGGACGCCAGTTCCAGTGGACATGAAGTTGAACGCGCCCAAAAACACTGCTTGCGATACGCCTGCGGCGATGAAGAGTGAAATTCCCGACCCTATCCCGTGCTTTTGCACGACTTCATCCAAATAAAGCAATATGATGGACCCTAACGCGAGTTGCAGTATGACTGCGATTTGCGTGATGAGCAAGCTTCCCATTAAGGCGGGAAATTGGGATGCGGGAGAGCCGACTGGAGTTATGTAATTCGAGAAAACGTATATTCCGGCTTCGAAGAAGGCTAGGAAAATCGCCAATAGTTTTTGAACCCCTTGGAATTTCTTTTTTCCTTCCTGCGAGCTCAAGTCGAAGGAAACGAGTTTCGAGCCTACGGCCAATTGAAGGAATATGGACGCCAATACGATGGGCCCGATTCCTGCAGTGATCAGGGAGCCGGTCTTGCTTCCCAAGAGAATATCCAAACGCTCGAACTGCTGAATGCGGGTCGGGTCTACGCCGATAGGGTAGATTACCCCCATGAAATAAAACAACACTAGAACAAGCCCGGTCCACAACAGCTTGTTTTTCAGCGTGGGAATGCGCTCCGGCCGTTTTACTTCCGGAAGAAGCGAAATGAATGAATCCAACGCGCTCATGAGTAAAACAACCGCTGGAATGCTTTAAAAGTTATGGGCAAATTCTTTTTTCAAAAAATTTTATTGCAAGACCGTCGTTTTCCCGCCTGCAGCCTCGATTTTTTCCTTCGCCTTTGCCGAAAAGCCTTTCGCCTTGACGTCGAGCTTTACGGAAATTTTCCCGTCGGACAAAACCTTGTGCAAAGGCAATTCCGCCACGTAAAACCCTTCTTTTTGCGCAAGCAACCCGTTTTTCGCCTGCAAATCCAGTTCAAAAAGCGCGATTTCCTGCAATCTTTTGTGAGCGTGGTGGAACCCCTGTTCCCCGCGGTCCCGCTTGTTGGTCTCGCCCATCTTAATGGTGCGGAGCCAGTTGTGCTTGTGGAACCCTGCCCTGCCTACCCCGCCCCGGTTTCCCTTGCCCCTCCGGTTTTTGGCGTTGCCTCCGCCGAAAGACCGGTTTCCAGCGTACTTTCTTTTCTTTGCACTCTTCGCCCTTCTAGCCATTTTTCAAAACCTCAGTGAAGCATCTTGATTATCAAATCGTTGATCTTATCCCCGCGGTACCCCAAATCCCCTTTCGGAAAGTGGTTTTTGATTCCATTCCACCCGCCTTTCGGGTTGTTCAAGCGGAATATCTTTTCCTTTCCCTTCGCCTTTTCCAAAGCGGCGAGCGTCTGGGGGGTTATTTCGCCCCAAGTGGTGAAATCGCGGATTTTCTGCAAAACGCTTTTGTCGACGTTATCCGCGATAATGCAGTGGTTTTTCCTCGTCAAATGCATTTGCTTCAAAGACTGCACGATATCCTTCCTTACCCCGTGCACTCCCCTTACGCGTATCAAAGCCATGGACATTTTCAGTTTTCACCGGCAGCATTTTCTTCGGTTGAAGACGGGTTTGTAGAAACCCCTTGCTTCAATTTGTTCAACGAGCTTAAAGCGTTTATCGTGGCGAGAATCGTGTTCAGAACGTTTCTCGTCCTTCCCTTGGCGAAAGTCCAGCAGTCCTTTATTCCCGCCATTTCCAAAACCTTCTTCGAGTTCTCGCCTGCGACTATCCCGACCCCTCTTGGGGCGGGTTTGATCGTTATGTTCGTCGAACCGTTCGCTCCCGAGACGGTGAGCGGAATGGAATGGGGCGTGCCGCAACCGCACTCCCAAGAACCGCAGCCCAAATTCAATTTCACGATGTTCATCTTCGCGTCTTTGATCGCCTTTTCAATCGCATCCCTCGTTTCAGCCGCCTTTCCGACGCCAACGCCTATGAAACCCGTGTTGTTTCCTACGATTACCACCGCTCTCATGTGCTGCTTCCGTCCGTAAGCGGTCATTCTCTGCGTGCTGGAAACGTTCATTACCTCATCCTTCAAGTCTGGAATGAGAATGTCGATTATCTGGTGCTCGAGAACCTTTTGGTTGGACTCGACAAGCTGGTCGAACGAGGTTATTTCTCCGCTCAGCACCCTTCTTCCCAAACTCGTTTTCGGAACCCATTCAGACATTTTTTATCCCCTAAAACCTTTTCAACATCAAAAACTACTTCTCTTTCGTTTTCCCATCGGAAGCCAAAATCTTTTGTTTCGCTGCGGAAAAATCGGACGCGTTCTTCAAGTGCTTTCCTTCCAGCCTGTCTTGCGAAGGCGCCTTGTCCCCGCCTATCGAGCCTTCCAGACCCGCGTCTATAGCCCCTTTCAAAGCCGCATACAAAAGCGATCCTTTCGAGGCGGATTGCAATCCCACGTCCAAAATCACGCCCTTCACTCCCTTTCCTTTCGCCTGCAAACCGCAAAGCAATCCAGCCAAATACGCCGAGGGCGTGTTGCTTTTCCCTGCAAAACCGAAATCTGCCAGCTTTTTGGTCGTAACCGTAGCAACGGTCAAATCGCCTTTTTCGCCAGCTTGCGTAACCTGGACTACCACGAATTTGTTCGTCTTCCTCACGACCAGCCGCGGGATTCCGCTTTTCAGCAGTCCGAGCCTTCGGCTGTAATCCGTCTTCCCTTCCTTTCTCCTTCGGAAGCGGACTTTGTACAAGGGACCGGTTGCTTTAGTCATTTTTCCATCAGCTTTTTACGATATGATCTTTTTCTCTTTCAAGTGGGCGATCAAGTGTTTTTTGTTCCTGAAGAAATCCCCTTTAACCATCAGGTAAACCTTCCTGTAAGTTTCCTTCTTCAAAGCGCCCGATTCCTGCAGGATCTTCAGCAATTTCCGCTGGCTTCTCACCTTCTCGATCCAGCGCCTTTTTCTCGTTACAGTAGAAAACTTGGCTCCCTTCCTGCTTCCCTTTCCCCTTCTCCTGCCCGCGTGAAGGCGTGATTGCTTGAATCTGGCATTATCCCGTCCCACTCCCTTCTTCTGGACTACGGTTATCACTCCTTGCGCTATCAAAGAACGGACGTCATCGCGGGTCAACGCTTCCTTCGCCTTGGAAGGGTCGTTGATCGTAATGCGGGATCCGCCCGCCTTCAGTATCGCGGAAGCCAGCCTTCGAACGGTCTTCAAACCCATTTTTTTCACAACAACTTTTTTCGATTCCGTGTTTATTTTTGATGAAGCTTTTCGCAAAAGCTTCAAACGTTCAGCAAGCGCAATTTCAGTTTCCTCGCTTCTGCCGCGAACACGAGCCTCTTTTTCCTGCCCACGCCGGCGGAAACGCGCACTACGATGTTCTTCTGCTTTCCGGCTTCGAGCAAATCCTTCAACGAAGAAACGAAAACTTCCCTGAACCCGGACGGGTGCAAGCCCCGATCCTTCCTGTCGGTCCGATAACCGATTTTAGGCAGGTAACCGTATCCCCCTTCCTTTATGCGCAGCTTGTTGTCTATGCCTCGCGGCTTCCTCCACGCTTGGCCGACCCTCTTCTTCTGGTCGACGTTCTGGCGCTTGAAAACCGGAATCTTCTTCCGCATCTTCTTTTCCTTTGCAGTTTTGGTATCAACAGCCATTTTTTATCAGCTCAACTGTAGTAAATCCCGTCCTGGAAAACGCGAATGTCCTTCTTCACTATTCTCGTCGCCCTGACCAAATTCGATGCAGTCTGCCCGACGCTTTCCTTGTCAAAACCCGAAACGGTTATGTCCTGTCCCTTTACTTCAACTCCGGCATCCCCGGCAATCTTGGTTTTCCTCGGGGTTTTCTCGCCGAGAAAGTTCTTTATGAAAATCTCCTTCCCCTTCACTTCCAAAGTCACGGGAAAGTGCGAGTACAGTATCTGGAGTTTTTTCTCGAATTTTTTTTCGGACCCCAAAAGCATGTTTTTCAAGTGGGCAATGGTCGTATTTACCTGCGCATTGTTTTTTCTGTTCGATTTGTCCTTCAAAACCACTTCGATTTCGTTTCCCTTCACTTTCACGTCGACGATTCGCGGGTTGAACGCCCTTACGAACTCCCCGTTAGGGCCCTTGACGGTTATCTTGCCGTTAACGGCTTCAACTGAAATTCCAGACGGAACGGTCAACACCATTTTTTTCACGTTTTACAAAAATCAATATACGAAGCACAACAGCCTTCCTCCCACCTTCTGCGCCTGCGCGTCGGAGTGGCTCATTATTCCTTTCGAAGTCGAAACGACGAGCAATCCGACCCCTTTAGCGGGCAGAAACCTCGTCTCGAACTTCTCCCAAGTTTTTTTGGAAACGGGAAAACGCGGTTTTATCGCGCCGATGTCGTTTATTTTCCCCACGAGCGAAATTTTGAACTCCCCGCTTTTGCCGTCGTCGACGAACTTGAACTCCCCGATGAAACCCCGCTTTTGCAATAAAAGCAAAACCTGCCTCAGGACTTTCGAAGCGGGCCTTACGGAAGCAAGCTTGCGTCCCTTCATTTCGGCTACTTTCATCGAATTCAAGCCGTTGGCGAGCGTATCCATTTTTTATTTCACCATTATGCAATTTTTCAACCGTATTTTTCGAAGCCCAATTCGGTCGCGTGCTCCCTGAAGCACTTCCTGCAGATGTACAGGTCGTATTTCTGTATGAGCCCACGGCAGTTTCCGCACATCGAGCATCTCCGCTTTCCGCGGTGTTTGTACTTCGTTTCAAGCTTTTGCATTCGAAAACCCTTTTTTCACAATCATTCCGCCTGGAATTTCACGCCATAATTCTTCTCCAGGAACGCCCTGGCTTCGGGCTTGGAAACCCGTTGTTTTCTCGGGAGTTTCCGGGAAGCGATCCTTCGGTTGGCAACCCGGTGCCCTTTTTTCCTGAGTGAAATGCAAACGTCGAATCCCATCATCCCGATTTTCGGGTCGTACTTCAATCCCGGAAAATCTATGTATTCCTTTATTCCGAAGGCCACGTTTCCGTAGTCGTCGAAGCTCTTTTCGGAAATGTGCTGTTCAACCGATTTCAACGCCTTTTCCAAAACCTCGCTCGCGCCTTTCCCGCGGAGCGTCACCTTCGCCCCGATAACGTCTCCCTGCCTTATTTTGAACTCGGGCTGCCTAGAGCGGGCGGTGGTCGAAGCGGGCTTCCTTCCGGAAACCATTTCCAACAGTTTCCTGGCCATTTCTAACGCAGTTCCCCCCTCCCCGACGCCGATATTCAGCGTTATTTTTTCCAGAAACACTTGGTTTAGAGCCATACAACAAACACCAAAATTATTTACCCTTTGAAGTCCTCGTCTACCACGATCAAATAATCTTTGAGCGTGATCAATTCCTTCCCGCCTGCGGAAAGCTTCGCGTCTGCGGGCTTTGATCCTTCTCTCGAAAGGATTTCCTCTAGCGTGGCGGTTTCCCCCGCGTGCCTTCCCTTGAAAACGACGCACAACGCACCCTTTTCCAGCTTCAGGAACCCTTTCAGCTCCTGCTTGGGAACGGAAACCAAAATCGTGTCCCCGACCTTGAACCGATCCTCTTCCTTTTCGATGAGCATTACTCTCGAGTCGTGCAAGTTCAACTGCACTTTTCCCTTCTTGTTTATCGTCTTTCCATCAATCCTGCAGTACTTCACTCCCGTTTTGTCGGGCTTCAATTCCTGCAGGGCAAACTTGCCTTTGGAGACGGTAATGCGGTAGTATTTTCCGGCTTTGGGAATGGAAATGATGTCCATGAGCCCTACCGGCGTTCCAAGATCGTTGGCCTTGAGCCCGTCGATCAAAACCTCGCCTTGAATCAAAAGTTTCTTCGCCTGCCTGGCGTTTTCCGCCAAGCCCAGCTTGTCCCTCAACAGGAAAACCAGGGGAATTGATTCCGAGGAAGAATGCTTTCCCGGCATGGCTTTTTTCATCCACATGCTTCCTTTTCGAGGAAGGCCGGAGGATACGGAAACGTTCTGCCTCTTCAAATGCCTTTGCTTGCCGTGACTTGCCATTTTCCATTACCATTCAGTTCTTGACTTCTTTCTTCTCGACCGCCGCCTTGGCTGTTTTCTTTTGCTTTATTTTGGCCTTTCTTTCGACCAATTGAGTGATAACGACGTTCGAAGGCTCGATCGGCGCCAGAACCTCCCTTCCGCCCTGCTTTCTCATCAGTATGCCCTCTACGAATATCTTCAGCGAATCCAGATTCACTCTCGTCACGAGCCCTTCCTTTTTCTTGAATTTTCCGCGCAATACGGAAATCTTATCCCCCTTCCTTACGGGCATGGAGCGTTTTTTCATTTTTTTCCGCAGTTCCTTGCCCAAATGGGCTGAGACGAGCTTTTGCTTCAAGTGCAATGCGGTATGGTAAAGCGCCTTCCTCTTCTTGCGGGGTTGGGAAGAAACGCGTTTCTCAAATTTCATTTGTCATGCACCCAATCGAAACTCAAACCACTATCGACGCGATTGCGACTACTTTCGGGAAAGCCTCTGCGATTTCCCTCGCGACGGCTCCCTTGATTTCCGTTCCTTTCGGCAAATTCTGGTCGTCAATCAAAACGCAAGCGTTGTCCTCGAACCTTATCCTCTGCTTCCCCCGCCTGAATTCCTTTTTCTGGCGGACGATGACCGCCTTTTCCTTTTTCTTGAGCATTTCCAGCTTGGAAGCTTTCTTCACTGAAACGGTGACGATCCCGCCCACTCCCACGCTCGGATAACGCCTTAGCCTCGTTCCTGCACCGGCAACCCCGATTATTTCCACGAGTTTGGCGCCGCTGTTGTCGTCGCAAACCATTTGGCTTCCGATCGTCAGAGCATGACCGACTTTGGCAGGCAAACCGAGAACCATTTTTTTTCACTTTACGCTTTTATTTTCTTGATGAAAACGTGGCTTTTAGTCTTGGAAATCTTCCTGCACTCGCCGACTTCGATGAAGTCCCCTTCCTTGACGGTCTGGCAGGGAGGAATGTGAACGTGAATCTTGCTCTTCTTTTTTACAAAACGCTCGAACTTGGCCATCGGGTTTACGAAAGGAATTTCAATGACGGCCGTGTATTTCGCCTTCGCGCTTACGACTACGCCTCTCCTAACCGCCCCCCTGGTGCGCAGGTTGCCGTGAAACGGGCAGTTCTTGTCCTTGCATTCTCCAGCCATTTTCATCAAAACCTTTTTTTAAAACCTAATTTTTAGAAACCGCATGCGCGATCCTGGCTATCTTTTTCGTCCTGTCTTCCGGACGCGCTACGAGCAAAAACCCTTCCGCTTTCACGCCCGACTCCGGGAAAAGGAAAACGCAATCCTTCTTCGACACGCTTTTTTTCCCTTTAGGCGTTTGCAAGACGAGAGTGTTCCTCGTTTCGTCAACGATTTTTCCTTCCAAGCCTTGAAAGTCTTTGCCGCTGCTTTTTTCAACCCTCGCCTTCAATCCGATCAGTTCCCCAGCGAGGAACTCCCAATCGGATTGGGACAGCGAAGTCCAGCGCTTTCGACTCAAAGCGGGAGTAAAATCTTTCGAGCTTTTCATAAACTGAATTCCAAAACCCGAGAGAAACTATATGCCCTCCCGGGCAATAAAAACCCTTTGTTAGAAGAACCTAATACCTTGCGGTTTTGATCACGTTCTTGGGATAGCCGAATTTTATCAGAAACTCGACGACTTTTCCGATGTGGTCCCCCTGGAGGATCACGAACCCTTTTTTCACGGTCCCGCCGCAGGCGAGCTTGTGCTTCAATTCCTTCGCCACCCCGTGCAGTTCGCTTTCCTGCAGCCCTTCGACGACCGTAACGAGTTTCTTGAACCGTTTTTGGGTAGTGAATACTTTCAGCTCGGTTTTAGTCTGCTTTTCGATTTCCTCGAAAACGCCCAGTTCCTTGGGCAATCCGGTCAACGGGTCTATTTCGGAAACGATTGCAACCACTCTTCCTTATCCTCTTAGACTTTCTCCCCTTTTTGGCTTAAAAAAGTGAGTATTCTCGCCCTGAGCCGTTTCGACTGGCGGAGGCGTCCTGAATTCGAAGGGCGGCCCGATGATTTGGCCGAAGCCCTTTCGGCGATGATGGTTTGCTCCGTCTCCTCGAGCTTCTTCTTCAGCTCGGAAACATTCATCGCCTTCAAATCCCTTTTTCGAACAATCGCCATTTTTCATTACCCCTAAAAAAATTATTTCCCTTCGTCCGCATTTTCTTCGCCGGACTCTGCATCCAAAACATCTTCAGCCCCTTCGCCAGCGCCTTCAACTGCGGCGGTTTCAGCCTTCTTTTTCGAAACCCTCTTTTTCTTTTCAGGTTTAGCGGTTTCTTCCTTCACTGGTTCGGCAACAAACGCAGCCGGTATCTCCACGGGAGGAACAGTCGCAACAGCTTCTGCAACTGCGGCTGCAGCAACCTCGGCGGCCGCAATCGCGGCTGCCTTTCCTTTTTTTACCTTAGTATCGTGAAAAACGGTTCCCGGAGGAACGATTCTTACGGTTATCCCTACAGCTCCCGCGCTCATGCGGGCGATGTAAGTTCCCACTCGCACGAGTTTCATCGAGTCCCCGCTTTT
>CAYOZI010000013.1:0-23387 GCA_964408425.1 Microcaldota archaeon
GACAGGCACGGGATAGCCATGGTTTTCACGAAAACGAGGCACTTCGGGCATTAAAACGGGGGTTAAAAAGTTTTGTTTCGCAAATAACCTTTCCTTTTTTAGAAATTGTGGGGTTGCGTTGAAATGTGCGGCATTATCGGGGTTCTCAATGCGAACGGCGAAGACGCGTCCGGCAAGGCGTACATGGGACTGATGGCCTTGCAACACCGCGGCCAGGATTCAGCCGGAATCGTTTCTTTCGACGGGTCGCGCTTGAATTTAAAGAAAGGAGTAGGCCTCGTCTCCCAGGTTTTCAGCGACGAAAACTTGGAATTACTGAAGGGAAGCGCTGCAATCGGCCACGTGCGTTATTCCACCGCAGGCGGCTCGCTCAAACAAGATGCGCAACCCTTCACCCTATCCATTCCTTTGACGCTAGCCATGGCGCATAATGGAAATGTAGTGAATTACGACGAGCTGAAAAAGTATTTCGGCGGGAAGATAGAATCGGGATGCGATGTGGAAGTGATAATGCACGTTTTCGCCGAGGAATACGCGAAAACCAAGAACGGGAACGCGGAGGGAATATTCAAGGCGGTCGAAAAAGTTTTCGAACGCGTTAATGGGGCGTACAGCGTTGTTGCGGTCGTGGAGAAAGGGCTTTTGGCGTTCCGAGACCCTCGCGCCATCCGCCCGCTTGAAATGGGAAAAAGCAAGGACGGAAAGGTTATAGCGTTCGCTTCGGAAACAGCCGCTTTCGACGCGATGGAAATCGATTTCGTCAAGGACGTAAAGGGAGGGGAAGCGGTTTTCGTCGATTTGAACGGGAAAATAACCGAAAAAACGATTGAAAGCAAAACGCCCGCCCACTGCATGTTCGAATTCGTTTACTTCTCGCGCCCCGATTCTTTCCTTGACGGAAAGAGCGTTTACGAAGCCAGGATTTCTTTGGGAAAAATCCTTGGCTCCAAGCTCAAGGGAAAGGGAGAGGTGGTTGTTGCAGTGCCGGACACGGCAAGGCCGTCGAGCGAAGCGTTGGGTGAGGAAGCGGGAATTCCCGCGAAGGAGGGGTTGATAAAAAACCGTTACGCGTGGCGCACGTTCATCATGCCCACGCAGAAACAGCGCGACAGGGCGTTGAAGATAAAGTTGAACGTCAACAGGCCGGTCGTTGACGGAAAGAAAATAATTCTCGTTGATGACAGCATCGTCAGGGGAACTACGGCAAGAAAAATAGTGAAGATTATGAAGGAGCACGCGAAAAGCGTGCATTTGGTTTCAACCTGCCCTCCGATCGTCAACCCTTGTTATTACGGAGTCGATTTTCCTGACGAGGACGAGCTCATCGCCCACGCCAAATCAATCGAGGAAATAAGGCGGGAAGTCGGGGCGGACGAGCTGACTTACGCGTCTGTCGAAGATTTGAAAAAGGCGATTGGAATACCGTTGTGCACCGCCTGCCTCACCGGAGAGTATCCAACCAAGGTTACCGAGGATTACAAGCGCAAGTTGCGCGACGCCAGAAGGGCGGACAGGGAGAAAGTGAAAGAGGAATTCCACGAGTGAGTAAATTGAAAGCGCTATTAGTCGGCGGAGGGGCGCGAGAGCATGCTATCGCCAAAAAGCTTTCCGAATCTTCTTCCTTGATTTCCGTAATGAAAAACAACAATCCAGGCATAGCCCGGCTTGCGCAAAAAGTTTTGCTTGAAAGCGACACAAACGTCGATAAGATTGTGGAATTTGCCTTGAGGGAAAAGCCGGATTTCGCTTTCGTCGGCCCCGACGCGGCTTTGGAAAAAGGCGTTGTCGACGCTTTGGAAAAAAACGGTATTCCCGCTGTAGGCGCTTCCCAGAAAGCGGCTTTGATCGAAACCAACAAATTATTCTGCCGCCAGTTCATGCAGGACAACGGCATTCACTGCAATCCGGAGTTCTTCGTTTTCGACGAAGTCGGGGAAGTGAGAGACTTTCTGAAGGGCATGGAAAAGGCGGTTGTAAAGCCCCTCGGGCTGACTGGGGGTAAAGGCGTGAAGATAATGGGGGAACAGGTTTCCAAGCAGGAAGCGCTGGAATACGCGAAAACGATAGTGGAGAAAGACGGGATGGTGTTGATAGAAGATTTTTTGGAGGGCGAAGAGTTTTCGCTGCAAGCTTTCGTTTCGGGCGACTCGCTTTGCGAAATGCCTTTGGTCCAGGACCACAAGCGCGCTTTTGAAAACGATCTTGGACCAAATACGGGCGGGATGGGGTCGTACTCCGATGCGAATCACTTGCTTCCGTTCGTTACGGAAGCAGAAAAAAACGAGGCGCTCAATGCAATGAGGCAAACTGTAAAGGCGTTGAAGAAAAGCGGGGTGGAATACAAAGGCATTTTGTACGGGCAATTCATGCTTACCAAGCACGGTCCGAAACTCGTCGAGTACAACGCCCGCTTTGCGGACCCGGAGTCAATGAACGTCCTTTCCTTGCTGAAAACCGATTTCACGGAATTGTGCTGGAAGGTTATAGACGGAAAGCTTGGCGAGAAGGACGCTTCTTTCGAGAAACAAGCGACGGTCGTGAAATACGCAGTTCCCGAGGGATATCCGGAAAGCGGGTTGAAAGGCGCGGAAGTGAAGGTTGACGAAAAGGCGATTGCGGATAATGGCGGGGAACTGTTTTTCGCAAGCGTGAGCGAAGAGAACGGCAAAATGCTTACAGGCGGTTCCAGGACTCTGGCCGTTTTGGGAAAAGGCGGGTCTATAGAAGAAGCAGAAAGAATCTCCGAAACGTGCTTGGAATTCGTCAAAGGAAAGGTATTCCACCGCAAGGACATAGGAACGAGGGCTCTAGTGGAAAAGAGAGTGGAGCATTTGAAGCTTTTGCGCGCTTAAGGCAAAGCTTTTTTGAACTGGCTGGGTGAAGAGAAAGCAATGAAGGACAAGAACGCCTGGGTGGTAATCGCCGCTGCGGTGGTGTTGGTAGCTTTTTTCGCGGGCTATTCGTTAAACCCCAAAACGCAGATCCAGGTTTCCCTTCCCACTCCCGAACCGACGTTCGAACCTTCTGCCACGCCAACGCCTTTCGCCGAAAACTCTTTTCTCGTCGAAGAGGGGTTTACGAAAACTATTTCCATCGACTTGCCAGCCGTGGATAAGAACAACCTGGGGGTTTTGGCCAAGCTCAACATAGAAGCGAGGAACGGAAACGGAAAGATATACATAGATTACAGCAGCGGAGCGCCGTTGTTGGCGAGCGACACGCAAAACTCGTTTTTGAACGCGGTTGACTTGGCGAAAGAAATAACCGGAAAAACCATCGAGGAAACGAATTTGTATTACTCCCTCTCGACGGACGCGCAGGAAGTCGGAGGGGGAAGCGCCGGAGCGGCTACTGCAGTCGCAACAGCCGTTTTGCTTTCGGGCAAGAGCATCAGGAAATGGTATATCATAACCGGCAGCGCGGACAGGAACGGGAAGATAGGGAAAGTCGGGCGTATAATGGAAAAGGCGCAAGCGGCGAAAAACGCCGGTTACAAAGTCATGCTCGTTCCCAAGGGAGAGGCTGCGGTTGTGGTCGGGAAGGAAAAGTGCGTTGAAACCAGCCAGGGGAACGCTTACTCGAGGGTGTGCAACACGGTTTACGAAGAGGAAAACGTCGAGGAAGCGGTGGGAATTGGAATCGTCGAAGTGGAAACGGTCCAGGACGCGTTCGGCATCATGAGCGGGTGAATCGTTTTTTCAAGTAAAACAAATAGTTTTTAGCCCAGAGCACCAACGACGGTTTTTTCACGAGCCGCTTGGCAAATTTAATGTCACCGAAATTCACCGGGCGAAACTTCAAAACTGCCGATTGCATTGGATTTTCGTTTTTAACCAGTTCCACCGGGTGCGTTGAAGGATTGCGCTGCAAATTCAGCAGGTTTATCCTCTCTTCAAGATCAGCCATGCTTCGAGCATGATTTTCAGAACCTGCAGGGTGGACCGAGTAGATTTCAACCGCCGTTTGAAGCCCCTTGCGGTATGCCCTGTGAACGTTAAAACCCAAGGGATTAAGCGTTCCAAGCACAAAGCCAAAACGCTTGATTTTATGCGTGGACTTTGGCTGTTCCCCCTCCCCGCCCGGCATGATTATTTTCAAGTTAGGTATTTTTTTAGCCATGAAAGAACGATGGAGACAAACGCTATTAATAGCAACGCATTTTAAAACTCGCGAGTCAAATTAATTGCGTTGTGGAGGTCGCCTAGTGGCTATGGCGGCAAACTGGTTTTTCAGTCCGCAGGCCTGCTACTGGGTTTTTGGAAAAAGCTCGAAAATCCGGTTGAAAGCTGTTACTCCGATTTGGGGTACGCGGGTTCGAATCCCGCCCTCCACGCTCTCATTTTTTCTTGGCCGCTGGCGGCTTTATTTCGCGCTGCAAGCCCAGTTCGTTCATCGCGCGCGGAGATGAAAGCAAGTCCCTTAAAGCGGAAGCCTGTCCCTTTCGGAAGAAGTAGTTCCACTCGCTTCCACCCATGTCGCTTATTTCCTTCGCTTGTTTTTCGAAATAGGTTGTAGCTTGCGAAACGCCTTTCGATTTAGCCATGCTCAGCATTTCCTTGACAGCAAAAGCCCTTTCAACGTCGCTGCCGATCAGTTCATCGTGGTTTACCAAAGATCGAATGCGGTTTTGCCTTGACTGCGAGTCCCCGATTTCGCTTTGGAACAAATGCCAGACCAGCTCGCGGGAAAACTCGTCTTTTTCCCTCTGCAGTTCCTCGGCTTGCACCCTGAAGCGCTTAGAGTCTTCCGCCGCGTAATTCAGGTTTTTCAAGTGCTCTTCAAGCTTGTAAGGAACTTCGCTTGGATGGAATTTTTCGAAACCAGGGCTTACGGAGGCAATCCGCGTTTTCAAGTCCGACAGCACCGCAGTTTTCGCGCGTTCGACCCGCGAAGAGTAGATTTTCGAATCGATGCCGTGGGTAAGCAAAGCTGAAGCCAAAGCCCCCGCCCCCAAACCGAGGGCCAAAGCGCGCTTGGAATACCTGGAAATCACCCTGCTGCGTTCAGCCGAACGAGAAATGGAAGCCATTCCGCATCACCGATTACGATTTATCGAGCAACCAATTTAAAACCACTGTGGCGTAACAGCCGGAACCCAGGGAAAAGCTCAGTTTCAAAGGATTTTCTGCCAACACTTCGAAATCCTTCAACTCTGCGAAAAACGCCCTTTCGCTTCCCCTAGACGAAAGGAAAGGCATGGTTTTGAACGAAAAGGAATCCTGCATCAAACCCTCCTTTTCCAACCGCCTTTTTTCCCGTTCTCCCAAAACAGAATCGCTTCCGATGAGTTTCCCCGTTTCCTCCAAACTCCAATTCCGGTTTTCCTTCATCCGCTCTTCCAGCATTTCGTTGAAAAGCTTCGCCTGGAACGCGTGGATGAACATCAAAGCCAAATGGCGTGGAAACTTCTGCAGCGCGCCCACGAAGTCGTTCGGATGCGACGCCAAGTGCTCCAGCAAAAGCCTTTCGTACTTCAAATGGCGCGGGAAATACGCCAGCGCTTCTGCAAAGTTTTTTTCCTTTTCCAGCCTTTTTCTCGCGTTCACGCTCTCCTCGTCCTTCTCCCCCTCTGAAAAGGAAAGGTAATTCAAAACAGCCCCTTCGAAATCCCCTTTCAGCAGAAACATTCCCACTTCTGCGGTGTTTTGCCTGAGCGTGCCGAACCTCTGCATCCCGAAAAAATTGGGAAAAAGGAAACCAGAAGATTCAGCCTTCTCCGAAACTGTCTTCGCGTCCTGCTCAACGCCGCAGTTTTCCTTGTTCAGAGTAACCGTAAAACGGTTTCCCTGCAAATCACCGAGCTTTACTTTCGCTTTGCCCTTCCAAGCGCCGTTGATTTGAACGTCTTTTATTTTCCCGTTGGTTTGCAAAAGACGTTCGGGAGGCAGGGCGAAAGCGCTGCACAATTGCGTCGTAATCGCATTCCTATCCTTCGTTCCGGCGTAGTTCAACCGCGATGGTTTTATGTGCAGAAACCACGCCAATTCCCTCAGCGCCTGCTCCGTGTTCCACGCGTTTTTTTGCAATACGAAGCGGGAGAAATAGTCTTTCTCCAGGCTCTGCTCTTCCGCGTTTCCCAAGTTGAATTCCTGGTTTATCCCCAATACCTTTCCGTCGGCCGTTATTTCTTCCACTACGAACTCTTCCGGCTTGAACGAAAACCCCCTCAAAAAATTCATGAGTAGAAAATGGTTTAGGCAAAGTATAATAGTTTGCCGAGAGAAATGAAAAAAGCGATTTGGCGTTCAAAGCGATGATAACCTTGCCTGAAGAAAACCCAGTTCAAAATCCCGAACATCCCAAGGACGAGTTGGAGGAGAAGATCGAAAAGTCCAAGGAGTATTCGGTGAAAGACGGGATTTTCTATTCGATAATGACCGGGTTCGGGGTTTTTTTCGTCACTCCGTTTGCGTTGAGGCTGGGGGCCGGCATCGCCGACATCGGTTTTCTCCAGACTTTCCCGCAATTGTTCGGAAGCCTGGGGCAGCTGCTTTACTCGAAAATAGCGAGAACGTACAAAAGCCGGAAGGAAATCGTGCTCAAGCTAGTTTCCATCCAAACTGCAATGTGGATAGGGTTCATTTTCCTGACTCTGTTCTCCCACAACAGCGCAGTTTCCCTGCTTGTCTTGTTCTACAGCGTTTTCGTGCTTGCCGAACTGCTGGCTAACCCGGCCTGGACCAGCTGGATGGGCGACATAGTGAGGGAAAAGGAGAGGGCTTCGTACTTCGGGCGCAGGAACGAGCTCACCAGCTTCACTGCTTTCGCAACCACGATAATCGCCGGTTGGACCCTCGGGTTTTTCGAAAGCTTTTGGGGCGGGCTGGCCGGTTTCACGGTGATATTCGCCGTAGCCTTCGCGGCCAGGCTGGTTACATCGTGGTATTTGAACAGGGAGGTCGAACCTAGGCTTGAAGCGCCTCCGGCGCACGGCGGTTTCAGGGAATTCGTGAAGCACATGAATTCCACGAGCTTCGGGGCGCTGGTGTGGTACAACACGATCCTGGTTTTCGCCGTAAACGTCGCATCCCCGTATTTCGCCGTGTACATGCTCCGCGACCTGGGTTTCGATTACGCGGCTTTCGGTTTCGTAATGGCCGGAATGCAGGTGGCGCTGTTCTTGACGATGGTATACTGGGGGGAGACGGTGAACAAATTGGGAAACAAGACGGTTTTGTACGCGAGCGGCCTCGTCGTCACCATCACTCCAGTATGGTGGACTGTTTTCACATCACCGCTGTTTTTGTTTCTCGCCGAATTCTCTTCGGGATTGGGTTGGGCTGGGCAGAGGATAGCGACGCTCAACCTGGTTTTGAAAACCACGCCCGTTGAAGAGAAGGCGCGTTTTGTCGCTTACTTCAACTTCTTCCAGGGAATAGCGGTTTTCGCTGGCGCGATGACTGGGGCCGCAATTGCTTATTTCCTTGCAGACAGCAGCTTTTTGTTTTTCGCTGGATTGCCCCTGGTTTTCGCGATTTCCGCGTTAATGCGCCTGGCGGCGGTATTGCTGTTCATCCCGAGGATAGAGGATGCGGAAAGCAAGGGTTTCGAAAGCCGCACGTACCTGATCAAAACCGTTACGGTATACCCTATGTTGAGCGCAATCCACGAGATACAGGTCGGGGCAAGAAAGGGCATAAGCAAGGCGTTCGAACTTGAACTGGAGTTCGACGCGGAAGTGAAAAAGGACGTCGAAAAGGTTTTCTCGAAGTTGAAGATAAGGAAAATCTGAGTTGCGCTTTTATCGGAACCGGAGGAAAACGCCTATTCCGCCGAAAGTCGCTCGAAACTGCTGGCCTTCAGGAGTTTCTTCTGAAACGAACGCGACTTCAATCCCCTGTTGCTCGGCAAGGCTGATCAAATCTGCGACAACGTTTATTCCATCCACCAAAACTTCCAGCCCTTCGGTGACGATGAGCATCTTGGCTTTTTTGACCTGAAGCATTGCCGTGACGTTTTCCACGCCCCAAGCCGCCAAGCCTCCCTTCGCCGCTTCGGCCAAAAACTCGTTCAACAATTTCTTTTCGACAATCGCTTCCTGTTCGGAAATAAGCTCGCTCGATTTTTCCAACAACTCCCTCAGCCCGTACTCGTCCGTATAACCGGTATCAACCACTCCCAACACCTTCAGTTGGTAGTTGAAAGGCTTCATTTTCATGAAATTGTCCTTTGCAGGGCCCGGCCCGCCTACTATCACGCCCTTGAAATTCTTTTGCTGCAGGAAAGCATTCATCGCCTCGCCTATGCGCTTGTAGTAAAATTCGATTCCCTCTTCCGCAAGGCGTTGGAACCTGCCGGCGCTCTGCCCGCCCTTGTGCACCTTCTGGTGGGCGGTTGATTCAAGTTTTTTCAAAACTTTTACCGTCTTCCCTTTCAACACCGCGACAGTACAATCCTTCCCGTCCAAAACCACGAGCCCGTACGTTCCAGCTACATCCAGCAATTCCTCAAGCGGCTCGAGGACGAATTTCGATTCGCAGCGGTAGAACTGGACTGGCACGGGCATGGGAGGAACAACAGAATAAATCTCTATATCCACCTTCCCCTCGCTTGAGGAAACGTTCCCGCAGAAAACCGCCATTCCGTTCGCAGGCGGTTTGTTCGCCCCCTTCAAAAAGTGCATGATTTTTTCCAAAGCGGCTTGCACGTTTTTCTTGGTGGTGGCGCTTTTGATGTTCGACGCCTGCCCGTATTCATCCCGAAGCTTCGCTACGATTTCAGCAACCGGATAGTCGGGAGTGATGTAAACGCTTATGAGTTCAGTTCCTCTCCCCTGGAATTTCTTGAGGGCTTCCAGCTGCTTTCGGAATTCGTACAGTGCTTTCGAGTCTGAAGACATTTTTCATCAACAAGAAAAATTAGCGCGGAGCCGGGCTTTAAACCCTTCCCGGAAAAAACCCGCGTTCCGTCATTCGCCGGCGAGCGTCTTTTCAATAGTCTTCTTTACTTTCGCAGGCTCGTAGGAAGAGCGGATGAGCGTCGTCTGACCCCGTATTCCTTTCCCGCTTTGCACGGTGTTTATCATTCCGAGCATTTCCAGCTCGTGCAAATACTCCCTATACCATCTAGACGTTCTAGGTTCCCTCGAGAATTTCTTTGCGCTTTCCACGTAAGCTTCGTACACTTCCCCGCTGAAATACAGTTTTTCGCCCCCTTCCTCGACGAGGCGCTTGTATTTCGAATCGCCGGCGAGTTTCGCCAATCCGTACAAAACCAGCTGCTGGTGTTCCGGCAATGAAGAGATGATTTCGAAAGCCTTGTCCTCTTCAGCGGCTTTCCTGCTGGATTCCACTTCCTTGTCCGTTATTTTGGAAATTTTCTTTTGGTCGGCCAATTCACCGGCCCTCACCAAAAGCATTAATGCATATCGGGCGTCGCCGTTGTCCGAAGCGGCGATTGCGGCTGCAAGGTTTACCGCAGAATCTTCAACGATGTTTTCGTGAAAGGCTTTTTTCGTCCTTTCCTTCAAAATTCCGGAAAGCTGGGTTGCGTTGTAAGATTGGAATACGAGCTCGTCTTCGCACAACGAGCTTTTGGCTCGCGAGTCCAGTTTTTTGGTGAAG
The DNA here is from genome assembly GCA_964408425.1 of Microcaldota archaeon. GTDB lineage: Archaea > Micrarchaeota > Micrarchaeia > Norongarragalinales > Norongarragalinaceae > UBA10210. The sequence goes on from CAYOZI010000013.1 coordinate 9,564, forward strand.
CCTACTTTGTTGGAAACGCCCAACAACGCCAGGCTTCCGCCTCTCACTTCGTCGTTTATGCGGGTGAAAGTATAGATAGCCTGGTCCAAGTCTTTTACCATGTCCACCTCGTCCAAAAGCAATACCACGTGCTTTCCGCCTTCCTCCAGCCAGTCCGCCAGCTTTTCGTACAAAACCGCGAACGAATATCCTGTTTTGGCGAAGGAAGGGTTGAATTCGGTAATCGTTTTCTGGAGGATCTTGTATCGGGAGTCGTAAACCCTGCAGTTCAGGTACAGCCCGAAAACGTTCGAATTTCCCTGCTGCAACAGCTTTTCGAGAACGTGCTTGGTCGAAACGGTTTTTCCAGTTCCCGTTTTTCCGTATATGAAAAGGTTTTTCGCTTTTTGCCCCTTTAAAACGGGGGCTACGCACAGCATGATTTTCTTCAATTCATCCTCGCGGTACAGCAACGATTCGGGAATGTAGTGGGGGCTCAGTACGCCTTTGTCCTTGAAAATAGAGCTTGTTTCCTGCAGTATGTCGGAAAACTCCACCACTCGAACCCACCCTGTCGGTTTGAAAGGGGCTGAAACTCGCTTTAAGCCGGTCAAACCAGAAAAATATGCTAGGCACGGCATTTATATTTTGCTGTAAGCTTTTTCACACGCCTTTCAATACCCTTCTGACGCCGTCCCACTTTTCCTTGGAAAGGCTTTCCGGAGGGATTTCGAAATTCAAGACGGGGCTTCGGGCTTTCAACAACGCCTTCAAAAGCAGGTGCCACTTTCCGCCTTCGGCAGCGTACAAGTTTCCGGGCAGGGGGACATGCAAATAATCGTAAAGCTTATGCTCTGGAGTCGAACCGAGGAAAACGCTCTTCCACACGCCGGTTTTTTCGTCTTTCAAGCGTATTTCGTAAGAATGCTCGAGCCTTTCGTCGGAAGGCCCGAAAATCGTTTGCTTCGGGTTTCGCAACAACGGGGCCAAGTGCCCGCCGGTCAGGTGAACGTGTTCTACGGGAAGGGAAGACCAGGCTTTCATCATAAGCTTGGAAACCCAGTTTGAAGGGACTATGAGCATTTCCTCAGGTTTTCCGGATGGAGGAAGGTTCACGCGCGAAGGCTTCACCAAACGCAGTATTTCCTTCGCCTTGTCGCGCGAAGGGTTTTGCAGGAAGGAAGAAAAGAATTTCCTGTGCTTCGAAGTCATGAACTTGGAATAATCGCCGTAAAAGCTTTTCAGCAAAACCCCATCCTCTTCCCCCAACGCCTTGCTTTCTCTCATTCCGCTTTCCACGTTTTCCAAAAACCGTTGAAGAGGGTTGTGAACTTCCTCAAGAGGCTGGACTATTCGCTGTTGCGCGAAATGCTCCAGGTCCAGCACGAACCCGTGGCTTTGCTTCGTTATTTTCTGCCAGCCGCGGAACGACAGCGCTTTTGCAGTTAGGTCCGAGCCTCCCGGCGCTTCGATGAATATGCTCACTCCTTTCTTTTCGGCGAAAGGTTTTGCTTTCGAAAGGATTTCGCCCGCTTCAAAAGGGCTCAGCATCGCCTCGTGCAAAAACCTGACTTTTGACTTTGCCCTTTCCCGCTCGCCTATCCCCAGGATCTTCAACTCTTCGCTTCGGGATTTGGGATAGTCTGCCACTACCCTCTTCACTCCCAACGCCGAGGCAAATTCAATTGAATTCAAAAGGTTTCCCTCGAAATCCGAGGGCGAGGATTTGGAAACCACTACGGAAACGGCGTTCAAACCCGTTTTTTTCAACCGTTGCTTAACTTCCCCGGCGTATTCCTCCGCGGTTTGTTTTGCAAAAGTCCCCTGCGGAAGGTAAATCTCAACGTGGTTGAACCCCGCGTTTTTCGCCTGCCTCAACTGTTCCAAAGTCGCAGCCCGCGTTATGCTCACGATTCCCATGAAAACATCTTGTTTTCCGGTGGTTAAAACCGTTTTACCCCCCTTTGCCAAGCGAGGGCGTTTCAGCAAAAGCCTTTTAAAAATGGAGGGGGTATTGCTTTTAGCCGTGAGAGGTTTAAACTCATTTTAACAAAGAGGGTGAGAATGATGGGTGTTTTCGACAGTTTGACGAGAGCGTTCGGCGTCAGCAGGGAAATGAAGATCGACGAGTTCATGAGCGCCGCCGAAGCGGAAGAAGTGGACGTTCTCCACAAGGAAGCCGATTTTTACGTGAAGCCCATCGCCCTGCAAAGGGAGACGGACGTTTCCATCGTTGAGGAAGAGCTGAAAAGCAGGAATCTCGTTCTGCTGAACATAACCCCGATCGCGAAAAACCCTGCGCGGTTGAAGGAAGTCATCTCGAAACTCAAGACTTGCGTTACCGAGTTGAACGGGGATATAGCGAGGATTGACGAGGACAAGATTTTGCTCACGCCGCACAACGTGAAAATCGTCAAGAGAAGGAAGTAGTTTTCTCCTCTTCCTAATTTTTTTATTTTTATTCTTTCTTCTCACTTTTTCTTTTTGGAGTTCAATTCCGTTTTTCTTTCCACCAGGCGCCAGTATTCCTCGGAAATTTTGGCTGTAACGGCGTCTGAAAGCTTGGCTTTGTCGCGGCTCGGTGCAAGTTCGGGCACCAGACCGGCTTGGTAAACGTTAAGCTCCTTGACGGGGCGGTACAGGAATTCCGCGATGGAACGCGGGTCGAAACGCTTTTTTATTTCGTCTGCAACGTGTTTCGCAAGCTCTTCCCGATAGTCGGACGATTCAAGCACGCCGATTCTCGCAAAATGCTTTTCGCTCAAAGGCGTGAGGATATTGTCCAAGTCGAAACGCGCGATGTCGTGAATCTTCCGCCCCAAGTCGATCAAATCCCCGAACTTTTTCTGAACTGCGTCTTCCTGCTGCCTCGCTTGCATCTTGTCCGCTTTGCTCGATTCAGGGTCGTTCAAAATTCTCGAGGCATTGTCTTGCACTTCGCGGAATTTGAAGAAGGCGTCCAACGCCTTTCTGTTCGACTGCGAATTCTTCAAATCCACGTCCCTCTCGTGAAAAACTCCCAGCACCGAAACGGCGTTTTCCATCTCGTTCCTGTGCCTGGCGTTTTGGAAGAAAGAGTGGATTTCAAGCTTCAAATTCGCCTTTCCGTCATCATCCTGCCGGTCAAAAAGATTTTTCAGCTGCTGCACGTGCACATTCCACCCTTCTTTGATTGCCCCAGACTCTGCGTGGTCTATTGAAGGGAATGGAGGCATTTTTTCCAAGTGGAAGTTCAAAGCCTTCAACGCCGCGGGCTTCCGCCACAACCGCGGTTTCGAAAGAGTGTAGAACAAAGACGGTTTTGGGATTCTGGTTAACAGGCTCATGGAAATAACGTTGAAAGCGAATCAATTTAATTCTTGCTTTCCGGCGGAAAGACAATACTTTAAAACCGAAGACGGGGAAATGCATTCATGATTTTGGACGCGCAGGGCTTCAAAACCGTTTTGACTCCAGAGGCTGCGTTGGGAATCGTGCAGAAAACGGTTTTGTCGAAAGGCTGGAAGCAATTCGACGTTTCCGACGTCAAATTGGTTTATACTCCTTACTGGGTTTTTTCGTTCGACGTACTCGCAGGGGAAAGCAACCCGACGGGCAAAACGGCGCTTAACGCTTACACGGGGGAATTGAACGATTACGTTCCCTATTTGATAGAACGACCCCTCAAAAAAGTCAAGGAAACGGAGGAAGGGGCCGAGGCGGAAGTCCTTCCAACCGCAATAGCCAAAAGCGAGTTGAGCGAAGTTGCGGCGACGAAAGTAGCGGCCCACGCCGGAATAAAAAAGGAAATGGTTTCCATTTCCGCAGCTACGAAATACTACATTCCTTCTTTCCAGATTTGGGTTGACGCGGCGGGGGATTCTTTCAAAATCGACATCGACGCGCTGTTGGGGAATCCGCAGGGCTCCGAGGCGATTCCGGAACGCCCCAGGGGATTTTCCGAATCGGCTGGAGAAACAGTCAAAAAACTGAAAAGCCCGAGCGGGGGGGTGGAGTTGATAGGAAAAACGCTTGCCGCGGTCACGGGAGTAGTCAAACCCCCTGCGGCGGGTGAAGGGGGAGGAGTGGCCAAATCCCCGTTGGTCAGGTATGCGCTTCTCGCGCTGCTGGTTTTGGCGCTGGGGTATTTCGTTTTCTTCCGCACGACGACGAAAGGAAGCGTCGAATGCGTTTTGAACGAGCAGTATTACAATCCTCCCGAGTGGTTCGGGTTGTTCGGAGCAAAGACGGTAAAGCCTTCCACAACGCCGGAAGGAAAGCTGTCCGTCCAGGGAAATTGCAGGTTTTACAACACGGGAACGGACGACGTGGTCGGGTTGACGGCGTTAAACCGCATCCACTCCGGCCAGAGCATCGTCGCCCAAAACAGTTCGTTCGTCGGAATTTTGTCACCAACAGGCAAGACGCCCACGCTCAAGCCTTTTTCGATAGAATGGGAAGGCGCAAGGAAGGCGAAATACTATTACTCCTACTGCCGGATTGAAGAGTGCAAATGAATTTTTTCATAGAGCCGCGTACAACGCCTGCACTTCCTCTTCCGAAGGCCTCGCCCGCCTCAAGATTCTTTTGAAAGCCTTTGAAACCTTTTTCGGGTTTCGCACGGTTTTGTTTGCTTTCGCGAATTCGAAAAACATTTTTTCCAGCTGGACCATGCTTTTTCTCGCAACCGCCTTGTACAGCGGCTTTTCTTTTTTGGAAGCGTACAGTTCGTAAAGGAAAACGGCGACGGCGTGCGACAAATTCAAAACGGGATAGCGCGGGTTGGAGGGGATGAACGAAACGAAGTCGCATTCGTCCAAAACCTTTTCTTCCAAACCCCGCTGTTCGTTTCCGAACAACAGCGCGACCGTGTCGCGCTTGTTGAGCTGGGAAGGAAGTTCTTTGGCGGAAATGCAGTTTTTCAGCATGCGTTTGCTGAAGCGCGGCAGTATGCCCGTCGTCCCCACGACCACCGTGCATCCTTCGACCGCTTTTTTCAAGCTGGAGGTTTTTCTCGCCTTTTGCAAAACGTTTTTCGCGTGCTTCGCGAATTTCACCGCCTCTAGGCCCAACGGGGCCTTGCTGTCCACCAAAACCAGTTCGGAAGCCTTGAAGTTTTTCACCGCACGGCAAACGCTTCCGACGTTCACGTCCCACAGCGGCTTTACGAGAACAACGCGTATCTTCAAAGCAAAAACACCTTGAAAACAAAAACCGCGCGCTTCTAAAAAGTATATCGTTTTAAATGCAGAAAACTTAATTGACGCTATGAACGCTAGGTTCGCAACGCTCTCAGTGGCGTTAATGCTTTTACTCCCGTTTTTTGCGCACGCGATTTCCTCGGAAGAGGCGTTGGCAAAGGCTAAGCCTTACTTGGATTATGACTTGGCGCCGTTGCCCAAGCCGCTGTTCTCGATTTCCGATTACTACTGGGTTTACTCCCCTTCGATCTACTCGTCCAAAAAGATTTTCGTGGCGGTCTCCGATTTCACGGGGGAAATGGTTTTCGAGGAAAACGCCTTGAAGGCGATAGGCACTGCGGCGTTCAACTACGGCATTTACTCGGAATTCGTCAAGCAGAACAAATACGCTTTTTCCGACTGGGAGCCCACCGTGAGGCAGACGCTTACCGCAGTCCAAAGAAACGAAGATACGCTCGCTGCGTTGGAATCGCGGATTCAGCAGGATTACCCGACCGTAAGCTTTTTGGACTTGAGTTCCAAGAGCCAGACGCTTTACCAGAAGATTCTCGAGTTGGACGCGGTTGTGAGCGACGGAATCGGTTTGGAAAGGCAGTTTGAAGCGGATTTCAGCGACTTGAGCTTGAACGCCTTGATAGAATACTACAAAAACGCTTTCGAAACCGCCAACGAATTCATCTCGGCGTATGACGATTACAACAACGCGATTACGAAAAAACAGACTGAAATATTCAAGAGCGACATTCCCGGGCAGGACAACAAGAACATCATAGACAGCCTTGAAGGGTTGCGCTTGAAAATAGATTTGTTTGAAACCCTGCGTTACCAAAAGCCTGCGCAGGGAATTGCGAGGCTCGAGGGGGAGAGGGACAAATGGGTGGAAGATTCGCTGAATTCCTTGAAATACAAGCAACTGTACGTCGAAGTGCTGGCGTTGTACAATTCCCTAAAGCCTTCGATCGAAACGGTGTATTACAGCGAGGCGAACTTGAGAAGCTGCGGTTTGCAGACGCAGGCGGAAAGTGTGAAAAGCAAATGGCGGGAAATCCAGACGCTCATGGAAAAGGCGAGCGCCGACGACTTGAACAGGCTTAAGGCGAAGCTTCCGCTTCTTCAAAGCGAATACGATTCCTTGAAGCAGCAATACGATTCCTGCATCAACCCCTCCAAGCCTTATATCCCGTCCAATGGCGGAAGCGACGGTGGGACGAATTGGATTATGCCGATAGCCATCCTGTTGGTGCTGGCGGCAGGCGGTTACCTGGTTTGGAAGTACAAGCAGAACCAGGAAGAAACCTACGAGTGAAAAAGCCTTTCTTTTGAAAAAAGAAAACCTTGGGAAAGAAATCAAAACGCCTTTTTTTACCGGTTTCCAGAGGTAAAAATAGGTTTTTAAACCGATTGCGTTAATAATTTCACTCGATTTTCCCTCTATAAAATCGAATTGAGGTGGGGAGTTCGGGGATTTTTTTGAAAACGAGGTGGATAGAATGGCTAGAAAACCGTTTGGTGGGTACACCATCAGCTTCAAGGGCGTCGACGACTCTCTGGAAGACGTTTTCGGTGGAAGCGGAGTAACTCCCAGCGAAATGACGAAGAAGCTTTGGGCTTTCATCAAGCGCAAAGGCTTGTCCAAGAAGTAAAGCAAGCGAAAAATCTTTTAGTGTTTTGAAAGAAAAGGGCTTTTCAAAAAAAGCCCTTTTTCTATTTCTTTTTAAGTTTTAGGGTACGTTACTCGTTGCCTTTTGTTTGCAGCAACTCGTTAAATTCGGCCAGGGAAACTATTTTCCCCTGAAGGCTTTTCCTGACCTTTGCTTGAAGCAAATCCTTATCGCCCGATACGAAATAATCTATCTTTCCCGCAGAAAGCAGTTTCTTGGCGAAGACGTAAACAGGAATGTCTTTCTCGTCCCGAATCAAAGGTTTTGCTTCGTCAAACTCTTCTTTCGAATAATAGCTGTCGTCCGTAACGACATGAACATTCGCCAGATTATAGAATAGCATGGCCGTTTCCAGAGGCATTCGGTTTCTTACGCTTACTTCAAATAATTCATCCCTAAGGTATTCGGACTGGTACAAGTCTATTTTGTTGAAACGAACCGCCTCTATCAAGCTTGAAGCGGCCGCGCCGTAATACAGTCCGGAGAATAAGACGTTGGTATCCGCTCCGATGCTGAAGCGCATTTCAAGCGAACCTCTTAAGCAGTTTCTTGCTTACGGCCTCCCGCGCGGCATCAATATCAACCACTTTGTTTTTGCACTCTTCAATTGCTTTACGCCACTCCCACTCGAATTCCGCCCGGCGAACCAAATCCCTTACGGCCTCGCTCCTGCTTCTGAACTCGCCATTTTCAAGCAGTTTTTCGAGAAACTTCAACTGCGCAGGAGCCAGATCCACGCTTACATTCACCATTATTACCACCTAATAATTTTTAGTATGCCCCATTAAAAAGCTTGCTTTTGCTCACTTCAAGTGCAATTCCACGACGTCCCCGTCCTTCAGAACGTAGTCCCCGCTGACCTGCTGGCCGGCGAATTTTGCCGAACCCCACACTTTCGCGAACTTCAGGTTTTCGGAAAAGTCCTTGTGGATTTCCTTCGCCGCATCCAGAACGGTCCTGGCTTTCTTGCTTAAAACGATGGGCTTGTCGTACTTCGCCGCTTCCTTCGGCGTTTTGGCGAAAACGCGTATCACGTCCAGCGATTCGTAAAGCTTTTTCTTCAATTCCAAAACGCTTTTTTGCGAGAAAACGTCGTAGGAAAAAACCCCTTCGGCTTTCGCGTTTTTGCTGCAGGCGAAAAAGATTTTCTCGTTCCTAACGTCCTTGAAAAACGACTCTTGCAAAGGCAAATCCCCGTTTCCATCAAGAACGATCAAAGCCAAGTCCGCGTTTCTCGCGTAAGAATAAACCTTTCCCTTGTTTTCTTCCGTAACCGAAGGCAAATCGAGAACCTGAATCTGGATTTTTTCGTATTCCCAAGCCCCGGGCTTGGGAATTGCGGTTTCGAAAGGCGCCTGAGTGCTTTTCCCCCTCAAACCCGTCAGAACATTGAACAAGGCGGTTTTTCCGGAATTCGCTTGCCCCAACAGCGCGATCTGCACGCCTTGTTTTTTCACGAATTCGCTTGAACCGGTCTTGCGCTGTTTCGCCTTGATAACTTCCTTTTCCTGCTCTTTCTTGATGCGCGCCATCTTATGGCGTATGTCCGCGAGCAAAGAATGCGAGGACTTGTGCTTCGGGGCGAGGGAAAGCATTTTTTCCAAAGCAGCCAGCTTGTCTTCCGGCGTTTTCGCGTCGGAATAATCCTTCTCTGCGGCATAGTATTCCGGCGAAGCGTTTACGGAAGCCATTTTTCCATCATCCCAGCGCTATAAGCGTAATCGCGGTTAAAATCAACGCTATTCCAGCGTAATGGATTTTCTTGAGCTTTTCCCCAAGCATGAGCCTCGTCAAAACGATGACGCTCAAAATGTAGGAAGGCGAATAGGCGATGGAAACGAGGGAAACGGTTGAAAGCCCGACTCCCCATACTTCAACAAGATAAGCGAGAACCAACAGAAATGCCGGGATGAGAAATATTTTGCCGGGCTTTGCGAGTTTTTTCGAGAAAACCGCGTAAAGGAAGAACAAAACCACACCCACGCCGACGTACAGGAAGTACGCCCCGAACGTTCCAACCGAATCCACCAAAGGCTTTACCGTAAACCACGAGAAACCCCATACCACCGCTGCCGCAAAGGCGTAAAAAACGCTTTTCGAATCCGTCTTTCCCCTGTCCGATAAGATGAAAAGCGCCACGAACGAAAGCACCAGCCCGATCGTTTGGTTGAACGAAATCTTTTCGCCGAGGACGAAGAAGGCGGCTATTACGGTGAACAAAACCCACAATTCGGAAACAGGCCCGACGAGGGAGATTTTGCCCGATTCCATCGCCTTGAAGAAAAGGAAATATCCTAGGGTCAACCCCAGCCCCACGAATCCTCCCAGCTGCAAGTCTGAAGCGGAAAAAGCCTTGTAATCGAACAAAAGAAAGTATAATGCGACCGGAAGCCAGGCGAGGAAGTAAATGTAGAACAGCGCGTTTTCCAAGCCTTTTTGCGTAATTGCTTTCTTGGAATAAACGTCTTTCAAGGCGAAAAACAATCCGGAGGTTATTCCCGCAATTATTCCCAGCGTCGCATCCATTTTCTCAAGCCTTCCCCGCTTTCAAAACGACTATTTCCTCGAAGAAAAACCGTTCGCTCCCGACTTTTTCAACTGAAAACCCTTTTTCTTCCAACTGTTTTTTCGTCTCTTGCCACTTGCTCAAGCTGCTTTGGACCAAGAGGATCATCCCTTTTTCATTCAAGTGGCTTTCGAACTCCCGCAAAAACCGTTCCGTCAGCTCCCTCCCGCTTTCCCCCGATTCGAGGGCTATATCGTCCACATTCTCGCCTTCGGAAACGGGGAGGTAGGGGGGGTTGAACAAAATGCAGTCGAACTTTTCCTCACCCAGCGATGAAAACAAGTCGCTTTTCGCGAAACGGATTTTGCCTTCCACGCCTTCCTTTGAAGCGTTTTGCTTTGCCACAACCAAAGCTTCGGGATTTAGGTCAACTGCAACCACGCTTTTCACTTCCGGGTTTTGAGCAGCGGCTATAGCTTGTATCCCGCTTCCGGTCCCCAGATCCAGGACAGTTCCGAAAGCGTGCGCTGAAACCGCTTTTTCCAGGAGGAAGGAATCCTCGCGCGGGAAGTAAACGCTGGCCATACAATACGTTTGTCAAATCAAAACTTAAAACCGCCTTAGCCGATTGCCGAAGTTGAGTTCGGCGTTAGCGAAAGGGTTTTTAATTTCTTTTCTATCCTCCTTTTGTTTTAATCATTCACGGTGGGTTTTGCTTACATGTCGATGGACCAGTTGAAAGTGAAAATCGCGGGAGAGATAGCGCTGAGCCCGAATCCCGGTGCTGCAATGAAGAAATGGCGCGAAGTTTTTTCCGTTTCCCAAAGCGAGTTGAGTGATTTTTTGAAGATATCGCCTTCGACCATCAGCGATTACGAATCCAACCGCAGGAAAAGCCCCGGAATCGGAGTGATCAAGAGGTTCGTCAATTCCCTTTTCGACATCGACATCAAGAAGGGAGGGGAATTTGTAAAGAGATTGATGGAATCCGAGCCGGAGCAGAAGTTTTTCGACGCGCTTGATTTCGAGAAAGCCATTACTGCCGAGCAATTCAGGAAACAAATCAGCGGCGTTTGCGTCGCCTGCCCGGAAAAGCTGGAGGAAATGCAGATTTTCGGCTGTACCATTATAGATTCCATAAAGGTTATTCTCGAACTGCCTTACGAAAGCTTCGTGAAAATTTACTCTACCACTTCCCAAAGGGCGTTGCTTTTCACCGGCACGACTACAGGGCGGAGCCCGATGGTTGCGGTGAGGATAGCGCCCATAAAACCCGCCATGGTCGTGTTGCACGAGCTTCCGCCGGACAAGGTGGACAAGCTTGCGGTGAAAATAGCCGAGAGCGAAGGCATTCCTTTGCTCGTGACAAAACTTTCTCTCGAGGAAGTGAAGAAGGCGTTGAAAGGCTGAACTGGAAGAAAAGAATAGAGAGGGGTCCAGGGCAATGGTTGAAGCGAAAGCGTTTTTGTTTGCAGTTCCGCTTTTGCTTATTCTTTTTTCCTCGAACGGTTCCGCCGCTTTGCAGCAGGTCAGCAGCTGCAGCATGACGCCGTACGGCCCTAACGATTACATCCAGCTTACCACGTCTTTCACTTACTCAGCTCCCCCCCTGCCGTTTTGCTTTACTCTAGCTGGCGAAAACGTAACGGTTGATTTGAACGGATATACGATTACGGACAGCAGCGGGTTTACCGATTTCTTGAGCGACATCAGCGGTTATAACAACATCAGCATCATCGGAGGGGGGACGATAAAAGGAATGACTGGAGGCGCGTTATTGCAAGCTTGCGGCACGAACCAGAATCTCACAATCCGCGACACGACGCTGGTGGGCTTTGGAAGCATACTTCCTTCAGGCGGGTGCATTACGGTCGATTCTGTTTTAATTTACAAGAACACTTTCAAGGACGCCAGCTCTTCCAACCCGGTTGCGCTCGCTACTGTCAAGAACGCCAACGTTTCGTACAACACTTTTTGGAACGTGAGCAATTCCGGCTCTGGCGGGGTGGACATTTCGCTGAGGGACGGCGGCCCTCCCGATAGGGGAACTTGCCCTTACGTTCACAACAACAACTTCACGAGAACAGGCGCCATGTCGACAATGGGCGATTTTCTTTCCACGACTAACACGAGCTGCATCCAGTTTTATTCCAACACGCTCAACGACTCCAACACTGATTCCAGCCAGGACGGGGTCAGTTTCACGGACGCCAACGACACGGTGGTGAAAAGCAACACGTTCGAGAACGCGAGCTTGACTTACTTGGCGAGCGTGGCAAGCCTGACCAATGTGGCGGACATGCTCAACAACACGGTTTACGACAACACTTTCGACACGAAGAAAGCGGCGAACACCATAAGCGTCGACGGGTTTGATTACAACTTGACCAACAATGGGGTTACGGCGAACCACACCGATTCCACCGTTGCCGTTATTATGACGGTGAACGACAGCATTGTCGACGACATGAGGGTTGTCGGGTACGCGGCTACCGGGGTAAGGATAGGGATGGCGGGGGTGGGGCCGTTTTTCATGTCTATCGGCAACAACACGTTCAAGGAATTGGATGTGCTAGTGGCTACCACCACGGGCAGCAACCCTATTTTCGTGGAAACGCATTTTTTGGAGGACAGCCGGTTTTTCAACTTGGGATCCCCTGCGCTTTCGGCTTTGACGCCGTACCAAAAGCCCGTCAGGGCTACTGAATTGTACTTGGACAATTCGGTAAGCAACAACTTCACGGAATCCGTTTTCTTGTACTCCGGAAACTATTCGATAAACAGCACGGGAACCACCGGCTCTTACAACAACACGTTTTTGAACTCGACGTTCACCGGCACTCCAGTCCGCAGTTATGACGTAAAGTTCGCGTCCAACCTCACGCTCGCGTGGTACGTTTTCTTGAACGCTACGGACGACAGCAACAACGCCGTTTCCGGCGCTAGCTTGAACTTGACCGACGTTTACGGCACAACCGCCATTTCCACTTGCACGACCAACTCTTCGGGCTTATGCGACACCAAGTACAACGTTTCGCAAGCGTGGGAGTATGCCGGCGGGTGGGTGAAAAACTACAATTTGCATACGATGATGGGAAGCAAAAGCTGTTTCACTTACAACGAAACGACGTTCAACGTTAGCGGCAGCACCGACACTCTCACGCTCACCCTGGCTGAAGGGATAAGCGTGACGGATTGCACTACGCTCAGCCAAAGCTGCCGGTACAATTTGGAGAACGACATTTACGCTGCCAATTTGAACAAAAACGGGGCTTACTGCATCAACGTCGGCATCAACGACGTTGTGTTCAACTGCAACAGTTACAACATAGCCGGAAACGGCACTTACGGGCTCGCCATATTCAACAACGGTTACGACAACATCACGATCAAAAACTGCGGGATTTTCAACGTCACGAGCGGGGTGTATTTCAACAACACCGCCAACGATTCGGTCATATACAACAACACGATTAGGAACGTCAGCAGGCAGGGGACGGTCACGAACCACGGGGGAGTTGTTTTGAACACCGGGGGGAACGGGAACGTTTCTTACAACTACATCGAAAACTCCACGGGTTCTTTATCCAACGGGATTTACGTTTCAGGCTCGGCAAGCACGAACAACTGGATTGCGCACAATTACTTGTTTTACAATTATTACGGAATCCAGGTCGCCAGCGCTTCGGCAAACACGGTTTTCAGCAACAAGGTGACGAACAGCACGAGTTACGGGATTCGGACCCAGACGACGACCAACAACGACAACAATTTCTCCTACAATACGGTGAACTTCAGTGCAACCTTCGGAATCGGCATAAGCGGAAGCGCCGGCAATACGGCCAGGGGAAACACGGTTTACAACGGGACAGGCGACGGCATTCTCGCGTCCGTAAACGCGACCATCGATTTCAACACCGCGTACAACCACAAGACGTCGGGAGTGGGCGTTGACGTCAGCGCCAACGGAACGAACGTTTCGTACAACAACGTTTCTTACAACACGTACGGAATAGATGCGCACGGGGCGTCGGTGACGGTTTTCAACAACACCGCCTATTACAACGTCAATTCCAACATCGGGATAAACTACCCGACGTCCGGCACGGCTCTTTACACCAACGTCACTTACAATGCGGTTTACGAAGCGGTCCGAGGGATATACATCAACTCTGGGGCGGCAAACCGGAACGTCGTGGCTTTCAACACGGGTTCCAACGCGACGACTGCGGGAATCGACCAGACTGGAGAATCCGCCAACCAGGATTACGGGGTCAACGTTTCTTACAACAACGTTACGAACAGCACCGGAAACTCGGGAGGCATCCACTCCGACAACCAGAATGCCACCATCGCGTTAAACCGCATTTCGTTCTCGCGTGACGGGATTTTTTACGACGGGACGAGCAGCGACGGTTCAGGGCCGAACGTTTACAACAACACTATTTTCAACAACACTAACGGAATAAGGTTTGACGGGGCTTTCGCGCACATTTAC
>CAYOZI010000013.1:23397-25079 GCA_964408425.1 Microcaldota archaeon
ATAGACAACCACACCAGGGGGGCGGGCTTCAACATCACTTCGACAAGCATAAATGTTTCTTTCGAACGAAACACGATTTCCAACGCCTACCGAGGAATGCATTTTGTAGATTTGCAGAACAGCACGTTCGTGAACAACACTGTTGCTGACGTAACGGTTTCTTCAGTCCACTCGACGCGTTCCAGCGGCGGAAGCTACAACAACTACTTTTTGAACAGCACTTTCGACAAGAGCAAGATCACTTTCGGAACCAGCGGAAACAACAATTTGACTTTAGCCTGGTTTGCGAGAGCGTATACGACGTACTGCGAGAACGGAACGGTTATTGCAGACGCTAACGTGAATATAAGCACGAAAGACGGAACGATACTGCACAACGACACGAGCGACGCCAACGGCTATACGGCTGAAAGGAACATTACGGAATGGGCCGGAAACGCCACAGCCGGGTACGGCTACAACTTCACGCCCCACTGGTTCAACAACACTTTCGACGGTTTGACCGGCTCGAACTCGAGCGTTGAAATAACGGAAAGCAAGACGGTCGAAACGTGTTTTAACGTTCCGAGTTCGTTGGACTTGGCGCTCGTGGATTTCCTGGTGAATTTCGCCAACGTGTCCAACCAGTATACTTACGACACCAGCGTGGGAACGGGCAATGCGTCAGGCGCAACTCCGTTTCTTTTGAGGAGCGACAGCACTACGAACGTCAACGTCACCCTTTCCGCAACAGCATTGTTCTCCACGCAGTCCGACAATTCCTCCTACTACCGTTTCAACGTCACGAACGCGACCGGCAACACTTCGATTTCAAGCAATTGCATTACGGTGAACCAAAACTCGTGGTATGACGTGGCGGTCTCGTCCCCGGCTTGGGCGGTTTGCAATCTGGGTTATGCTGCGAATAACAATTACGCGAAAATAGACGTGCAGATTACGGTTCCAACGGGCGAGGGGGCGGGTTCCAAAACTTCCGCGACGACGTTCACGGGCTCGCAGGCTTGAAACCGTGTTTTAACTCTTAAAACGGGTTTATTAACGAAATCAGGCATTTATAATTTGCAAGAAAGTTTCGGCTGAAATGCGTGCGGGAGTTTTCTAATGGAAATCCAGTCTAACAAAATGCTCGTTTCTGCGCTGTTAGCGGCGTTTTTGCTCGTAGCCGCAGGATTTTGGATTTTGCAGGGAAAGCTGGAGTCCACCGGGCTTACTTCTTCTCCTACCGGAACCGTTTCCGCAAGCGTTTACTCTACCGCCGACATCGCCCTCAAGATTTCCGCGGTGACTTTCTCCAACGTTTCGATAGACTTCACGTACAGGACTGACGGGAATACTGCCGTAAACCACTCGGGAGCCGAAGCGTTCCTGCTTAGGAACGACGGCAGTGCGAACGTGAACGTCACCCTTTACGCTGGAGACTCCCTGTGGGTGACTCAAACGGGCAATTCTTCCTACTACCGTTTCAACGTGACGAACGCGACCGGCAACACGACTGCAAAGAACTGTTCCGGCTCTAGTCCCGATCACAACGTCTGGTACAACGTTCCAGTCGGCGCGGGAAATGTCGCCACGAAAGCGGTTTGCATAATGGATTATACGGATAATAACGATTACGCGAACATCAGCATTGAGATTACTGTCCCGTCGGGAGAAAGCTCCGGCGGAAAATCATCCGAAGTGGT
>CAYOZI010000014.1:0-2150 GCA_964408425.1 Microcaldota archaeon
TTTTGCCGGGAGCGGAACAAACGACCATTTACCCCACGACCAGTTCTTTCTTCTTCTCGTCGAAAAACGCCTTTCTTTCGTTTCCATTCCCGTCGATCAAATGCCCTTCGCTCAAATACTTCGGTCCGGATCCGACTTTGCATATCATCGTCTTCTGCAATCCTTCGATTTCCGACAAAAGCTTTTGTATTTCCGAAGCGTGCTTTTCCGTAGTGTAAACGTGCGGGTTCGGACCCGCATCGAACGTGTAAGCAGCCGTGATTTCCCCCTTCGATGCATTGTAATCGTTGATGGCGTAGATCACGCTTTTCGAAATATCATTCAAGTACGTTATAGGCGGCCAAGTGTCCAGCATAACCGCATGCATATTGGAGCTTTCGCGCATCGTCAGCTCCCCGAACGAAGCGAAATCTTTCTTCAAAACCGCTTTCTTCATGTCCTCAATCAGCTTGGGCAAATACGCCAGCCTTGCTTTGAACAATACGCTCGTCGCAACAGTCTGCTTCATTCCGGCGCGCGAAGAAACTTTTTTCTTGGAAGGGTCGGTTATCCCTATGACGTTCCTCAATTCCGGCCAGTGGGCAGGTGGGGCGATCTGAACTGCGATCGAATCGCTCCCGTCCGCCTTGAATCCTTTCTTCCATTCGACGAACCCGCCCAAAACGCTCCTGCATGCACTACCGCTCCCCAACCTAGCTAAAATGGACAGCTCTTTCGAATCGAGATTCAACCCCGCCGCTTTGGAAGCCGCGCAGGCCAATGCCGCCAACCCTGCCGCGCTTGAAGCGAAGCCCGCTGCCGTTGGAAAGCAATTGATGGAAACGATTTTCGCCTTATCCTTGATTCCCGCTTTTTTTCTTATCAAATCCAGCTGCTGCAAACGCTCGGCAGTGTCTTTTTCGGTCAAGTCCATTTCCTTTCCGTTGAGCCAGAGCTCGTCTTGTGAAAAGGATGAATCGAAAGCTACGGTAGTCCTGGTCTTCAGCTGCTCGTCCATGGTGAAGCTCAGGCTCCCTTCCTGCGGGAGAATAAGCTTCTCGTCGCGCTTCCCCCAATACTTTACGACCGCGATGTTCGCGGTAGCTTCACAAGTAGAAAGTTTCACTCAAAACCACCTTCACAAGATTTTCAAGCCGCTTTCTTTAATTCCTTGCTTTTCGCTTCAACAAGCCTGAGCAGGTTCCTCGCCGGGGGCGTAAGCTTGCCGCCTTCAATCATCCCCTCCACGTCTTTCGGGGAATAGAATTGCGTTTCCTTCACGTTCACTTCGGCCGGATTGGGCTTCAGTGAGCCGGAATAATCCGCAACAAACGGGAAGAAAAGCCTGTTTGGATGGGCGGGGTCTATTGCAACGGGCTTTTTCCATAACGGAATCATATCCTTCAAGCTAACTCCCAGCTCTTCCTTCGCTTCCCTCTCCGCCGCTTTTTCTATTCTTTCCAGATGCCTTACACCGCCGCTTGCGGAAACCGTGAACAAGCCCGGATAATCCTTCTTGGAGGAAGAGCGTTTTTGCATGAGAATATTCCCCTTGTCGTCCCTGATCAAAACTGAAACGATGACGTGCTTGAGCTTCTTCTCGTCCGCCTCCTGCCGAGTCGTCCTCTCTCCGAAAACATAGTGCCCCAGGAACGGAACCCGAATCACCGCCCTGTGCCGGGTGACGTGTTCCTTCAAAACCGCCTTCAGATGCAGCTCTCTCGCCAATTCCTTCGGGCTTTTGATTACGGTGATGAACTTGTGCTTTTCCCATCCTACCCCGTAACCCCACCTTGCGCCGAAATAACGGACTTTGGCGTGAGAAAGGGAAGGTTTGGAAGAAACGTGGTTTTCAGGCAAATCGTCAACTATAACGTATTCCGAATCCGCGCCGTAACGCTTTATCATCTTCCCCATCTGCTCTTTCCGGTCTTTCCCTGTCGTCGTGTCGAGAATGTCATCCTGCGAGAAAAACTTGTCCAACCCGTGGTGTTTCAGCGCGCCCCAGATCGAGCCCTTGTCCTTGCTCGAAACGACTACGAACTTGAAGCCCGCGTCGTGCAGTTCCTTCATCGCCTCGGGAATGCCGGGATAAACGGGATTCAAATCATTCCATTTTTTCATGTCCTTCGATTGCAATTCCTTTCGCACGTCGTAAAACGTTTTGGACA
>CAYOZI010000014.1:2250-23852 GCA_964408425.1 Microcaldota archaeon
CCTTCGTCCTTAGCCACGAATTAAATAACTCTGCAAAGAAAATTAAAAGCATGACTCGCACTCCTGAATTGAGGGAAATGGTCTTCCGCGTCATGGGGGCGGGGGATTTCGAAACCCCGTTGGAAAAGGCCGCTCACCCCGCAGTTTGGGCTTACTTGAATTCAGGATATCACGATGCGGAAACGCCGATTTTGCATGTGAACCACAACAGGCTGAAACTGCCAGAAGAGCATCTTCAAAAGCATTTTTCGCTTAAAAAACTAAAGGAAATAGTTTTGGAAATCCCAGAAATCCAAAGGCATTTGAAAGAACGCCCGGAGGAAAAAAAGGAGTTCAACGGGGTTTTTCAAGACGCGGTTTTCTTCCACCAGGTTAAATCCCCGTTCTACTGGAAGAAAGCCGGCGGGGACGAGTATTTGAAAAACATCAGTGCGGCGGCGGAAGGGGTGCCGCAGGACATGAACGAGCACAACGCCGAAACTGCTGCGGAAACCGCCCATCAATTGCTGCTGAAAAGAAAGAAGGGATTCGTAACGATTTTGGACGTGGGAACCGGGACAGGAGGAACGATAATTCCCGTTTTGAGGAAACTAGCAGCAAGGCATCCCGACGCGCTTTCCAGAACCCGCGTGGTTTTGAATTGCGTCCAGCCAAATTTGAAGGAAGTCAAGGAAAAGCTCGAGGATTTGGGCGTAAGCTGGAAAAACGTGGTTTTGGTTCCGACGACGTTTTACGCGTTCAGCCAGGCGATGGGCGTAAGGGGAATGCCGGAAGAACACCCCTGGCCTTTCGCCGATTCGGAAACGCTGAGGAAAATCAAAGGAATGAAGGGAAAAATCGACGTTATCGTTTCCGGCGCTACGCTGAACAACCTCCCCCGTTCTTCCCTCGCGTTCGACACGCTCTACGCATTGCTTTCGAAAGGGGGAAGGGCGTTGTTGTGGGACTGGGGGGCTTTCGACCTGGCCAAGAAAGAATACTCGAAAAAAGAATTGAACCGCGATATCAAGACCATCGGCCGAAAGAGGGTTACGGTCGGGGACAACATTAAGGGCTTTTGGAGGTTTTGGCTGTATCACCACGGTTACATCGACCCGAAAAAGTTCGACAACAAGGCGTGGGAGAAATTCGAGCATTACTTCAATTCCTCCCCCAAAATCGACGTTTACGGGTGGTTTGAGAAAAACTTTTCCGAACTGGAAAAACTCCGCGGGAACAGGGACTTTACGACGATGGGTTTCGCCAACCGGGCGTACCGCACGCCCGAAGACGTTGCGCGCGCGGCGTCGCACGCCGGATTCAAGGTAAACGAAATTTCCTTTCCTCTCGCTTCGCACGGCCAGAGCGGCGACGCTAAATTCAATTGGATCAAACCCAACCCGCGGTTCGTAACGTGGCATGCCGACTTGCAAAAAACTTCTTCCGGCGGATTCAAGCACGCATTTTATAGCGTTGCCAAGGCATTGAAAATAGTGAGAAAATGAAAATCTGCGCTTCGACACCCAACAAGGTCATTATTGCTGGGGAGCACGGCGTCGTATACGGCAGCTGGGCGGTGGCTGCGCCCATCGAAGTCGACGGGAAGAGGAATAGGGTTACGCTTACGCTCAACGACGGAGAGCCGAAAGTCGTTTTCAAAGGCGACTTGGGCGAGTCGGAATTGAACGCGAACGGCGAGGTTACGGGACACGAGGTTTACCACCCGATTCTCGCGGGAATAATGCGCTTGCTGAACAAGTTCGGAAAGAAAATCGAGGATTTCGGCAAAACCGCCGAGTTCAAGCTCGAATACTGCGGGGCACCCAAGGGAACGGGAAACTCTTCAAGCATTCCGGCTTGCGTGACGCTGTGCATAACCGACTTTTTCCACGAAGAGCTTTCGAACGAAGAGTTGTTTGAAGAAGCGTTTTTTGTGGATAACATCTACCACGGGGGCAAGGCGAGCGGAATAGACCCGAAAACCGTCACGAGCTCAACCCCCCAGGAATTGAAAAAAGTTTTCCTGGAGGGCGGGATTGCAAAATTCGAATACCACGACACCACGTTCATCCTTCCAGACAAGACGGTTTTGGTGCTGGTCGATTCCTACAAAAGCGGGACGAAAAACACGACTGCCGAAATGATCGAAGCGTTTGCTAAAGCCAATAATATTTTGAAAAAGCCTTTTGAGCTCACGGCTGAAGAACGAAGGCAAATCACCAAGCCGTTCGACGAGGTTGTAGGGAAGATAGAAGAACAGCTGAAGCCAGAGGGAGATGCGGTTTGGTTGGGCAAACTGATGGACAAAAACAACGAGCTGTTGAAAAGCGTGTCGTGCGAGGACATAGAAAAAACCCTTCAAATCGGAAGGGAGAACGGGGCTCTTGGCGGAAAGATAACCGGGGGAGGCGGGGTCGGCGGAGCGGTGCTGATGTTGTGCTGGGAGAAGGACTATTCAAAAATATCCAAGGCCCTGAAGGAAAACGGGTTTGAAAACTGGAAAGTGGAAATCGCAAAGAAAGGCCCGCAAATAGAAGAGCAGGCATGAGTTCTACGGGTTTTCCAGAATTTCTTTTGCCCTCGAGAAAGAAACGTTTTTTTCGGAAATCATTTTTTCCGCAATAGCGTCGATTTGCTTTCCTTCCGCCCCGGCGCTGGCAGCCACGTTTTTCGCGTGCAGTTTCATGTGCCCCTTGCTTATTCCTTCCGTAACCATCGCCCTCAACGCCGCAAAATTGTTCGCAAGCCCCACGCTCGCCATTACGCACGCGAGTTCTTTAGCGGTTTTTACGCCCAGTATTTTCAAGGCGATTTGCGCTAAAGGATGGGTTTTCGTCGCTCCACCGACCAAGCCGACTGCAATAGGCAATTCTATTTCACCGACTAGATTCCCGTTTTTATCCTTGGAGAATTTAGTCAAAGGCAAATATTTTCCGGATAGTGAAGCGTAAGAATGCGCTCCCGCTTCCAACGCCCTCCAGTCCTGGCCCGTCGCAACTGCAACCGCATCAATCCCGTTCATTATTCCCTTGTTGTGAGTAGCCGCGCGATATGAATCCGCAAAAGCGAAAGCCCAAGCGTCCAAAATCCCTTCGACTATTTCCTCGCCTTTGATTTCGCCTTTCGCGCTTTCCTCCAAATCTTTTTTCAGCCAAACGGCTTTCGCGCGAACCAAGCGTTTTGATGCAAGGTTGCTCAAAATCCTCAATCGCGCTTTCCCTCCAGTCAATTCCTCGAGTTGCGGGGCTAGGGACTCGCACATGGTATTTACGGCGTTCGCCCCCATCGCGTCAAGAACGTTCACGTCCAAAACAACTATGACCATTTTCCCGCGAGGCGAGGCGAGTATTTTTGCATTTAAATCAACAGGCCCCCCGCCCAGTTTAACGAGAGTCGAATCCCTGGATTTCGCTTGTTCCAACAATTCTTTCTTTTTAGAAAGGATTTGCTTAACCGCATCCTCCGGATTCGGAACTTTAACCAGTTGAATCTGCCCGAACATTATCGACTCGTCCGCTTCCGCAATAAACCCGCCGGAATCGCGGCATAATTTCGCCGCATTCGACGCTGCAGCGACGACGCTCGGCTCTTCAATCGCAAAGGGAATCAAAACTTCCCGCCCGTTGATTTTGAAGTTCGTTGCTATTCCCAAAGGCAGCGGGTGGGTCGAAAAGACGTTTTCCACCATCCTATTCGCCGTTTCCATATCTAATGCTCCGCTCTTCTTCAACAACCCCATCTCTTCAGCGCTCAATCCGGCAAAGCTTTGCAGTAGGGAAAGCCTTTCTTCCAGGCTTTTCTTGTAAAAACCTTCGATTGAAGAGGTTTTCGAGTTGACCATGGGAAAACAATAGCATTCACAACCGATTTAAAACCAAGCGACTTTGACGATTGCCGAAGTGCGATGCGTTTTTTAACCGACATTGGCAGTATTAGTTTTTCCTTTTAGAGCATACGACGGTTTTTCGGATGGTTAACGGGAAGGTCGGAATAGTCGGGTACGGAGCGTACATACCGCGCTATCGGATTACCGTAGACGAGATAGCCCGCGTCTGGAATAAGGACGGAAAAAGGGTTAGTGCAGGCTTGGGAGTAAAGGAAAAGGCGGTTGCGGCGTGGGACGAAGATTCAGCTACGATTGCAGTTCAATCCGCCAGGTACGCCATTGAAAGCAGCGGAACGAACGCTAAGGATATAGGCGCTGTTTTCGTAGGCTCGGAATCCAAGCCTTACGCAGTGAAACCCACGGCTACGGTCGTAGCCCAAGCTTGCGGCTGTAGCGAAAGCTTGACTGCAGCTGATTTCGAGTTCGCCTGCAAAGCCGGAACCGCTGCAGTGCAGGCGTGCATGGGCATGGTTGCAAGCGAAATGATCAAAATCGGCTTGGCAATTGGAACGGACACGGCACAAGGAAGGCCGAATGATGCGTTGGAGTTTACGGCTGGCAGCGGCGGAGCGGCGTTCTTGATAGGCGAGGAAAAGCCTCTCGCTTTGTTGAACCAGACTTATTCCTTCACTACCGACACTCCCGACTTTTGGAGGAGGCAGCACGCCGAGTTTCCGAAGCACGCCGGACGCTTTACCGGAGAGCCTGCTTACTTCAAGCACGTTTTGAGCGCGGCTAAAGGATTGATGCAGAAAGTCGGCACCAGTGCGAAGGATTACGATTACGCCGTATTTCATCAACCCAACGGAAAATTCCCGTTGAAGGCGGGAGACGAACTGGGTTTTGAAAAGAAAAAGCTTGAAGCCGGATTGCTTGCGCCCGTTATAGGCAATACTTACAGCGGCGCCAGCATGCTGGGGCTCGCGGCGGTTTTGGACATTGCTAAGGAGGGAGACAGGATCTTGTGCGTTTCTTACGGAAGCGGAGCCGGAAGCGACGCGTTTGATATAACGGTTACGAAGGAAATAGAAAGAAAGAGAACGAGGCCTTCGGTAAAAGAATTGATTGACGAAAAACAACATGTCGATTACGCGGTTTACGCGAAATTCAGGAAGAAAATAAAGGATTTGGAGTAATGGGAAAAATGCGTTCTGTTTCGGTTATCGGAGTAGGGTTGTCAAAATTCGGAGAGCGTTGGGACGCTTCGTTCAGGCAATTGGTAGCCGAAGCCGGAGTGCGCGCCATTAGCGATTCCCAAATTGACGGAAAGGACATTCAAGCCGTATACGGCGGGTGCATGGCATCCGGAAGATTCATAGGCCAAGAACACATCGGAGCGTTGATCGTAGACCAACTGGGTTTGAATCCCATTCCTTCCACTCGTTTGGAAGCGGCTTGCGCAAGCGGAAGCGTGGCTTTTCGGAATGCATATCTCGCAATAGCCAGTGGAATGCACGACGTTGTGGCAGTGGGCGGAGTCGAAAAAATGACCGAGGTTAGCGTGGAAGATGCCGCAACCGCATTGGGAGGGGCTGGAGACCAGGAGTGGGAGTTGTTCATAGGAGCGACGTTTCCGGCGTTGTACGCTTTGATAGCAAGAAGGCACATGCAGGAATACGGAACCACCGAAGAGCAGATGGCATTATGCGCAGTAAAGAATCACGATAACGGTTCGAAAAACCCTTACGCCCAATACCAAAACAAAATCACGCTCGAAACCGTAATGAACTCTGGGGTAATTGCATCTCCCTTGAAATTGTTCGATTGCTCTCCGATTACCGACGGGGCTGCGGTCACGATATTATGCGAAACCGAAAAGGCGAAAAAACTCGTAGAACAGCCGATTGAAATCGCCGCCAGCGCCCAGGCGAGCGACACGCTCGCTCTCGCGGAGAGAAAAAGCCTGACTGAATTACAGGCAACGAAAATAGCCGCAAAACAGGCGTTTGAAACCGCCAATCTGAAGCCCAAGGACATCCAGGTCGCCGAAGTGCACGATTGCTTTACGATTGCAGAAATCCTCGCCGTCGAAGACCTAGGCTTTTTCGAAAAAGGAAAAGCCGGAAAGGCAATCGAAGCCGGGGAAACGAAATTGAATTCCGCTATAAGCATCAACACGTCTGGAGGATTGAAGGCTTGCGGCCACCCGGTTGGGGCGACGGGCGTAAAGCAAGTTGTGGAAGCGGTATGGCAGTTGAGAGGCCAGGCGGAAGGAAGGCAAGTGAAAAATGTGGAGAGAGCATTAACCCACAACGTGGGAGGAAGCGGAGCCACCGCAACCGTGCATATTTTCAAGAGGGCGTGATTGGGCGATGAGAGATGCTTTGCCGTTGGTTTGGAGGGAAATTCCCGAACGATATAACCTAATCGGAAGCATATGCGAAAACTGCAAGCGCGAGTTCTTCCCACAGCGGGTAATATGCCCCGACTGCAGGAGAAAAGGAAAGCTTGTTCCGAAGAAAATGCCGGAAGAGGGAAAAATTTATTCTTTCACTGAAGTCCACGCAGGGGCGAAAGGCTTCGAGAACGAAACTCCGTACACCATGGCCATAATCGAACTGACTAATGGCGTTAAGGTGTTGGGCCACGTTGTCGATTCACCCAAGGAAAAAATAAAGATAGGAAACGGGGTTAAAGTCGTGTTCAGGAAGATTTTCGCCGAAGGAGAGGAAGGAATAATCGCCTACGGCTTCAAATTCAAGGCAGTTTGAAAAGGTGCTGGTTTTGGAAGAAAGCAAGCCCATCATCCCCTACGCCGATTTTGCGAAACTCGACTTGCGAGTCGCCAAAATCCTTGCAGCCGAAAAAGTCGATGGAGCTGACAAGCTTTTGAAACTCACGATTTCCTTTGGAAACGAGGAGAGGATTCTGGCGGCGGGAATAGCCTTGCATTACACGCCCGAAGAGTTGGTGGGAAAGAAAATCGCTGTAGTCGCCAATTTGCAGCCGAGAAAACTCAGGGGCATAGAAAGCCAGGGAATGCTTTTGGCCGCTTGCACGCCTGACGACAGCAAAATAGTGCTTTTGGTTTTAGACAATGACATTCCCGAAGGAAGCAAAATAAGTTGAAGGTGCGGCCGCCGGGAATCGGACCCGGGCCTCGACCTTTCTGCTTTTCCTTCGGTCAAGCTTTCTTTCCCAAAGAAAGGTTGGCAAGGTCGAATCATACCACTAGACTACAGCCGCAATTCGAAATTAAATTCTGCTCAGTATTCTTGAAAAGCTTTCGGTTGGCCGCCTTTCCGCCTTATGAAGTATATCAACAACGCCACAGCCCCAATCAAAACCGCAGCCATCACTATCAGCTCTACGCTCAACCCGCCAGGAGCCAAAGGCTTGCTCGTTACTATCGAGAAAGGCTGGTTGAAGACGCCCGAATCCGTAGAAAGGGAAATAGTGCCTTCCGTCTGCGCAATCGGCTTTAGCAAATAAAATTCTATTTTCCTCGATTCCCCCGACTTGAGGAAAACGGCCTGCTGCTGTTCGGGCTCCGAGCCGAACGAAAGAAAGACGTTTGCAGTCCCGTCCAAATTGCCGGAATTCACTAGGATGGCGGATATGGTCACAAGCGAATCGGTTTCAGACGATTCTACGCTCGAAAGAACGATGGTTGTTTTGAAAGACGTTCTGGCCTTGGCTTCGCCAACGACGGTTTTCAAAACTTTTTTCCCGAGCGAAACCGCTTCGACCGTGAAATTGTAGGCAAACCCGTTTTCCAGTTTGGGAAACAACGCGTCCCACTCGGCGGTTTTAGTTTCGCCGGGCTTCACGTACAAAAGCCTCGAAGCCGGCTGGGCTAGCTTCACTTCCAACTCCGGAGGTTGGGAAGGAACGTTCAGGGTGATCGGAATGGCGCGTGGGACGGAATTCGTGTTTTTCACCGAAACCGAGATTTTCTCGGAAGCCAGGCTGGAAACGACTTGCGGCGTTTCAAGACTCAAGTCGAAATAGTCCTTCGGTTCGGAAAACTCGATGATTTCAATTTCCGATTGTTTTTCCATCGTCAAGCCCACCGTCAGTTCTTCCTTTATGTCCAGCTGGTCGAAGCCGTAGGCGAACAAAACGTGCGTCCCGTCCAAAAACCCGCCTTCGTTGTAAGTAGGGTCTGCCGGAACCCACTTTCCGTCAATCAAAGCTTCCACCCAAGCGTGAGGCGCCCATTCTTTCCCCGAGTAAACCCACCCTGCGGCGAAACGCGATGGAATGCCCAGGCTTTTCAACAACGCCATTTCCAAATGAGCGAACTGGTTGCAAACGCCCTTTCGTTGGAGGAAAATGTCTTTGGACGTCGGCTGGCGCTCCCAAAAGCTATCGTCATATTCTACCGCGTTGTGAACCCACTCGGTTACTCTCGCAAGTTTTTCCGAATCGCTCTCTGCACCTTGGGCCAAAATGCCAGCTTGCGTGGAAATGGAGGAATCGGTTTTCACCAGCCTCGATTCGCCCGAATATCTATCGGCATCCGAACCAGCCGCGTCTGCAAAAGGAGAGTCGAAATCCACCTTTGCAATAACGTTGAGCAGTATCTCCTTCGCCCCGCCCCCGCTCCACTTGAAAACCAGGATTTCGTTCCCGAAAGAATCCCTTTCAGTTTCAAAGGGAACGTTGGCGGTGAGCATGGTTTTTTGGAACGTCGTGTTGGGGAAGGAATAGGTTTTCAAGATCTTCTCCCCCTGCACGTCCCCGTTGACGGTCCAGCGCAAATTCAACAGTATGTCGGCGCTTCCCACTTCCTTCGGCTCTACGGCGAATAGGAAAGGCGTCAGCAAAAGAAGGAATAGCAAAAGCCGTTTCATGATTACAACACTCGAAAGCCGAATAAAAAGAAGAGTGCCGCAGGGGTGATTTGAACACCCGACAGTCCGAAGAAAGCGACGAGACCGTCATTTTCCACTTCGGTTTCTGCTCAACCTTACGGAGCGACTTCAGCTTCATCTTTCCCCAAGGCGGAAATGCCTTAAAGAAATCGAATGCTCTCCGAAGCCCCCGACTAAAAAATTTTAGCCGAGTCAGGCTGAGCTACTGCGGCACAGGAAGAAAATTTGGTTGGAGAGTTTATTAAAACTTGTCCAATGGGCCCGCGGAGAATCGAACTCCGGATCTGCTCGGTGTAAACGAGCCGTGTTAGCCACTCCACCACGGGCCCCTTTAGAACACAGAAAGAATTTGGTTTTCAGCAACTTTAAATACGGTTGCCGAATAATGCCTTCAAACTAAAAAAGTTTTCAGGGTGGTTTTGAATGCGCAGGATTTTCTGGTTGACCGTATCCGGAAGGAGAATGCACTTGCTCAAGCTCGCAGGCGCGTTTTTCGTCCTGTTTTCAATACTCATGGTCGCGAATGCAGCTTACGGCGTTTTCGTTACAGTTGACAAAATCAATGCCGCTACGCTCAACCCGCAACTCAGCGAACAGCTGTTCGGCTGGGCTTTAAGCTCGGGAAGATCGGAATTCTCGTCTGAAGACGTTTTAGGCATAATCCTAGCCCCAATCGCCTGGTTCATGTTCTGGCTCGGAGTGGCTACTCTGGCGCTGATAGTCTACCAGAGCGGGAAAGTCGTCGTGCCAATCGAGGAAACGGAACAAGTTTTGGGTGAAAGGCACAAAACCGCTTTCCGCCAGATGATCCGCAGGGCAAAACGATAGAAGGGTTAGCTTACTTCTTTTTGTTCTTTCTTCTTTTCCCTAGCCAATTCCCTAGCTCCCGCATTCCAAACGCTTCCGAACTTGTCCTGCAACTGCTCTTCGATATTCCTTCCGCGCTTGAAAGCCAGCCTCACATCTTCGGCTGAAATAAGTTTGTCCCCGTTCGCAATCGCAAAATCCCCTGCCAAACGGATTATGCCGCTCAATTCCCTCAATTTCAAAGTGAAAGCGTTATCCTGAGCGTCCCATTCTTTAGCCCTGCGTTTTGCTTCCTCGACTATCAACTCCGCCGCTTCCCTCGAAGCGTGCGGTATTTTCCCGTCTTTCCGTATTTCCTGGGAGATAAACTGGAATAATTTGTCCTTGTTTTCCTCCGTGGCGGGCATCCACGATTCCAGCAAAACCTCATAACCATTTCCTATGATCCTCGAGCGAAGCGGGGGTAAAATTCCAGGCAAGTCGTTGATGTTCGTGGCTGCAATCAATACAAAGTCGCAAGGCACGTCATCCACGCGGACGCTCGCCCCGGCGCTTTGCGGATTATGCCCCACTATGGGATACTTCCGTTCCTGCATGGCGGTGAACAAAAACCTCTGAATCAAATTAAGCGAGGATATTTCGTCGATAAACAAAACCCCCTCGTGCGACTCGTGAATCGAGCCTGGAACCACCCTCAAGTAAGGCTGAGTTCCCACACCCTGATGCCCGCCATAAGGGTCGTGCCTTACGTCCCCCAACAATTCCGTTTCGCTGGCGCCGGTGGCTACGACGAAATTTTTTCTAACGAACGGAACGATGACTTTCCTCGGTTTTTTTCTCTTCAAAGAATCCAGTTTTTCCAGAGTCTTCTGGTCGATAACGCGAATATCCTCCCCGTACCGCTCGTAAACTACTATCTCCTCGCGCCCGTCGTCCAAAAGCCTCGTCGTATGCACCCGCTTTCCTTTCTTGTCCGGAAAATAATTTTCAGCGAGAATGTTTCCGAAAGCGCTTTCGAATTTTTTGTCCGCCCCGCAGTTCGGACACGCATTTTCAGCCGCTTTGCTCAGCCTTCCGCATCTCCTGCATCTAAAGCCGAGCCTTTCCGCAACGAAAGCCGGAACTTCGGTAGGCGACGCGTTTTTCCCCTGCAGCTTGTCAGCTAGCTTTTCCTCTTTCCTCACTTGCTCCAAATTCCTGACTTCAATCAAAGGCCGCTCGGGAGTTTCCGGATTGTGCAAAACCGCGATTTCCTCCGTAGGTTTGGGAAGGTGGAAGGCAATAGCCTGCGCTAGCATCGATTTTCCGGTTCCGGGAGGAGCTACTAACAGAAGATTCCGTTTTTGCGAAGCGGCGACTTTGGCGATGCGGACCGCTTCCCCCTGGCCTATCACTTGCGCTAGCGGGTCTTTAGGAATAGGAATGTCGGCAGTGCTTTTGAATTGCAATTTACAACTACCCCCTTCACTGGCTAGTAGAACAAGGAAGGTAAAACATAAAACTCTTTAGGGCAGGATTTCCAAAAACGCCTCGGCCAGGGAAACGGCTTCGTTCTTGGATTTCGCGTATTTCGGAAGCAAAAGCAGATTCAGGTTGACTAGCGTCCCCACCATTTCCCCGCGCCTGTTGTAGATCTTGAAGTGGTTCCTATGCCCGATTTCGGAAGTTATGGAAAATCCGAGCGCGTCGCACTTCTGCTTTATCTTATAGTAAGGAAGCTTGCGCCTCAAGTGTAACGCCCCAACGCCTTGCTCCGTGGTAGTGGCGAAAACCAGGTTCCGGTGCCGTTCCAAAGAACGCGTGAATTTATTCATCGTATCGTCAGCAGCTTTCCCGGGCTTCGCACGCTTTCTTTTTTTTACGAACTGTCCGGTAACCTTGTCGCGGTATAATCCCCTGGATTCACGGTTTAATCGTTGCTTGGCGGATACGAAACGTGCGGTTGGAGAATTAGTCTTGACGGTAGTCTGGTATCCTTTCCGAGAAATCCTGCTCCGGTATATCTTCATTTAAAAAAAAGAAAAGAAAAGGCGGATTTAAGACTTCCGCCCTTATTCACAACTACTCGGCTAGAATCACATGCAAACCAGGAGGAGTGCGCGAAACGTTTCCGGTCCTCAAGCCCGCAATGAACTTCACCTGCTTCTGCTCAGCCAGGTCTATCAAACGCTGCGTTACGATTCCGTCCAAAGCCAGTGCGAAAGTCGAAGGCGAGTCGCTCAGCGTCTGCATTATCTCCCGAATGGGCACTTCCCGCTCCGTCTCCAAGGAAGAGTTCAACAGCCTCGCTTTCAGCGTTCCTTCCAACTGCTTCAAGTTCTGCTTCAACGCCTCGGCCTTGGCTTTATCCTCGTCGCTCATTTCCGAAGGCTGGGGGGCTTTGAACACTTCTACGCGCTCCACCCGTTCCATCCTCTCCCCTTCAGGCTGCTGAATCATGGGGGCGGAAGGGCGTTCGAACCGCGGTTCCCTTTCCCTCCTCTCGAACGGAGGCCTTGTTGGCCTGTGCTCTTCAAACCTTT
The DNA here is from genome assembly GCA_964408425.1 of Microcaldota archaeon. Lineage (GTDB taxonomy): Archaea > Micrarchaeota > Micrarchaeia > Norongarragalinales > Norongarragalinaceae > UBA10210. The sequence continues at coordinate 14,262 of CAYOZI010000014.1, forward strand.
GAGGAGGAGATTGCTGAGGAGGTTGATTCATCAGTTCCGCATCCCTTCTTCCCTTGTCAACGCGCTTGGCTTCCTCGAAACCGGCAACCTGGTCCAACGGAATGCGTCTCCGCAAGGCCTGAATTATTTCCTTGCGCGCCAGTTCCTCAACTTCCTTTCCAGGCGGGGCTCTAGCCACGTAATCGATGTCCGTAGCGTTGACCAATTCCTTCAGGATAATATCCCCACCGCGATCCCCATCGAGAAAGACAGTGACTTCCTTCTGCTTGCACAAGTCGGTGATGGTCTGCCCGACGTTCGCGCCTCCCACTGCAACGACGTTCTTGATGTTGTTCTTCAAGAGGTTGATCACGTCCGCACGCCCTTCGACGACGACTATTTCCTCGGCCTTTTCTATGCCGGGCCCTGCGGGCAAAGCTTCCTTCCCGTAAGAAACTATATCCGCGACTTTCACATCTTCCCGGACCATTTCGCTCAATTCCTTGCTTTCCGGAATTTCCTCCACGAGCAGGGTTTTCAGCAAAATCTTAGCCCGATCGAGAACCGCCTTTCTCTTTACGTTGCGCGAATCTTCTATTCTCGAAACGTTAATCCTCGCATCGCACGGGCCTACCCTATCCACAATTTCCAACGCAGCCGCTAGGATGCTGGTTTCGACCATGTCCAAGCTCGAAGGGATCAATATCGTACCAACGCTCTTTCCCTTTCTCACTTGCGAGTCTACCTCTATCCTTCCGATTCTACCGTTCTTCTGCAACTCGCGCAAATCCAACTCATCGCCTAGCAACCCTTCGGTCTGCCCGAAAATCGCGCCGACGATATCCGGCTTCTCGACCATCCCGTCAATCTCGAAATTCGATTTTATCATGTATTTTACCGTATCAATGTACGTTTTTCCCATTCAATTCACCTTTTTCTTTCAACTGCAAAAACCTCGAACCGCTTTCCTCGACGTTGTTGAAACGCAGCACGCCCCTCAGTTTCCTCGCGAAAACCGAGTCCGTGCTTATCCCGTTTTCTTCAAACAGCGTTTTGAAAAACGATTCCTTCCTCTTTCCCTCCGCGTCGAAATCCATCAGGAGAAAAACCTTTTCTTGCGGCGAAGCCAGCACCTCCGAAACCCTCTTCAAAAGGGATTCCGAAGAGCCGTTTGCCGTTACGAAACGGGCTTTCACCCCGATTTCCTCCAACGCTTTCACGTCGCGCTTTCCCTCAACAAGGACAACCCGGTTTTCCAGAACCCGCACCAATTTTGCGAGTTCTTCCAAACGCGTTTTCCTCTTCATTTGGGCAAGCGCCTTGTTTGTTCAAACACGCGCGCGCTTTGTTAACTGCGAATTCATCGCCCCTCTTCCGTCCGCTACGCTGGAAGCAATGGAATCTCACAGCGTATTGCGGGAGAAGGGCTTTGCGAGCCATCCAAGCGCGTGGGTTTTAAACCAAGCTTTGCTTTTCCGCAATCAGGTCGTACAAAGAAGGAGATATTTTGATGATATCCGTCGAGGAGATCATCCCTGCAACGCTTTTTCCCTTAATCACGACTAGACGTCTGACTTTCCGCCTGCCCATTTCCCTCGCCGCTTCCGACAAGTCCGAATCGGCTGAAATGCCGACTAGAGGCTTGCTCGCCAGGGCGGCGATGTCGCAGTTCGTTTTTTTGAGTGCCAAACACTTTTTCACCAAATCCGAGTCCGTTACAATCCCGTAAATCCTGCCGTTCTTTTCGACCAGCAGGCTTCCGACGTTGTTGTCAGCCATTTTTTTGGCGGCCTCGAAAACCGAGGCTTTTTCGTCTATCGTGACAAGGCGTGACTTCATGCAGTCTCCAACTTTGATGCCCGTGTCCATTGCTTAATCATTAGTGGGTTAGAGCGTATAAAAACCTAACCTGAAAGCGAAATGGAAAACGACGATAAGCGAAGTCGCGGTTTTAAAGAAAGGCGCGTTAATGAAAACCATGACCCACTACGACAAAGGTTCTTTTTTCGAACGCCAGCTGAAGAAAAGCCTTGAGGAAAAAGGGTTTTTCGTAGTGCGCGCGGCTGGAAGCGGAGTGGCGGGAGACGCGCCCGATCTCATTGCGCTGAGGTCGGGAAAGGGATTCGGAATAGAATGCAAGGCGTGGAAGAACGACATTTTCCTGGACAAGCCGACGGTCATTTCCTACAGGGAGTGGGAAAAAATCACAGGCAAGCCTGTTTATCTCGCTTGGAAAAAGCCGAGAAAAGAATGGCGTTTCTTTTCGCTATTCACCCTGAGGGAAACCGAAAGGGGTTTCGCTATAGGAAAAAAAGACTATGAAGCGGGAATGTTTCTCGACGATATTCTGAAAAGCTCAAAGTAGCTTCAAATTCCCGGTTATCGAATCGATTTCATCCTCCTCAGCAGGACCTATCGCCAACGCGGTAACGCTTCCAGCCGGAATCTGCGTTCTACCTGCATCCCTTATCAAAGCGCAAGGCAGCTTCCTTCGTTTTGCCTTGTCGAACAATTCCAAAAGCTCGTTGTCGGATGAAACCTTCAAAACAATTTTCTCCATCCCCTCGTTCAACCACTGGTCCCTTGCGGAAACAGGGGTTTTTTCGAACGCATCGATGGACGCATGCGCTGCCTGGGCCGCGCTCTTTCCCTTCCCCATTTTCAATGACGCATTCAGCACGATCGCTTGCTTCATTCAAACCACTTAATCTGTTGAAGATGAAACTAATTCTTTAAACGCTACCCCCGCAAGGTAAAAATCACGTTGCTGGAATGGCGAAGAACAACAGCCACAACCCCACCGCCACTGCTAACAGGAAAAGATTCAGTTCCACCACTCCAAGACCCGCTAGGACGAGCACTAACGCCGCTCGGAAGTCGCGGAACCCGGTGGGCATCGGCAATAGGGACATTGAAGAGATTCGATAGGAAAGGGGGTTTTAAAAAAGTTTTTTTCAGGCTAGAAACTCCTTTTTCCTGAATTCAGGGTGGTGAGGGTGGTATACGGCGATGAAAAACAGGGCGGCCAATGCAAGGTATAAGTCGTTGAACAGGAACAGGCTGGAGAAAAAGAACGCTGCTAGGATGAACGAAATGCCGCTGTCGAAACCGCTATGATAAAAGTACATTCCAACCTCGACGTTTTACCCTGCCCTTAGTAAAGCGTTTTTACGGGTATAAAAGCCTTAAAAGCGGCGTAAAAATTTGTGCAAACGTCCATGTCGGACCGACGGGCAAACCCTTTAAACGAATTGCCGCAGTAATAGCTTTTTCAAAAAGGCAGATGAAAATGAAGGGAAACATTTCGAAAATTTCCGAGGTTTTGGAAGGAAAACGCCAGAGCGTCACGCTCCGCGGGTGGATACACCGAAAGCGGGTTCAAGGAAACTTGATTTTCCTTTCGCTGCGAGATTCGAGCGGAACCATCCAGATTGCCGTGAAGAAGGACGCGGTTTCCGAAAAAGAGTTCAAGGACGCGGAAAAAGCGCTTATAGAATCCAGCATTGTAGTGGAAGGCGAGGTAAAGAAAGACGAGCGCGCGCCGGAAGGATTCGAAATCCAGGTCAAATCATTCCACGTTATCCACTTTAGCGAAATCTTCCCTATTTCCAAAGACAAGAGCACCGAATTCCTGCTGGACGTCCGCCACCTCTGGCTTCGCTCGACGCACTTGACGAACGTCATGAAAGCCAGGGCGGAAATCGTCAAGGACTTGAGGCTGTTTTTCGACGAGAGGAAGTTCGTTGAAGTCGCCCCGCCCATGATTACTACTTCCGCATGCGAAGGCGGAAGCACGCTTTTCGAATTCGATTACTTCGGGCAAAAGGCGTATCTAACGCAATCCGGTCAGTTGTACAACGAGGCGTTCATTACGGCGCTAGAGAAAGTGTTCATCCTCGCGCCTTCATTCCGCGCCGAGAAATCCCGCACGGTAAAGCACTTGACCGAATACTGGCATTTGGAGGAAGAAGCGGCGTTCTTCGACAACGAGGACAACATGAAACTGCAGGAGGAAATGGTCGAGTTCGTAGCGCAAAGGCTTTCGAAAAACCCGTTGCTGAAACATTTCAACCGAAAACCGGAAGAATTGAAGCTTGTAAAGACCCCGTTCCACCGATTGAGCTATGATAAGGCGATTGACAAGCTCAACTCGCTCGGCTGCAAGACGGAGTGGGGAGACGATTTCGGGGTCGAGCACGAAGGGCTTTTGACCAAAGGGCTGGAAAAACCGCTGTTCGTCTACGAATGGCCGAGAAAAACAAAGGCGTTTTACATGGAAATCGCCGACGATGGGGAGCACGTAAAGAATGCGGATATGCTGGCTCCAGAAGGGCATGGCGAGTTGATAGGCGGAAGCGAAAGGATTTGGGAGTACGACAAGCTCTTGCAAAGAATGAAAGAGCAGAAACTCTACGTAAAAGATTACGAATGGTATCTCGATCTTCGCAAATACGGAAGCGTGCCCCACAGCGGGTTCGGGTTGGGCATAGAGCGTTTCGTAAAATGGCTTTTGAACCTTGAGCATATACGCGACGCGATTCCCTTCCCGCGCGTGATAAACAGGGCCTATCCTTAGAGCGTCAGGTAATTTTCCTTTACGGTATTCAAAATCAAGTGCGAATCCGTATGCTCTACCCCTTCGATGTCCAAAATTTTCTTCACCGTTTGGGACAATTCCCGACGGTTTTTCACCCTTACCAACGCCATGCTGTCAAAAGAGCCGGTAACATCCCAAACCGAAACCACTTGCGGAAGTTTCGCTATTGAACTCTGCACTTTCAACAACGGCTGCTTGCGAATCGTAATTTCTATCAACGCGGTCAAATCGAACCCTAGCTTTTCCCAGTCCAAATCCGCGCCATATCGTTTCACGATCTTCTCCCGCTCCAAACGCCGTACCCGCTGGGCTATGGTGGATGTGGAAGAACCGAGTTTTTTCGCTATTTCCCTCAGCGACCTCCTCGAATTCTCGCTCAGCTCCCAAACCAGCTTTTCGTCCAGCTCGTCCATTTTTTTGTCCATAAAACCCTTACGGACCGCAAATTTTTAAAACGATTGTTCGGAACGGATAGTTTTTTCAATCCGTTTGTCTGGAAAAAAGCGGGAAAATATTTATTGCCGTTCGTTTTTCGGGTTAAAGTCGGTTGTTTTTACTGGTTTAGAGGTGGGGTTAAGTGAAATTGGACGAAGTCAAGAAATCGGGCGCGGAATTCATTTCCATGCAGTTCGTCGACATTCTCGGCAACATCAAAAGCTGCGAGACGACGGTCGAGCATTTCGAGGAGGTTAACGAAAGCGGGGGCTTGTGGTTCGACGGCTCTTCAATCCAGGGATTCACGCGAATATTCGAGAGCGACATGTTCCTCAAGCCGGACGGGGAATTCACGCTGTTGCCGTGGACCGAGAATAAAGTAGCCAGAATAATCTGCAGCGTTTACAACCGCGACAAAACGCCTTTCGAAGGCGACCCGAGGAATATCCTGAAGAGAAACCTGGACGAGGCGAAGAAAAAGGGCTTCGATTATTTCGTAGGCCCTGAATTGGAGTTTTTCCTGTTCAAGGATATGAATGGAGCGACAATCCAGCCCGACCCTCACGACAAGGGCGGTTATTTCGACTGGAGCCCGTTTGACGAGGGATCCGAAGTAAAGAGGGAGGTTATGGCAACGCTCCAGCAAATGGGAGTGCCTATGGAAAGGTTGAGCCACGAAGTGGCGCACGGCCAGCACGAGATAGGATTCAGGTACTCGCACGCGTTGGAAATGGCGGACAGGGTTTTGCTCATCAAGAGCGTAGTGAAAATAATCGCTAAAAAACACGGGTTGTACGCTTCGTTCATGCCCAAGCCTTTGTTCGGAAAGAACGGCAGCGGAATGCACGTGCACCAAAGCCTGTGGAAGAACGGGGAAAACGCGTTTTACGGGGAAGGGAACGAATACAATTTGAGCGAAACCGCATTGAGTTTCGCCGCAGGGCAAATGAAGCATGCGCGCGCTTTTGCCGGAGTAATAGCGCCTACGGTGAATTCTTACAAACGCCTTGTTCCGGGTTACGAAGCGCCGGTTTACGTTTGTTGGGGGAGGGTGAATAGAAGCGCGATGATTCGCGTTCCGGAAGTGCACGGGAAGAAGGCGACGAGGATAGAATTGCGCTGTCCGGACGCTTCAGCCAACCCTTACCTCGCTTTTTCGGCAATGCTAGCTGCGGGGTTGGACGGGATGGAGAATAACGAAAAACCTCCTGCGGCTGTCGAAGAGAGCGTTTACGATTTTGATGATGAAAAACTGAAAAAATTTTACGTGCAAACGCTTCCCGGTTCGCTCGGAGAGGCGATCGAGGAAACGAGGAAAAGCGGTTTGATGAAGAAAGCGTTGGGAGAGCATGCTTTTGAAAAGCATTTGAAGGCGCAGGAAAGGCAGTGGAACGAATTCAGGCTGCACGTCACCGATTGGGAGATCAAAACTTATCTTCCAAGGCTGTAGGCAACCCTGAGGAAAACGAAAGGCGGGCGTCGACGGAAACCGACGCCCTTTTTTATTTCCATTCGGACAAGACTATTTTATGGCAATGGAACTCCACCCTGCAACGAAAGAAAACCTCGGCAGGGATAGGCTGGTTGTAGGAAAAGCGTGGGGCAAGGTTTACGGAGGGTATTTTTCCGACGAAAGGGTTTTGAACGCGTTCATACGCGCGGGCAGGAAACACTGGGAGGCGTTGCCGAAAAACCCGAGGGTTCTTTACGTTTGCTCCGGAAACGGCCTGTTGGGGGAGCGTTTGGCGGGACACCTGCGGAAAGAAGGCTTGAACCCCAAGCTTACGATAGTAGACGCTTCAAAAGAACAGTTGGAGCAAAACCCGAATCCTGCAACGAGAAAACTACGCCTTGACGTTTTGAACATGGATTTGAACGAAAAGTTCGATTTGATCATAATGAGGAGTTCGCTTGATTACCAGCACACTCCAGAATTGCAAGTGCAGATGCTCGAACGCATAGCCCGCCATTTGAAGCCTGACGGGATTTTTTTAAACCAGGCTGCTTCTTTCCGAACGAAAACAGAACGAGACTTGGCGGACGATATTTACAAGACAACGCCGCAAATCGGCGACCGCCATTTCCAGTGGCACGGCGACCTTGGGGAATTGCACGATAAAGCCGGTTTGGAAAAGCCGAAAAAACTAGGCGAAGCCCCTGTTTTGCGGCTGACGCATGAAGACCACGCCTCACGGTACGGGATAACGCACGATGACGTGAAAAGAATTCAAGAGATGATAAGGCGAATTCCACGCAATGAAAGGAAGGCTATCAAAACAACGACCGAAGGCTACGAAATCAAATGCCAGTTTCCCATCTATGCAACCCGCCTGAAAAAACGGTAAGTTTCAAACGAATTCGACGTCTTGCTTTTCCCTCCACGCCAAAAGCCGTCTCTCCGAATCCAAACGCATTACCTGCACGGCGTAATGCTCGAGAATCGCGGATAGTTTCAACGCGTCTTCCGAATTCAAATACGCGACTCCCTTCTCGAAATCCTGGAAACGCAGGGACATCGACGAGGAAAGGGTTTTTCCTTCCTTTTCCTTCCCCTGCCAAACGCTTACATCCAGTTTTCCGAACTTCCCTTTTCCCGCTGGAAGCCTCAACTGGAAAGATTCAACCGGAGCCTGGGCCATGACAAAACCACCTTACAACGAATTAAGCAAAACGGGAATATAACTAATAAAAACGGCTATTGCAGGTAAACCCAACCTTCTTTCCCCACGCGGATAGCCAGGTCTTTTTCATGATCGCGAAGGCGGGCATGCATCTTGGCAACGGCATCGTGGCCGCCAGCGCCGAGTCTAACGCGCGTTATTCCACCAACAACCTTAGCGTGGTTTATCAAGTCCGCCACGGTCTGCTTAAACAAACCCAAGTGGCGGTGTTTTTCTCCAACCGCAAAGGAAAAAGCATGCAACGAATCACCGTGCCGTTGGAAGAAAACGTGAGACACGATCTCGCCGTCGCGCTTAAAGAGCAAACCGTCATACTTCAACAACAGCATAGCTCTGGTCAGCAAGCCTCCGGGCAGCCAACGAATGAACCTTGTTTTTCGCTCGAAACTGCTGCCAGAATCCGGATTTTTAATCCACTTAACTACGTAATTTCCCACTTTTTCGTCGCTCAAAGACCGTCTGACAACCAAGCGTTCGACAGGCAAAAAAGTCATGAAAAGACAAGCGCAACGTGTTTTAAAAACTTAGTGAGAGCGGATTTGCCTTACGACCAGTTCCAACCCCCCGTCGTTCCGCTGTTTTGCCAGGACTTTCAACTTCAGCTTTTTTCCTTCGAGAAAATCCCGCTTCAGGTAAAAGACCGTTTCAGGTGAAACAAACGTTTTCTTCATCCCCAGCAATTCTTCCGCCTGCTCGCCGAAAAAAACGCATCTCACGCTCTGCGCCTCGTCCAAAGCGTCCGAAGCCTGGGCGGTTACGAAGAAAACGATCCTCACGTCTCCCCCGCAATTGCATTTTTCTTTTCCCTCTTCCACTTGCGAGCCGCACGAAACGCATTTTCTCGAGGTTTTCGCGTCGAAAAGCTTTTGCAGGATTATTTGCACGAAACCCTGCTCTCCGGAACCCAACGCGAGGAAGGGCTTGAACTCGAGTTCTTTCAACGAATGGTTTTTCGCGTGCGTTATCAGGTGGGTATTCCACGATGCTTGCAACTCCCCGTTTTTCACTGCAATCCCTTCCGCTTTCAAAACATCCCCTTCCGTCAGGAAAGACGCTATTTCCGCGTTGCGGTTCCAGCAAACCAGCGTTTTCGGGGAAGAGCCGTCTTCCACGACTAGGTTCAAAACCTTGCCTTTCTTCATCACGCCGTTCCCGTTCTGCTTCTCGAACTCCCTCACACTTCCCTTCTGGGAAATCCTGCAGTAAAAATCGTCCCCGTCCTTAGCTTCGCCCAACAAAACGTGTTTTTTAGAGAAATCCGGAAGCGTTGTTCCCTCAGGCGGGTTTTCCAGCAAGGACAGTTCGGTGAATAGTGAAGCGTGGATCTCCCCGTTCTTCACTTCCCCCCCTTCGACCGAAATAATGCTGTTCCGTTCAACCTTCCGTTCCGCGAAATCCGAATCCTTGTTCCACAACACTAGCGTCCCTTCGCCGGAATCGTCGCCTACCGCCACCCTGGTTACTTTCCCCGCTTTCCCGTCCTTGTCGAACGTGCTCGCGCAAAAAACCTGTTTTACCCTGACGATTCCGGAAAACGCCTGCCCTTCCAGCAGAGGAATTTGCGACAGTTTCAACAGTTCCTTCTTGGGATTGTCGCGGAAAGCCATTTGCTCTTCCAAAGCCAAAAGCTTCAACGCCCCCTCGCGCGTCAAAAGCCCGGAAAACTTTTTTTGCTTCTCCGCTATCTTTTCCTCCACTTTCCTCTCGCCCATCTTTTCCTTCAACGCTTTTTCGAGAGAAACAAAATCCACTTTAAACACCAAGGAAAACGAAAAGGATTTCAAGCCTTTATTAAAAAGGGCTGTTGTTTAAATAATCTCGACCCTCATTTTTTAGTTTCAAGAAAAAACGCTAGTTGAGAAGGGTGTTAAAAAATGGTTTTGCCCGGAAAAGTCGAGA
>CAYOZI010000015.1:0-23791 GCA_964408425.1 Microcaldota archaeon
TATAGGGTAATAGCCTTATTTCTAAATCCTCAGAAACTGATAGTCGTAGAAAAGATTGGTCACAGGAAAAACGTTTATGAAAGATAACCTCGGCTTTCTCTGAACCTTTTTATTGCATTTACCGTAATGGTTTCATGCCCAACCCTTCTTCCAGAAAGCAGGAAGAGCCGAGAGGATTGTACAAGGTCGAAAGGCAAGAGCGCAAGCCTTTTTCGGAAAGGCAGAAGCAGGCGCGCACTCCCTTTTTCCTAGGGATTTCGAAAGGCTTCGCCGGAATGGGAAGGTCTTTCGGAAAAAACGCGAAATTCTCCGAAGCCCAGCAGGAAGCGTTTTCGTTCTTGGAGTGGGACGTGAAAGCCGAGGATTTCCGATCCGCGTATTTCGGAATCCTTTTTCTCGGCTTTTTCATAACCGCAATTGCAGGCGGGTTTCTGTACTTCTTCGTATTCCAAGGCGCGATAGAACAAACGCTCTTTTTTGCTTTGGGTTTCATGCTTTTCGCCACGATTCTCTCCGGATACTATTATTTGAATTACCCGAAAATGGCGGCTGACAAGGAAAAACTCTTGGCGTTGGCGTACGTCCCTGAAATAGTCAATTACTTCACGATGAGCCTGAGGCTAACCCCAAATTTGGAAAAGGCGGTGGAATTCGCGGCAAACCACGGGCAGGGAAAAATCGCTGAGGAACTCAAAAAAATAGTTTGGGACGTGCAATTGGGGAGGTACGAGAGCGTAGAGGAAGCGTTGGATGAACTGGCGTACAAGTGGGGGCCGTACAACGACGATTTCAAACAGGCTTTGATGCTGGTGAGGGCTTCGATTTTGGAAGCTGATTCGAAAAAACGCGAGGACATGCTGCTGAAAGCCAACTCTGACGTTTTGGAAGGCGCGCGGGAGAAAATGGATTTGTATGCGAGAGGATTGCAGCAGCCGACCGTGTATTTGTATTACTTCGGAATCCTGCTTCCGTTGCTTCTGGCAATCTTATTGCCCATTGCCGGAGCGTTCGCCAACATTTCGTTCGCTAAAGCAGAGTATTTGTTCGTCGCTTACAACATTCTGCTTCCAGTTTTGGTGTTCGTCTTCGGCTCGAGCATCCTAGGCTCGCGCCCTCCCACTTACGTTCCTCCGGACGTTCCTACCGACCACCCGGGGTTGCCGCGGCGCGGAAACATCCGCGTTGGAACAGTGCTGCTTCCGGCGAAAACCATGGGTTTGCTGCTGTTCCTCCTGTTGATGTATACGGGCATAGCGACGGACCAAGGCTGGACTCAAAACGCGCTCAACGGCATTTTGGGAAATGCCCAGCCAGGAACGGAAATAATAATTCCCGGAACCCTGGGGTCTGTTCCAGATTACCTAGACCCGTTGTCCAGGCAAGAGGCGATTGCGGCGATTCCGCACATCACTTACTTCGACGAACATTCGCTTGCTTTAGGCCCGATCGTTTTGATAGGCAAAGGCGCTTTCTACGGGCAGTTCACGATTTTCGCAATCCTCTTCGGCTTTTCCGCCTGGATAAGCTTGTGGCTGCTAGGGGGATATTGGGAGAGAAAGAAAGTGCAGGATGAGATACGCGGCATGGAGGTGGAATTCCAGGACGCGCTGTACGTTTTGGCGTCGAGGCTGGGCGAGAACAAGCCGATCGAGGAAGCTCTCCGCTCCGCAGTCCATTTCCTCCCTAGAAGCAAGGTAGCTAGAACCGTATTCAGGCGCATTCTCGAAAACATCACGCTGTTGGGAATGACGCTGGATGCGGCAATATTCGACAAGACCTTCGGCGTTTTGAAAAACCTGCCTTCTAGGACAATAGCCAGCGGGCTGCAGTTCATCACCGATGCGGTGCAGTTGGGAGTAAACGTTGCGGCGAAATCCCTCATCTCGCTTTCCATACAATTGAGAAACGCGCAGAAAACCGACGAGTCGCTGAGAAGGCTGTTGAGCGATGTTACGACTATGCTCAAGACGATGAGCGTTTTCGTCGCGCCCATCGTGCTGGGAGTGGTTTCGGCAATGCAGCGCATCATCACGAATTCCTTGTCCTCGCAAGCCAGCTCCCAATCCACCCTCCCCCAGCTTGCGGATTCGGGCGTAAGCGGGTTTTCGGGTTTGGGCAGCGTGTTCCGCGGGAGCGATGCGCTGAAAAACTCCGCCGACCCGGCGACCTTCGTCTTGGTCATGGGGCTGTACGTGGTTGAAGTGGTGGCTTTGCTGACGTATTTCAATTCCCAAATCGAAGATACGAACAACAATCTGCATACTTACGTTTCCATAGCGTTTTCCCTTCCCGTCGCAGTTTTCATTTACTGCCTAGTGGTATTCCTCTCCTCGTCCATGCTGGGCGGAATAGTCGGTTGATACGGATGGGCTTGAAAGGAAACGCGCTTTTTGAAGAGTCCAGGCTGATAGTCGGCGTGATAGTTGCCTTGGCAATCCTGTTTGTTTTGCTGAAGATAATCAAAATTGCGTAGAGTTTAAAAACAAGGTTTCGTAATCCTTTTGCTTCTCAAATAGGGGTGATGGTTAAAATGCGTTTGAAGGGACAGGCTTTCGAAACGATGATGCTCGTAATAAGCGTTATCGTCGCTTTGGCGATTCTCGGCGTTCTGCTGAACATTCTGGGCGGCATAAGCTTCGGAGTCGGAAGCGCCGAGTCCGTCATGCAAGACGGTTTGAAAAACGTCCAATCCCGCGGATTCGGAATAACCGTTGCGAAGAAAGCGACCTTCGAGAAAGACAGCCTTATCTTGAAACAATCTGTAATAAAAGACGTTCCGATACCCGACGACGTCTTCGCTTTCAAGTGTGACGATACGATAATCTGTTCCACCAACAAGCTGGACGTCACTGAGAGCCGCATTGACGCCAAAGCCAGGCTGGACGCTTATATCGTGGTTTGCGGCGACGAAACCCGCTCCCCGCTCAAATATTGCGTGGGTTTGGGCAGCAGCGAACTGAACGCAAGAACCGCCTGCACCACCAAGTGCGACATCGCAACGACTTGACTCCGGTCTAGGCATCTTTTTATTTCCCTTTTTTCTTTCTCTTTCTTATGAAGAAAGGCCAATCGTGGACCCCGATCTATCTTTTGATAGTCGCGGCCATTGCAGTAATCCTCATCATCACTTTCGTCAAGCCTTTGTTCCAGCAGGCTTCCTCCACCGCTTCCGAAGCTTCCGAAAGCGCTAAGACCGTAATCGGATTCATTCCACTTGCTTTCCCCTGATTTTTCAAATCGTTTTAAAAGCGCTTTTCGCCTAATGCCCCTGGACGATTGTAAATGAAGGAAAGGGAAAAAACCAAAGCGCAAGTTTCCGCGCCCATAGAACTTTTCGTGGCGGTGATTATTCTTGCGTTCACGCTTGCGCTCGGATTCAACGTGATAAAAAGCACTGAAGAGGGAAAGTGTTTTGCAACCCTTAAAACCCAGACTCAAAACCTGAAGAACGCCATGCTCGACGTGGCGTTGGGGAGCGCCGGAACCAAGAGGATGATTTCGTTCGAATTCCCGCGCTGCGGGGACCAGCAGATCGTCGGGCTGCAATTCGTATTGTATAAAGACGCCAGATATTGCAGGCTTTGCCCGGGAAGCTACGGCTATTGCTGGCAGGTCGTTCCCCTTGCGAACGACCCCGGCGGAGTTTCCGGAAAATTCGTGCAGGTTCCGGAAGGCATTTCCTGCGTGAGCCTTGCGGGGGATATAGACTTGACTGAAGAAAACGCGGTTGCTTGCGAAGCCTTGAGTTCCGACCCTTGCTTTGAAGGCGACGCTTCCTGCAACCCATTGAGCTACGGCTTGGTTTCAAGCGTCTGGAATAGCGATTCCTCGCTGACCAAATCGGTTTTCAACACTCTCGACGGAAGGGACACTCGCGTTTATTTGATCAACCTGACGAAAAGCGTTGATTTGAGCGTCGGGGGGGAGGCGCGGGGGCAGATTAAAATCTGCGCTTACAACCCTCAGCACAACCCTTGACTCTAAGTTCGGGCGGAAAACATGGTTTTCGGAAAAAGAAAATCGCAGATCGAGCTTTCAATGCTCACGCGGTTCGCAATGGTTTTCTTCATAATGAGTTTGGCCGCGATAATGCTGATGTTCTCGAGCACCGAACAAAAGGGATTGTGCAAGACGCAAGCGCAAATAACCGCGTCCCAAATCGCCTCTTCAATAAACCAGGTTCTGGTTTCGCCTGCGGAGGACGAGAGGAAAGTCATTCCGCTTGAAAGCGCGTTGAGCATAGGACAAAGGGACAGGGCGCGGTATACCGTGAAAATCACGGAACGCCCTGCCACGTCAACGCTCACGATCGGCGTTGAATCCGCGGAAAAAGACTGCACTGCATACCAGAGCGTGGGTTTCGACAGGAGCGTGATTTTGAACTTTCAAGGCCAGGCGGTTTTGGGCGAAGAGTTTTCCAACGACCCGGAATCGCTCACGACCCTGGTTTTGAGCCCAACCGCGCCGACGGGCGACAGGAGCAGGTTTTTGATAGTGCTGAAGTGCAACGAAAAATCGTTCGGAGGGCAGAAGTATTTGTATCTGCAGGATTGCACGCAAGACGATCCGGGCTCGTGCTTGAACTTTAATTTCGACGTTCCGGACGACGAGTTGACGCAAAACTGCGGTTTTTCGTGATTTGAATGAAACTGAAAAAAGAACGAAAAGGCTTCATAGGCCCGCTGGGCGACGACGTTCCCAGCATTTTCCCCATCGTATTCGCGGTTTTGCTTTTCGCAGGAACGGTTTTGTACGCGAACCAGCTGATTGAGCAAAAGGCGAAACAACTGGAAATCAGGGAAGGGGCGCTGGCGTTGTCCTACCTCGTGACTGAAAAGGGCTTCGTTGAAAAAATGCCTTCTGGGTCGCCGTTCAAAACAAGCTTGGACGCGGCTTGCGAAGAGAACGTAAAGCCGCTCGCTTCTTCGAAAAGCGTGACTTTCATTATCACCCTGAAAAGGTTTTGCAACGGCATTCCAATAGAATTCGACGGCGAGAAAAGCCCGTTTTTCATCGCTGATTCCCCGCTCGAAGGAAGCACTTGGGATTACTGCACGAACATGCCCAGCCCTCCCTCTCCCCCTTCTCTTTTGCCCCAGCCTAAAGACAGCGTAGTGCTGAGTTATCCCGTGGCCGTTCCCTGTCCGGACGAGGATAGTTTCACCAACGGCATAGGCGTGGTCAACGTGGTCGCATGGAAGTGAAAACGATTTTGAAAACGAAAAAACGTTTGAAAGGGCAGGCGGCGATCACCGACGCAATCATTTTATTGCTGATAGCCGCGTTTTCCTCCACGCTCATTTTTTCTTTCGTGGGCGAGTGGGGCAACGACCAGGACAGCGTCTTGAGAAGCGCGTATGTTTTGAATTACATGCAGAGCGTCGTGAAAGCGATGTATTACGTCGACGCTTCCACCCTGGAAAACATAGGAAACGACGGTTTGGACGTTTACGGAAAGGAATTCACCGGAAACCCCTCATCCCCGTTCGTCGCGAGCGATGAGTACGACTTGGACGACGCCGATTTCGGCTGCAGGGTTTTGGAAAACTATCCGGGAACGCTGAGGGTTACGGACTTGCTGAAAAGGGATTTGGGCGACTCGGTTCCGAGCGACTTGGCAGCCGCGTTTTCATCTTCCCCCCCGACCGGGCTGCCGTATCTCGACGACAAGTTCGGGGAAGCGAAAGTTCCCGGACGGACCGCAATGCGTTGCGTGATGAAGGAATTGATGAAGCCCTTTGCATTTTCCGGATACCGTTATTACTCGGAAGTGCTATACCCTCGCGACACGACACTGTCTTCGGACGGCACTCCGGTTTCGTTCAAAGGGCCGGAAATAACCAACTCGCGGGATCCGGCCATAGCCGGGATTGAACTAGGCGACGACAAGATAAAGCGCGTGGTGGAAGGCGCAAGCCAAACTTACCCCGGCTGCCATGCGGTGGGGCAAAGCGGTTACGATGTCATCGCCGTTTCCTCGCCTTTTCAGGTTTTGTTTTCCCACACGGAAACGAGCGATTCCAACCCCACCGGGGTTTTGACTTCCACTTTCGTCCCTTACACTATCAGACTATGCATTTGGAAAGCCAACCCGACAAAGGAACTGGAATAAAGCTTTTCACTGTTTCTTGACGAAAACGCTCTCGCCGCACTTGGGGCACGTATATTCGAAACCGTCTTCCAACGCTTTAATCAAAGGAGCGCAGTTGGCGCACATTCCGCTTCCGCAATACGGGCAAAACACGATTTTCGAATTGTTAGCATGACAGCGGGGACAACCCGCCCCGTTTGCAGGCAGTTGGATGAATTGCACGTCGCTCTCCTGCTTTTCGCTTTTCCCTGCAGAAATCACGTTCAGCTGGTCGAACACCGTTGCCGGTCCAGCGTTCGGCTGTTCGTTGACCTGCTCGAGTTTTTCGAACAACCCTCCGCTCGGCTTTTGGGCGGAAGGTTGGTTGACCTGCTCGAGTTTTTCGAAAGGAGTTTCTGCAGGCGGAGGCGATATTTTCAATTTGTCGCTCACTTCGGCCCGCGTTTTGCTTACCTGCAATTGATTGTAAACCTCCTGGACCATTTCATCAAATTCCTGCGCTTCCCCGAGAGGCTTTTGCTTCATCGCTTCCTCTTTCTTTTTCCTTAATTCTTCCGCCTCCTCTTCCAAACGCTCTCTCCTTCTCATTTCCCCTTCTTCCACTCCCGCGGTTTCCTCCAGCTTTTCGCCGGAAAACTCCTTGACCAGCAACTCCTCTTCAGCCTGCTTTATTTTCAGAAGTTCTTTCTGCTTTTCCTCTTCGCTCTCGGTTACTTCGAAAGTCTTCCTCTCTCCCGAAACCCACTCTTTCCTGAATCCTTTGATTTCAACATCATGTTTTTGGCTGCCCAGCGCCTGCTTTACGCCTTCGAGAAACCCGGAAACGGATTTGGCGGGCTTTTTCGCTTCCGTAATTGGGATTTCGGTTTTCCTTTCAACCGGCCTGAAGCCGACCGTTGCGGGCTCTCTTTTTTCAACGGGCTTTTCCCCTCTTTTTTCCGCTTCGGCCTTCACGGTTTTCTGCGAAGGCACTCCGACGACGAGATACTGCGGCTGGAAGAGCATGCTCTTGAGTTTCAAGGAAAAAGTCGTGGCGATTATAGTGAAGAAAAGAGTGGCGGGCAAATAGCCCGTCGCGTTCAAAAACGCGTCGGTTCCCGAAATTACGAAGTCGATTGCCAATGCAACTACGAGCAATCCCACTCCGTATACGGCCGAAGCTCCGAGCTTTTCGTTCGTTCCCATCAAACGAACATCCGGATTCGTTATCCTCAATACGAAGTAACCGAATCCCACTCCGCCGACCAGGAGGAATAGGTAGTAAACGAGTGCAGCAAGCAAAGCCATGAAGCGATTACGCTTTCTGCTTAAAAAAGCGTTTTTAAAAGGAAAACGGGGTTAATTGTAATCATGCTTTCGAAAGGCTTTCCCGAAAAAACCTTCTGCCTGTTGGTAATAGCGCTTTTGTTCGTGGAACTGCTCACGCCGTTCGCCTACGCTGCCGGGGAAGAAGAAAAGAAAGTAGAATCCATAATCCAGTACCCGACTGGATTCGTCGGGAGCGAAGCTTGCACGACGAATCCCATAACCCCCCAGGAACGGCAGACGCTTTACGACAATACGATTGGAAAGCCGATAGAGCAATTGACCGACTTGCCGTTGGAAACGGCTTTGCAGGCTGCGCAAACTCCTGTTCAAAACCCCCTTTCTCCAGATGCTCCCCTGAATCCTTTCTTGGAATCCTCGGCAAACCCGTTGGACCAAAAAATTTCATTGGCTTCTCTCGCGGCTTTGATGGGCGTTGAGAAAAAAGAATTGGTGGAAAAATACGTTGATGATTTCGACGAGGAAAAAGACGATGTGAACGAGGTTGCCGACAATACTTTCGTTTCTTTGGCTCAAGCGCAGGCGATCGCTAGAGACAAGGGTGGAACTGCGAAAGAAAGGGTTGACGATATTATCAGCAAATACTTTGGAATCGGCGGAAGCCAGACTTCCGCTTTGCCGACTCCTTCACCGGAGCCTTACGCCAATTTGAAAATCATCCTGCCCGGAAGCCCGGGAAGGGAGTTGACTTACAACCAACTTGCGGCAGCCCAAGCGTTGAATTCCGAGTCTTGCTTGTTGAACGGCGAAATCAAAGGAAAAGTCTCTTACTTGGCGTTGTTGAACGCCGATTTGACTTATGGAATTCCCAACGACGAAACCCTCTCTGGACAATACGTTTACGCTCCGAGCGGTAAAGTTGAAGGCGATCTGGTGGACCCCAGAAGCAACCAGTGGCTTGTAGGAAACACGATCCTGTCAATTCTTTCTCTTAATGGAGGCGCGAACATTCTCGTCCCCTCTTTCTACGAAGACTGGATTGCTTTTACGGGTGTCTGGACGCGTGCGGATGCTATAATCTCAGTTGCTACTAGCCTCGCGGCTAAATCGGCTGCTGACAACATAGCAAAAATTAAGACGGCCAAGACTGAGCTTAAGAACAGTCTTCTTTCCTCGCAAGCGGCAAGAGAAGAAGGAGAAATCAAAAGCCTCATCGCAAATGACATTTACGGTCCTATACAGAAACAGGGAGGAGGGCTGTTATACAGCACCAAAGACGGAAAAAAAGTGATCGTAAAATCCGTTTTTGATGTTGATGTTGTGACTGACAAAATAATAAAGGATGTGACTGAAGAAACCACCGACTCGATACTAAAAACCACTGCAAAAACAACTGTGACTGCAGAAGGAAAAGAAATAACGACGACCGTTGTTGAACAAACTTTCAAATCGCCAGTTGCAGGCGCCGAGCCCGTGCTTGACCAGGTGGTTGTCAAGTCCACCTACGCTATCGAGAGAGGGCAAGCGGAACAGGTGGTAACTGAAACCATCCGTGAAGACGGAACGAAGATTTTGACAACAATAACCACGGAAACCCAAACCGTGGACGCCGCCCAAGTTTTGAAAATCACTCCTGAAGCTGGAGGCGCTGGGCTAGATGTTCCAATAGCTAGAGAGAATTCCGTGGACGGCGTGCTCAAACAACAAGGCCTTTCTCCGGTACGAGTTCCGAATACCGGCTACGAGAATGAGATAGCGCAGGGAATGAAGATGGAAGCCAGTTGGAACAGGCTCAAAAGGCAAGTTCTCGGTCGCGTTAGCTATAACTTGATGATGGGCGGCGGATGGCTTGGTCCGGCCAGGCTCGCTTATGACATTGCAGACCGCAATCTTTTCTCCGCCTCTGGCTTCAACGACAACAAGTACTTGAAAGTTTTTGTGAATAAAGCCGTCGCGCAAAAATTCAAGAGCGGAACCGATGTTTTCGGGATTGGCGGCGTGCAGGAGTTGATTGGAGAGTGGACTAACAGCGAGCTCACCACGCCTTCTAAAGCGTTTAAGGTGGGTTCGGTTTTTCTGGGAAACTTTCCGCAAGGAGGTTCGGAAGACAGGGAATCAAAAACCATCGTTTCCTCCTCGTCCGGATGGCAAATTACCACTTCTTGGAAGGGTTCTTCTAATGCGGTAAACTTTGAAGACGTTCGCTCTCCTGGCAGAGAATCGTTTACCAGCCTTCCGCTTGTTACGAACGAAATACTGCCCGAAGCAGTTGTAAACTCAAAACTCGGCGGCTCTGCCTACAACTTTCTTCTCACGCTAGGCCTTCCGTTTTTAGTCGCAAGAAACGTTTTCGGAGAAGCTGGAACCACTCTAGGCTTGGCGACGGCGCTAATCACCGCAGAGTACGTACTAAAGATAGACCAGGACTACGGCGCTGGCACGGAATGCGACAGGCAAACCGTTGGCGATTTTAAAAACCTTTACCGCACTGCACTAATCGGAGACTATATTTTGATTGGTCTTACCACTATCCTTCCAGCAGTGAACTTTGCAGCCTTTTGGTGGAAACAACTTGCTTTTGGAGCTAGGGTAGTGGGAGACGTTTCGGCTTGGACTAACCCGTTTTTGGCTTGGCAGTGGTACGTTGGTAACAAAGCACAGATTTACGTTTCAAACTGCAAAGACCCGCAGTACAAGATTCTTTCCTACCAAAAGATTCCCGACCCTACCCTGAGGCAAAACCAAACCGCCTCGGAAAAAGCCACTGACCTGCTTCAAAACTTTGTCGATACCGCCAAAGGAGAAAACAAGGTTACGGACGAATTGGCCAAGTATACCGAAATCCTGAACTTGAAAACCACGCTTACCAACCAGGAAGGATTCGTTTCGCCCTCGCATCTGTTCGCCATTCACATCGAAAAATCCGCTTGGATGGTGCCCAAAGGATTGTTTGATTCATTGAACGAAAGCGGATGCTTCCTGCAGGAAAACCACCCGACCAGCGACGGGGGCGTGATAAGCATTTCGAAAGGAGGTTTGAAGAAAGTAAACAAGGACGGGAGCGTCGCTTTCGATTTCAACTCGTTCTACTGGAAGCTTAGGGCAGCGAGCATTTTGAGAAGCCAAGAACTGGCGCGAATGATTATTCCGAATACCGTCATTAGCGCCCCGTTGTCGGAAAAAACCTGCGGAATCACGCCCTTCATTTCCATCAACGCCGGAGGCAGGGGAACGGTTGTAGGCGATTGCGCTGGCGCGGTTTGCTTGAAAAGTGAGTTGAGAAAACTCGTTACAACCGCAAACTTCAACCCTTCAGACTTGAGTCAATTCATAGGAACGATTTCAAGCGTCGACACTAGTCTGGGAACAACGACGTTTTCAGGCAATTCCATTTCATTCACGCGCACTTCGATCGGAGAACAGGGCATAGAAACCAGGGCGCCTTCGCTCGAATACCTGGCTAGCCAAAGCGGGCTTGGAAAATCCACCGTAGGAACTTCGCTTGTTGTTTTGGGTAACGCGAGCGTCGTGTTGAACGGGCCTGCAGGCGATTTCACAGGAATGGACGTAGGGGAGTTGAAGACGATTATCGGCGACAAGGGGAAGATCGAGTACGACCCTTACGCGATGCAATTATACGTTTTCGTGTACGTTCTGGCTGACGGTCCGGCTCAAGGGATTAATAGCGTAACCGGCAGGACCGGAACCATTACCAACCCGACCGCCGGCGGAACGCCCATTGACGTGATAAACCTGGACCTGAAGCCGAAAGCCGAATACGATTTGGACGAGTTGATCGAGGCTTTGAAGCAAATTCAAGCCGACAAGACGCCGGACGGGAAAACAATTTCCCCCGGAGGATTCCAGGTTTTGGAAACGCCCGACAAGATAGTTTACCTGACTCCGGACGGGAAGCTCAAGATAATCGACAAGAAAACCGGGGAAGTGCAGACTTTCGACTTGCAGGGGAGCCCTAGACCGGGCGCCGACGGAAGCATAATCTTCCCGACAAACAAAGGAGACGTTACGATAACGCCCGGAGTCAACGACAAAGGACAGCCTATCATTAATATCGCAGGACCAGGCGGTTTGAGCAGCGAGGGAACTCTCGAAGCCGCGAAAGGGCCGGGCGGAATATTCACGTTCAATCCCTCTACTGGAGCCATTACTGTTTACAACGGCCAGGATTTGCCGATGGACCCGAGATTCTCCTCGCAAGGATTGGGTTTCGTGGGAAGCAACGGGGGAACGGTCGGAATACCGGCGGAAAACCCGTTCTCTCTGCCTCCGGCGCCCGGCGACGAGGGTTCGACTAAACGCACCAACCTTATCCTCCCAGCCTGGCCGGAACAGCCCATTTGGTTTGCGTTGATGTTCACCTTGGTTTTAGTTGGAGTAATAGCCGTGCGGACGACAAGATTCGAATAGCGTTTTTTTAATTCCCTTCACTCCATATTAATTTCAACGCCTCGGTAGCTCAGTGGTAGAGCGCCTGTCTTGTAAACAGGAGGTCGGGAGTCCAACTCTCCCCCGGGGCTTTTTTCAAAAAAGGTGTTGTTGAATGAAACGTACTCGCAAAGAAATTAATCGTAAAAAGCTACTTGAAGTTTTTGACAAAATAGGTTCTAAAAGTACGCTTACCCTGAAAGATGTTTTGGAACTGAGTGAAAAAATAAAGAAAGGAATTGCTAGGCGGCATGGCTTGGTGAGGAAATGATTCCTGCTTTCGAATGGAGAAAAAAATTCAAGAGAGGCCCCCAAGTCATCCTTCCCAAAGACGCGGGATTGATTCTCGGATATTCGGGAATAGGGAACGGGGATAAGGTTGCGGAGGTAGGAAGCGGAAGCGGGTGGCTCACCGTTTTTCTGGCGAATGCGGTGGGAGAGAAAGGGAAAGTCTATTCCTACGAGCGGCGCGAAGAGTTTTTGGAACTCGCGAAGAAAAACGTCGTCAAAGCAGGATTGGAAAAGCAAGTGGAATTCAAGCTGAAAGATGCAATCGAAGGGTTTGAGGAAAAAGAGCTCGATTGCATAATTTTGGATTGCGGGGATTCGCAATTGCTCTTGAAAAATTCTTTTTCGGCATTGAGGAAAAGCGGGTTGTGCATCGGTTTCCTCCCGAACGTCGAGCAATTGAGTTCTTTCGTGAAAGAAGGGGAAACGCAAGGTTTCGAACAGTGGCTTTGCCTGGAAAGCATCGTGCGCGAGTGGATGGTTAGGGAAAAGGGCACCCGCCCGAAGAACGTGGGGCTCGTGCATACGGCTTTCGTCGCGTTTTTGAAAAAACCGTGAAAAACGAAAGTAAAAAAAGCCCCCTTTCGATTATTCTACTCGTGAACAAAACTTTTCCGGCGTTTGCGGCAACAGCCCTGTTTCTCGCAGTCTTGCTATCCGCAACCGTCTTCTCCCAAACGGGATTTCCAGACCCCGTATTGTCCACCAAGACCGACCAGGTTTTAATCGTCCAAGGGCAGTCGCGAAGCGCTTTCATTCCGGAACCTCTCGGAGAAGACAAGTCGGACGGCTTTGACGCTTTCAGAAACGGGTGGGGCGGGCAGTCCGGCGATGGCAACCTGCAGTACGTTCCACCGGGCGTTTACTTGTGGCCCGTGAAAGGCGCTTACTCGATTACTTCAGATTACGGCGATTGCCGCGACGGTTGTTCGAGGCTTCACGACGGTTTCGACATTGCCGCAAAAACCGGAACGCCCGTAGTAGCCATTGCAGACGCAGTAATCTCGAAAATATCCGCAAACCCGTCAGGAAACTGCGGAATCCAAGTCAGTTACACCACCCTAAACGACAATCTTTACGTTACGAACTGCCACTTGAGTTCGGTGGCTTCCTCGCTTAAAGTGGGCCAGAAAGTCAGAGTATGCGAGGTTATCGGGGCGGTTGGAAACACCGGAACGAGTTCCGGCCCCCACCTTCACTTTCAACTCAGGCCTGCCGACGAGCCCCACCAGCACTCCAGCTACTACAACCCGGTGAAAGCGCCGATTTCCCTGAGGAAAGGGCTAAATTGCGATAACCTGCAAAAACAATCGTTGTCGTCCTACTCCGGAGCGTCCCTCCGCGGCAAAAGGATTTTCATCGACCCCGGGCACACGTTGGGCGCGGATCCAGGGGCTGTTTCCGGAAGCGTGTTGGAAGCGGACTTGAACTTGAAAGTTGCAATGAAATTGTCTTCCTTTTTGAAAAACGCCGGTGCCGAAGTCGCGATGACTTACTCTTCCGGGCAAAGTTCCAAAATAGGCCCTTCAACGCGTTCAAACCTCGCGGACAAGTTCGGCGCCGACTTCCTGGTTTCAATACACCACGATTGCGACGGGTGCTCGGCTTCAAGCCTCGTTTACGTTCCGGAAAAAGGCTGTTCGGAAAACCGCTGCATCTACAGCGAGAGGCTTGCATCATCGATAGTAACGCAACTGAAGCCTTTGGTCGGAGCGACCACGGGAGTAACCCCAGAATCCGCCTCCAGATTCCCGACGCTGGGCGTCCTTCACCCCAACTCTCCGGCAGTTCTGGTGGAAGTAACGAGCGTCAGCGACCCTCGCGCGGTTGACGCCGGATTCCAGCAAAAAGCGGCTCAAGCGATTTTCAACGGGATTGCGGGTTACTTCGGAGCGTCCGGTTCCGCCGGCTCGGGATACTCTCCGGGCTCGCAGTCCGCAAGCGGCGCCTTCAAAGCCAACCGCGAAAAAATTTATGCGACAGTTTTTTGCGGCGATGACGAGCACGGAGGTTTAGCTTCGGGCAATGGACGGAATTGCGACAACACCCGCCATTTGAAATACGTCGCTTTGCCGGACAGAAGCGCGTTGGGAAAAACCGTGAGAGTCTGCGCAAGCAAATCGGAAAGCTGCTCTTCAAAAGGAAACGTCTGCTTCGACGTTCCCATGTGGGATACCGGGCCGTGGTGCACGGACGATAGTTCTTACGTATTCGGCTCTTCAAGGCCCTTGGCTGAGGAAAGTTATTCCTCTAAAACAGGCCTTCCCCAAAGCTTGTGCCCCAACTCCAGAGCCGGAAACCCTGCCGGAATAGACTTTAGCCCCGCGTTGCTAACAGCCTTCCATCAAGCTTGCGGTTACGTGCCGCGCTATTTCGACTGGGCTTTCACAGGATGAACGCTTGTACGTAATGGGTTGAAACAACGTGCCTTCCTCCAACTACTTTTCTTCAAGACTCCTGCTTTTGGGCTTGCTAGTGGTTTTGATAGCGGGATTGTTGTGGGTGCGGTATTTCGTTCCGCAAAGTTTTTTGGAAAACACTTCCGGTTTTCAAGAGCAAAAAACGGTTGGAGAAAACGCCGTACTGCAAACCGAAAGGGCTCAAGCCGGAACCGCGTTTCAAGATTCGGTTTCCTTGCAAAACAATATCGAGCAACCGCAAGAGTTTACTCTAGCAAGCGCCTCCGACGACCCTTCCTTTTCATTCCAGGATTCGAAGCACGAGGGCTTCAACGAATTCCAACCCGGAGTTTTGACTTCAACCTTCGTTTTGAACCCGTCCGAATCCTTCTCAAGGGATTTTTATTTCGGCAATGAATTCGACGCAGTGCATTTGGCTTCGCTGGGCTTGACCCCTGTGCAGGAAGAGGAGTTAGCTTTCCTCGCGAAACAGCTCTTGTCGGGATTGGTCACGCCGGAGGAAAGAAGGCGTTTTTCGGGTTTGGCTTCGCAACGAATGCTTTCCTCGCAATCAGCCGGCGAAGCCGCTGCAATACTGTTTTTGGCTGAAAGCGTTTTGGAAGAAGCGTTGTCTTACAAATTATCTCAAACTCCAGGCCTTCCTTACGATCCGGGCGAAACAGGTTCACAAGGGGTTTTTTCCCTTCCCGCTGGAGATTCTCTTTACGACGGGCGTTTCGACCCGCCTTTGTACGCGGAATTGACTTCCTACCCTTCAAGCCCGCCGGACTCGATTTCTTTCGTTGTTGATCACGCGCCCGGGGTTTTGCTGGTGAAAAGCCCTTCAGACCTTCGAGTTTCGTTAACTGCGTTGGGAGAAACGCAAACCCGTTTTGATGTTTCTTACACTCCGCAAGAGGAAATAACGGAAAACTCCGTCGTAATTCCAATAATCGAAGTTTCCGTTTCGACCCTTCCAGAAGAATCGTTTTGGATTCCGATAAGGCTGAACTTGTACGAGTCCGAGCCGTTCGAAAAGCAGCCGGAAAGCCTGTCGGAAAAAACTTATTTGCTGTTGCAATCTGCTGCGCCAGGCGATTGCGTTGAGGTTGTAACCGGGTTCGCAGAGTCTATCGGAATGCAGAAGGAGGAATTCAATGCGCAAGGGCACTGCGATTCAATTGCAACCTCTTCCTTCAGGGGCGGAAACCTTCCAGCAGAGACTGCGGAAGGACAGCTTCCTTCGGAAGCGGAAAAGCCCGTTGAAGACGGCAAAAACAAGCGTTCCGTAAAAGAAGCGGTTTTGTCCCCCTCTTCGTCAGACTTCAAGGCCAAAGCGGAAAAAATATTCGAAAATACGGGTTTTTACGTTTGGACCGCCAGCTTGAACGACGGCGGATTCTCCTTGGTTGATTTTACGGCGGTGCCCGAAGCCGACGGGACTGTAAAAATGTCTTACGAACTGTTTTTGGGGGGAGTGAAAGAATGGAGCTCGGTTTTCGCTTCGTACGACCGTGGCGTTGGCGACCTTCCATCGTGCAAAACCGGAGACCTGCTGGCGGAAGAGACGGTGGTGAAGATAGAAAAAACTTCCGGAACCGCGCCTCCGTCCGAAGATAATTTCGAAAGGGTTTTGTTCCCAGACAAAAAATACGTGTTGAAAGTCCACGCGGTGAACGCATCTGGCGGAAGGGTTGTGCGCTGTTTTTATTTCTTTACAAACCCAAACGCAACGCCTTCGCCGGCATCAAGGCCTCCGGGTCCTGCGGTGTTGGCTTCGGGAAAAGGCTGTCCTGTTTTCAACGGGGCGGAAGCTTCGGTTGAAGTGAGCGGGGCGATAGCCTTGAATTCGAAAGGCCTGTCCAGCGCTTTCAAAATCTCCGATCCTTTCAGCTTTCTGTGCGCCCAGGCGTTCACCGAAAGCACTTACGACCCGTCTAAGGTAAACAAGAACAGCGGCGCTGCAGGATTGATGCAAATCATCCCGTCCACCGCAAAAGGGGAGTGCGGAATCGCCGACGCCGCGAGAGAGCTTTTAGACCCGTCCGTGAGCGCAGGTTGCGCGGTCAAGTACCTGAACGCTTTGGGCAAGCGGACGTACGTGCAGGGAAACGTCAAACTGGCATTGGCCGCTTACAACGCCGGTCCCGAGGCTGTCAGGAAAAACGGCGGAATCCCTCCGTACAAGGAAACGAAAAATTACGTCAAAAACATTTGCGTCTTGTACGCTTCGGCTTCGAAGCTATCCTGCTGATTCGGTCGGTTCGGGTTCAGAAAGATTTTTTCCGGCGAAAAGGAAGAAGAACAAGGCGTAAGCGAAAACCACTGTCGCCAGGCCCAAAAACGCGTAGTCGTGGTTAAACCCGTACAAAAACCCTCCCAACAACGGCCCTATCATCTGTCCCGAAGAGGCGAAAGAGCCGTTCAACCCTATCACGGCACCGCGGTTTCCGGTTATCCTTTTGGTCAAAAGGGAAGAGGCGGAAGGAAAGACGAGCGCGTTGCCCATCACGAAAACCGCCAGCGGAAGCAATAGTGAAATCCAGTCGTGAGTGAAAACCAGCATTACGAACCCTGCTGCGGAAAAAACAAGCCCGGCGTTGATTAAACGCGTTTCCCCGAACCTGTTCACGAGAGCGCCTGAAACGAATTGCATTACCATGATCAAAACCCCTATGTACGCGAACATCAATCCCGCTTGCGCGGAAGTAAAGCCCATTTTTTCGCCAGTATACAACGCCAACACGGCATCCAGCCCTCCGATCATGAACGTTATCATGAACGTCGAGAGGAAGACGAACAAAAGCGGGGAAGAAAGGTGGGAAAGGAGTTTCGTTTCCTTTTGGACCAGGTTTTTGCTCTCGTCCTTTTCCTTGGGCTCTTTAAGCTTGAAGAAAATCCATGCGAAATTCAGCAGACTCAATCCCGAAGCGAGGAAAAACGCGTCCCTAACGGATATAGCAGACGCTATTCCGCCCAAAGCCGGACCGAGAATGAAACCGAGCGAAAAAACCATGCTGAACAACCCCATCGCCTTTCCCCTCTGCCGGTCGGTAGTCAAGTCGGAAATGAGGGAAATGCAGGCGGGAAACAACGCCGCCGCGAACAGTCCTTCCAGCGCCCTTGCAGCGAAAACCATCTCGAGCGAAGAAGCAAAAGCGAAAATCAAATACGAAAAAACGAACCCGAAGGTCCCGAACAAGATCACTTTCTTCCTCCCGATCTTGTCGGAAATTTTCCCGAGAAACGGCGAGAAAACGAGGCTGACGAAAGCGAACGTCGCCGTCAGTATCCCGAGTTCGAAAGGCTTTGCGCCGAGGGAAGTTACGTAAAAAGGAAGGATGGGCAGGATAATGCCGAACCCGATGCTGGCCAGCAGCTGCGTGAACAAAACCTCCTTCACTCCCGGAGTGGAAAGGATTTGCCTGAAAGACATTTTTCTCACTGGCTTTGAAAACGGAAAATCTTGTTTAAATTGCGCGTGTTAAAGAACGTTGGTTTTAATTCGAAAAAAGTGCAGGGGGAGAGATTTGAACTCTCGAACCCCTAAGGGAGGGGATTTCACAAGCGCTTTTCTTTGTTTCCAAGGTTTTTTGCTTTTCTTGGAAAAGAAAAAAGCTTCTTAAGTCCCCCGCATTTGACCGGGCTCTGCCACCCCTGCATACTATATAGTATACGCTACGCTGAGGAAATTAAAAAACGAGGAGAAAAGGAGAAAGATTACTTGCCTTTCGCTTCCTTCCTTCTCGCGCGCTTCGGCCGTAAGCTCGGGTAATTGCACTTCCTGCAAGACTCGGCCCCGCGGGGGTTTCTCGTCTTGCACTTCTTGCAAATCAAAACGCTGGTCAAAGCCTTGTCTGCCAAAGGAAACTTGCCCATTTTTTTAACCTCTGCTCAAAATCCAGAAGAACATTTTCCCGCCACTAATTTATATTAATTGGGTTGACCCTTATTTTCTTCCTCGAATCGCGTTGCCTCTGTAACTCAGCCTGGTAGAGTGCGTGCATGGTAAGCACGAAGTCGTGGGTTCAAATCCCATCGGAGGCTCTCTGAAAGAAGGTGAAAAAATGGCGCTGGATGACGACAAGGAAGACGAGCTTGATGTAAAAACGATGAAAGAGCTGGCGAAAGCCGGCTATTCCCCCTCTACAATCCGCCAGTGCGCGCATTCGCTGGAAACCATCCACAATTTCATTCAATACGTGGGCATGCACCAGTACTATAGCGATGTGGTAAACAAGCAGGTTTTCCTGCTGGGGCTGGATGTGGACTATGCTGTTTTATCGCTCGACGAGCTTCTGCTGGAAGAAACGGATTTTGTGGATATAGTGCAGATGGCGCTGTTGCTGAAGAAAAAAACTCCTTTGGATAAGAAGAAGCTATTCGAATTCAACGAAAAGGTTTCGGAATTGGAAAAACGGGTTTTGGATTTGAACGGAAAGGCGAAAAAGCTGATAGAGCAAATCCGCTCGGAATACCAGCAGAGGGCTTGATTCTCCCCTCACCGCCTCTTCCGAACGCAAAGCTTAAAATACGACTCGGCGCTTTTCTTAATATACGAGTTTTTCCCCGGCAGTACGCCGTCGGCTGTTTTTAATGGCTGGCTAGAATATCGCATTTAAAAAAAGGGTGAATTGGGTAGAATGACGTTCGTTTGCTTCAATTGCGGCAAGGAATACGCCTTCAAGGAACTCGAGTTCGTAAGGTGCTTGTACTGCGATTCGAAAATACTGTTCAAGAAAACCCCGCCGGTAGCGAAGAGGGTTTCCACGGACTAGTGTGCAGGAGTAACGTTTTTTCCGAACTCTATTTTCACTCACGAAATTTCATGTTTGTAAAGGTGCAAAAAATTGGGTAAGTCTGGTCCTCGCAGAGGTTCAATGGCATTCTGGCACCGCGGAAGGGCGAAACGCCTCACTCCCAGGGTAAAGTCTTGGGGGAAAGGCGCAGGAGTGCAGGGTTTTCCAGCTTACAAGGCCGGAATGACGCACGCGCTTGTCGTCCAGGACGACGCTTCTCCTTTCAAAGGACAGGAAGTAATCTGGCCCGTAACTATTCTGGAAACCCCCAACGCTTTCGTTTACGGAGTGACCGCTTGGGAGAAAACCCCGTACGGGTTGAAAGCCATTGCGGAAGTGGATGCGAAAACCCATCCGAAGCAGTTGACTCGCGTTTTGACTCCCACGAAAAAGGAAAAGACTTTTGAAGAACTGAAGAAATTCGAAGGAAGGATTGCGGAATTGCGCTTGTTGTGCTTCACCCAGCCGTGGAAAATCGGGTTGAAGAAAAACCCCGACGTTTTCGAACTTTCCATCGGAGGAAGCGTTGCGGACAAACTGGTTTTAGCCGAAAAGTTTTTGGGGAAGGAATTGGGAGTGAAAGACGTTTTCCAGGGCGGGGAAACGGTGGATACGATTGCCATTACCAAGGGAAAAGGGTGGCAGGGCGTAGTCAAGAGATACGGCGTTTCTTTGAACATACGCAAAGCCTCCAAATCGAGAAGGCACGGTGGTTCAATCGGACCCGAGCGCCAGGCCAAGGTCATGTACACCATTCCGCGTGCCGGCCAAATGGGTTTCCAGAAACGCACTGAAAGAAACAAGCGTGTTGTAACGGTTTCAGATGATTCCAAGGTTCTTCCTGTTTTCGACAATTACGGGATAGTGAAAGGCCCTTTCATCGCCATTCGCGGAAGCGTCCAGGGGCCGGTGAAAAGGTTCGTTTTGTTGAGAAAACCGCTGTTTCCGAAAGTGCAGGCTAAGGCGGTTGACGTGAAAAAACTTCCTGCATTGTAAAGCTGGTGTAAAAAATGAAAGTCAAGGTTTTGGGCGTGGACGGGAATTCTTCCGAAAGCATGGATCTTCCTTTCCACTTCGAAGAGGCGTTCAGGCCCGACCTGATCAAACGCGCGTTTTGGGCTTTGCAGTCTTTGACCTGGCAGCCGAAAGGCGCTTTCCCGCTCGCCGGATTGCAGAATACGGCTGAATACTACGGCAGGAGGCACGCGTGGAGACAGACGATCAATACCGGCCGTTCGAGATTGCCCCGCGAAAAGCTTCCGGGCGGAAGAAGCGGGAGAGTATTGTCCGTTCCACACGCAGTAAAGGGACGCAGGGCGCACCCTCCGAAACCAGAGAAGATTCTAATTGAAAAAATAAACAAGAAGGAAAAGAATTTGGCGGTAAGGTCGGCAATAGCCGCAACCGCCAATTCCGCGATAGTTTCCACGCGAGGCCATTCGTTCAACGCTTCCTTGCCTTTGGTGGTTTCCAATTCGTTCGAACAAATCAAGAAAACCAAGGACGCTTTCGCGGCTCTTGGGAAAATCGGTTTGGGCGGGGATTTGCTGAAAACCTCCTCGACCCGCGTAAAGAAAACCGGCATTTCACGATTGAGGAGAGGCGACTATAAGGAAAGGAAAACCGTCCTCGTGGTTTTGGGCGGAAAAGATGAAGGGGCTGAAAAGGCGTTCCGCAACATTCCGGGCGTGGATTGCGTCAGCGTCGAGAAATTGAACGTCGGTTTGCTGGCTCCGGGCGGGACTGCCGGGAGAATAACCATTTGGACTCAAACCGCGATAGAGCGCTTGGGCAAGGAAAAGCTGTTCTTGTAATTTGAAACTTGAAAAATAGGTTGTGAAAGAAAAAAATGGTTTCGTTGGTTTTGTACGCGCTGACGTCGGAAAAAGCCGCTGCGGCTATAGAACGCGAGAATAAGATAACGTTCATAGTCGAAGACAGGGCTACGAAGCCGGAACTGAAAAAGGAGATAGAAAAAAACTACGGGCAGAAAGTGCGCAAGATAACGGTGATGAACACTCCGCACGGGAAGAAAAAGGCGATAGTCGCGTTTGCAAAAGCCGGAGCGGCGCTGGATTTGGCCGCTAAATTGAAAGTAATCTGAACTGGTGCTTAAAAATGGGAACTCGCTTGAAGCAACAAAAGAGGGGAAAAGGCTCTCCCGCATTCCACTCGCCCGGGCACCGGTTTTTCGGGGCGGTCAGGTACGATTTGCCCAAAGGGCAGACGATAAGGGGAAAAGTTGTGGGTTTCATCCAGGATCCGGCTCGTGATGTGCTGATTGCGGAAATATTGCTTCAAGACGGCACCGGGAAAAAGGTTTACAATTTGGCTGCGGAAGGAATGGCTGTAGGCGATGAGATGGAATTGGGCTGGGAAGCCAAGCCTTCGCTCGGAAACGCGACGAGGCTGTCGAAAATTCCCGACGGAACCCCCGTTTTCAACGTTGAACTCCACCCCGGCGACGGCGGGAAGATTTCGCGTGCAGGCGGAGCCGCTTCGCACAAGGTTTCGGAAGACGAGGAAACCGGAAAGATTTCGGTATTATTCTCATCCAAAGTCGTGAGAACGCTTTCTCCCGATTGCATTGCGACGGTTGGAGTGGCTTCGGGCGGCGGCAGGACGGAAAAGCCGTTTTTGAAGGCGGGAACCAAGTGGTTCAAGATGAAGACGCTGAACCGTTATTACCCGAGCGTTCGCGGAAGGGCAATGAGCGCTTACGATCATCCTTACGGGGGGAAAGTCGGCGGAAAGCCGACGATGGTTGCCAGGGGAGCTCCTCCTGGAAGAAAAGCCGGTCATATTGCGGCTAGGAGAACGGGAAGAAGGAAGGGAAAGAGCGTTAGCGTAGAACAAGGTTGATGAAATGGCATTAAGAAAAACTTTCAAGGGATTTACCGAAGAACAGCTGAAAAGCCTGTCTTGGGACGAGTTTTTGAAATTAATTCCGTCCTCATCCAGGCGAAGCCTCAGGAGAATGAGCTTCCAGGCGAAAAAGTTTTTGGAAAAGGAGAAGAAGCACGATTTCACGAAAAAACCGTTGAAAACCCACTTCAGGCAAATGCCAATCATTCCCGACATGCTCGGAAAAAGATTCCAGGTGTATAACGGCAATTCGTTCGTCGATTTGACGGTTACGCTCGACATGGTCGGAAGAAGGTTAGGGGAATATGCAAACCCGATCAAGCTCGTCCGCCACTCCGGACCCGGAATCGGGGCAACTAGGGGTTCCAAGAGCGTCGAGCTCAAGTAAAAAACTTTTGGAAAAAGTTTCATCAAAAATTGAAAAAAGGTTGTTTTGAAAATGAAAGAAGGCGAAAAGCTGGGCAAAGCCCAACTGCACGACTTGAACTGCAGTTACAAGGACTTGAGCCAGGTTTTGGGCGCCATACGAAGAAAGCCCATCGGAGAGGCGCGGGTGATCCTGAACGAAGCCATAGACTTGAAGAAAGCCATCCGCTTCAGAAAATTTTCAGGAAGGCTCGGGCACAGGAGCGAATTGGGCGGGCAGAAAGGCAAATACCCGAAGAAAGAATGCAAGTTCGCGCTCGAGCTTCTTCAAAATGCGGTTGCAAACGCGATAGTGAAAGGCTTGGACGAAAGCGCGTTGGTCGTTAAACACGGGGCTGCTTACAAGCAAAACGTTTTGAAGCGTTACAGGAAATTTTTCGCAGGCTCGCAGACTCTCGGTTACGGAAAACAGGCGATTTGGAGCAATTACGGGTTGGCTTGGGCGGAACTGGCGGTCGGGGAAGGTAAAACGGCGGAGAAAAAAGAAGGGGCCAACAAGAAAGAAGCCGCCCACAAGCCGAAGCCCAAGGCTTCCGAACCAAAGAAGGCTGAGGAAAAAGCCAAATCCGTTCCTAAGACAACGTCCGCTCAAATCAAGGAAACCGTAAGGCAGGGGGCGGAAGTCGCCGCGGTAAGAAAGGGCGAAAGTTTCGGGAAGAAAATTAACGTCGAGTGATATCTGAAAGGTGTTTGAATGGCGGTCGAGAAAAAGTTTTTGAAAAAAGCGTTGAGCGATTACAACGTCAAAAAGTTTTTGTTCAAAGAGCTGGATAGGGCGGGAGTTTCCTCGATCGAACTGCAGAAAACGCCCATTGCGACGAGGATCGCGATTACCGTGCGCAGGCCGGGAGTGGTTGTTGGAAAGCGCGGCAAATCGATCAAGGACTTGTGCGACGCTTTGGAACGGGATTTCAAGATTGAAAACCCGCAGATCGAGGTTATCGAAGTCCAGAACGCCGCTCTAGATCCGAAAATGGTTGCGGAAAAAATAGGGAGGAGGGTGGAAACAAAACCGCAATTCAAGCCTGCAATAAGGATCGCGTTGAGGGAGATAATGGAAGCCGGAGCGATGGGCGCTGAAATACGCGCTGCAGGAAAAATCGTCGGCAAAGGAGGAAAGGCGAAAGTATTAACGGTGAGGCAAGGTTTGCTGAAGAAAAGCGGGGACTCGATGAAACTCGTGCGAGTGGGAACTTACATCGCCCGCATGA
>CAYOZI010000016.1:0-2262 GCA_964408425.1 Microcaldota archaeon
TTCGTTAAATAGCTTTTTGTTACAACACGCTGCCGAGCTTGTTCTGGATTTCCTTCCAGCGTTTCGCCTCGCTCTTCTCCACGAAAGTCACTACCTTCCCGCTTTCCCCCAGCCTTGCGGTTCTCCCGATTCTGTGCAGGTAGAAATCGTAATTCTGGGGTAGTTCGTAATTCACGACCAATTCCAACCCCGGCACGTGGATGCCGCGGGCGGCTACGTCGGTTGCAATCATTATTTTCGAATAGCCTTTCCTGAATGCGTTTATCGCCTTATCCCTCCGTTCCGCGTCGAAATCGCCGTGAAGCATTCTCGTTTTAACTCCGTTTTTGAAAAGCTTGAGGTTCAATTCTTTCACGGCTTCCTTGGTTTTGCAGAACACGAGCGTTTTCTTCCCTTCCTTCAAAAGCTTTACCAGCTCGAAGAATTTTTCGCTTCCTTCGACGAAACTGACTTCGTGTTCGAGCTTATCAACGATCTTTCCGCTTCCGCCGAAAGTCTTCACGCGTGCGAATTCCTTCAAATACTTGACCGCGTCCTCTTCGAGGGTTTTGGGCAGGTGAACGCAGAAAAACAGGTTCTGGGCGGTTTCGGGGGTGAGCTTCAAGAGTTTCCTTGTTTTCAAAGCAAGCGAGTATTCAAAAAGCAAGTCGGCCTCATCCAAGACTATAGTTTTCAAATCGTCCAGCTTCGCGTCTTTCGCAACTATCAAGTCCAAAAGCCTGTCCGGAGTTCCGACGAGTATGTTGGCCCCGTTTTCCAGCAGTTCCTTCTGCCTTTCGGCACCCGCCCCTCCGTAAGCCACGACTACCCTGAACGGCATTTCGCTCGCGATTTTCCTGAACTCGTTGCCCACTTGAATGGCCAATTCTCGCGTGGGCTCTACGACCATGGCTTGGAGCTTGTTGTTTTCATCCATTTTTTGGAGAATGGGAATGGCGAAAGCCGCGGTTTTTCCGGTTCCGGTCTTCGACTGGGCGAGCAAATTCCTGCCTTGCATTATTATGGGGATGGATTCCTCCTGGACCGGAGTGAGCTCTACAAAACCGAGTTTGGCTATGGCCCGTTCAATGCGAGGATCGAGTTTCATCATGTTGAATGGATTATGCTTTAGCCGAGTGAAAAACCCTTGTTTTGCATTATTTTTCTAGAGTTTCTTTTGCTTTCCGTTTATCCTTTCAGCAAGCCCGTCCAGGCTTTTCCTTTCCGGTTCGGTGCGGAATTTGGTTTCGCGCGTTCCAACGTGCTTGAACAAGTCGTCCCAGGTTTTGCGTGGAATCAAATGAAAATGAAGGTGGTTTTTCTTCAGTTTGCTTTCCGGAACGAAAGGCCTGTAATGCTGCCGCAAATCCACTCCGCCGCAGGGCAGGTTTTTCAAAAGCTTTTTCTCCACTTCCACTACGAGCTCGAAAATCGCGTGCAGCTCTTCCTTTGGTATATCCCATAATGCCTCGTGATGCTTTTTCGGAATGACGAGCGAATGGCCTTCGACTATCGGATATGCGTCGAGAACCGCGATGGCGTGCTTGTTCTCGCCTATCAACGCCCTATGCGTTTTTCCTTCGACCAGATTGCAGAAAACGCAGTCTTTCACTTTTTCCTCACGATTTGTTTAGCGCTTAAAGCAAATTTTAAAGTGCTCTTTTTCGCTTAATTTCCTCATGAAGGGAAAAACGGAGAAGGCGACGTTTGCGGCGGGCTGTTTTTGGCATGTGGAAGAGTCGTTCCGCCACTTGAAAGGCGTTTTAATCGTGATCTCGGGTTACACTGGAGGAAAGACGGCTGATCCTTCTTACGAAATGGTTTGTTCGGGGGAAACGGGTCACGCGGAGGCTGTTGAACTAGAGTTCGACCCGAAAGAAACTTCTTTCAAAGACCTTTTGAAGGTTTTCTGGAAGGTTCACGACCCTACGACGCTGAACCGCCAGGGTTTCGACATGGGGGAGCAATACCGGTCTGCGATCTTCTTCCATTCGAAAGAGCAGGAGCGGATTGCGAAAGAGTCGAAGGAAAAGCTGGTCAAATCAGGAAAAAAGGCGGTTACGCAAATAGTTCCCGCTTCGAAATTCTATCCGGCTGAAGAGTATCACCAGCGGTATTTCGAAAAGCACGGGCATTGCGCTTTGAGTGGAAAAATCCCGTTAGTTTGCTAAACACCGTTCAAAGAAAAAGATAGTGGACTCGGCGGGATTTGAATTTGCGGACTAACTTCCTCAAACAAAAAGGAAGAGAGTCTCCCGCAGCCTCATGCACAACGGAAGGAAT